>NZ_JADPZX010000002.1:0-300000 GCF_015712165.1 Streptomyces spinoverrucosus | reverse complement strand
GGGTCAGCGGCCGGTAGCCGTGGAAGGTCGCGTACAGGGCGCTGCGCTGCGCGGCGGACTCCCAGGTGTCGGTGAGCCTGGCGCCCAGCATCGTGTCGTAGACCGGGTTCTTGTGCGCGGCGACGTTGAAGTCGCCGGTCACCAGCAGCGGCAGCGAGCGGTCCAGCCCGGCGATCCGCTGCGCGATCAGCGCGGCGGCACGCGCGCGTGCGTCCTGGCTGCGGTTGTCCAGGTGGGTGTTGAGGAAGTAGAACTCCCGGCCGCCGTCCCGCAGATCGCGGAAGCGGACCCAGGTGACCATGCGGATGGAGCCGCCGCCCCAGGTGTTCGAGCCGATGAGGTCGGGCGTGTCGGAGAGCCAGAAGTGGTCGTACTCGAGCGGGGCGAGGCGGCGGGTGTCGTAGTAGACCGCCATGAACTCGTCGCGGCTGCCGCCCGCTCGGCCGGTGCCGATCCAGTCGTGGTGCGGGCCGAGGTCGGACTCGATGTCCAGCAGCTGCTGGTAGAGGCCCTCCTGGGTGCCGACGAGGTGCGGACGCTCACGGCGCAGCAGCTCGCGCATCACGGGTCTGCGGGCGGCCCAGCTGTTGGGTTCGGTGGTGCCGGCGAAGCGGAGGTTGAAGGACATGGTCTCCAGTCGGAGGCTGGTGCGCTTCACCGCCGGCACGAGGTCGGGCTCCTCCGCCGAGGTGGCCGACGACGACAGTGCTGTACTGGAGAGGGGCAGGGCGGCCGCCGCGGCTAACGCGGTCTTCAGGCCCAGGCGGCGCGTGACTCGGCTCTGGTTCGGCACGGGGCTCCTTCGATGGGGCGGCCAGGAGAGTCGGTGTACCGAAGTGTTCTACCGCCTCATGAGATGAGCGTGAACATGCCGAAAGGTCGGGGTGGCCCGGTGAGGAAGCGGTGTTGACCAGGGGGAAGGTCCCCGGATAACTTCATTCTACGGATTGTTGATTCCGCAGAGCGGAAAATAGGAGGGTGTGGGATGGGTCAGGGCCAGCAGGAGCAGGTCGCGACGAGCCTCGCGGGCACGGTCAGCGAGGAGATCAGCGCCTCGCTCGCGCCGGTCGACGCCGAACTGGAGCGCCGCTACCCCGGAGACCCCGGCACCCGCCAGCCCGTCCACACCGTCTACGTCCCCGGTGACGCCTTCGCCGCCGACACCATCCGCTCCTGGGGCGACCAGGCACTCGCCGCCCTCGACGAACACGCCCCGGACGCCGCGTCCTTCGCCGCCGCCCTGGGACTCGCCGACGACCTCGCCGGGCCCGTGTACGCGCGCGTGCGCGCCAAGCTGGAGCGGGAGCCGATCGAAGACCTGCGCGTGGACTTCGAGGACGGCTACCAGGGCGGTGACGAGGACCGGGACGCCGCCCGCGCCGCCCGCCTGATCGCCGAGGCGTACGCCAACGGCACCGCGGCCCCCTACATGGGCATCCGCATGAAGTGCATGGAGGCGCCGGTACGGGACCGGGGCATCCGCACCCTCGACATCTTCCTCACCGGCCTCGTGCGGGCCGGCGGGCTGCCCGACGGGCTGGTCCTCACCCTGCCGAAGGTGACCTATCCGGAGCAGGTCACCGCCATGGTCCGGCTGCTGGAGGCGTTCGAGAAGGCGCACGCGCTGGAGCCCGGCCGGCTCGGCTTCGAGATCCAGATCGAGACCAGCCAGTCCATCCTCGCCGCCGACGGCACCGCCACCGTCGCCCGGATGATCCAGGCCGCCGAGGGCCGCGCCACCGGGCTGCACTACGGCACCTTCGACTACAGCGCCTGCCTCGGCGTCTCGGCCGCCTACCAGGCCAGCGACCACCCCGCCGCCGACCACGCCAAGGCGATCATGCAGGTCGCCGCCGCGGGCACCGGCGTCCGCGTCTCGGACGGCTCCACCAACGTCCTGCCGGTCGGCCCGACCGAGAAGGTCCACGACGCCTGGCGACTGCACTACGGCCTCACCCGCCGCGCCCTGGCCCGCGCCTACTACCAGGGCTGGGACATGCACCCCGGCCACATCCCCACCCGGTACGCGGCCGTCTTCGCCTTCTACCGCGAGGGCTTCGAGCAGGCCGCCGGCCGCCTCGCCCGGTACGCCAACCGGGCCGGCGGCGACGTCATGGACGAGCCCGCCACCGCCAAGGCCCTCAGCGGCTACCTGCTGCGCGGCCTGGACTGCGGTGCCCTCGACATCGCCGAGGTCGCGCGGCTGACCGGACTCACCCGGGCCGACCTGGAAGGCTTCGCCGCGCCCCGACGGGGCGACCTGACGGCGTCCGCGCAGTAGGCAGCGGGCCTGTCACAGACGCCACCTGGGCCCGTTGTTGTCGGCGCTGCCCCGTAGTCTGTACGGCACTCATGAACGTGTCGCACAGGACATAGGAACGGGGCAGCGGTGTCTTCGGGGGAGTACGGACAGGCGGACGGGGCCGGACGGCTGCTGGCCGGACGCTATCGCGTGGTGGCGCAACTCGGCCGGGGTGGCATGGGGGTGGTCTGGAGAGCGGTCGACGAGGTGCTCGGCCGTGAGGTCGCCGTCAAGGAACTGCGCACCTACACCGACGCCGCCGGGCCCGAACTGGCCGACCTGCGGCTGCGGATGCAGCGCGAGGCCCGCGCCGCCGCCCGGGTGCGGCACCCCGGGGTCGTCGCCGTGCACGACATCGCCGAGGTCGACGGCCGCCCGCTGATCGTGATGGAGCTGGTCGACGGCCCCTCCCTGGACGACGTGCTGCGCGACCGGGGCACCCTCGACCCGCGCGAGGCCGCCGGGATCGGCGCGAAGGTCATGGACGCGCTGGCCGCCGCCCACCGCGCCGGTGTGCTGCACCGTGACGTCAAGCCCGGCAACATCCTTCTGGACCGCTCAGGGCGGGTGCTGCTGACGGACTTCGGCATAGCGACGATGGAGGACCCCGGCGATGGCTCGGCGACCCATCTCACGCGCAGCGGCGAACTCGTCGGTTCCCTCGACTACTTGGCCCCCGAACGAGCCCAGGGCGCCGATCCCGGCCCCGCCTCCGACGTCTGGGCCCTCGGCGCCACGCTGTACGCGGCTGTCGAAGGCGCCGCCCCGTTCCGCCGTACGTCGACGTACTCGACCCTCACCGCGATCGTCGCCGAGCCCTTGCCGGAACCGCGGCGCGCCGGTCCCCTGGGCCCGGTCCTGGGCCGCCTCATGGACAAGCGCCCGGAGTCCCGGCCGGAGGCGGAGGAGGCCCGGGAGCTGTTGCAGGGGGTCGCGGACTCACCTGCCGCAGACCAGCCGACGGCGATGCTGCGGGGCGGGGCGGCGCAGGCGACCTCGCGGGAGGAGCCGACGGCCCGAGCAGAGACGGAACTGAGCGTTCCAGCGGTGCCGCCCGGGTTCGGGCCGGTGCGGGGGGCGTCCGGTGGGGTGGCGCAGGGCGGGAGCGGCGGGCAGGGGCTCGGCGAGCCGACGGGTACGTCTGCGCAGACGGGGTCGGCCTCGGCGGCGTCTGGCGCAGCTGCGCAGATGGGGCCGGGGGCGCGGGGCGTTGGCGAGCCCGGGCAGGCCGATTCCGGCCACCAGGGCTTCGGTGCGCCCGCGCAGGCCGATCTCGGCGGCCATGGCTGTGGTGCGTCGGTGCAGGCGGATTCCGGTCGCCACGGTATTGCTGCGTCCGCGCACACCGGCCCCGGCCCCCACGGCTTTGGTGCGCCCGCGCAACCCGGCTTCGCCCCGCAAGCCTTCGGCGCCGGCGGTCCCTCCGGCCGAACCTCGTCCAGCACTTCCGCCCCCACCGGCCCCATGACCGCTGCCTCGCCCCGCCGCCGCAAGGGCCGTACGCTGCTCGCCGCTGCCGCGGTCGTCGTTGTGCTCGCGGCGGCGGGTGTCACGGTCGTCATGCTCGACAACGGCCCGGGCGAGGCGACGGCAGGTGCGCGGCCCACCGAATCCACCGCCCGCGCCACGGCCGCCCCCTCGGCGACCGGCTCCGAAGAAGCCGACCGCTCGGCCGACGCCAAACCCTCCGAGCAGGGCGCCGCCGACGACAGGACGCCCAGCGCGGATCAGTCGAGCGGCGACGAGGACGCACCCGCTCCCAAGGACACGCCACCGCCCAAACCCTCCCCGTCGCCGACGACCGGCGGCGGCTCCGGCGACGGCGGTACGACGGGCGGCGGCGGCACCGAGACCACTCCCGCACCGGCCTGCCACTCCATAGGCGGCGGCAAGTACAACTGCACGGTCTGGCGCACCGCCAAGTCCTACACCGCCTCCGGCACGGAGGTCGGCGTCCTCAACGCGGGCACCAACTACTTCTACTGCCAGCAGAACCTGGGCCGCCGCGAGACCCATGGCGAGTGGACCAACGTCTGGTGGGGCCGCACCGACGACGACAGCGGCAACGCCGACGTCTACGTCAGCGCCGTCTACATCCAGGGCGGCGACAACGACGCCCCGGTGCCCGGCCTCCCGGTCTGCTGAGCCCGCACGTACCGCTCCAGCCCGGACGCCGTCACCAGCTTCTCCTCGGCGAACAGCCGTGTGCCCCGCGCGCACAACCACCGGTCGGCCCGCGCCCGCGCACAGAACTGCTCGGGCGTGGCCCCGAACATCTCCCGCAACCGGGGCAGCGCGACGAGGAGCTCCGTCAGCAGCGCCCGCTGGCCGGGGTGCGTGCGCGGCGCCTCGGTGCCGTCACGGAGGACGCCGTGCCGGTTGACGTACACGTACGCGCCCGGCAGCGTCGTACCGTCCGCCACCTCGATCCGTACGTCGGGCGCGGGCAGCCAGGCCCGTTCGTAGTTGCCGTGGGGCAGGGGCACGCCCTCGCTCGCGTCCACCACCGCCAGCTGCTCGGCGTCCAGCCAGATGACGAACAACTCCCTCAAGGAACCGGGGGAGCTGACCGGCGACGCGGAGACATACCCCATGCGGCTCACGTGCGCGGAGACACCCACGTCGATGCCGGTGACCCGGGCCTTCACCATCGGGATGGGGGAGCCGATCCCGAACTCGCGCATCTTGTGGCGCAGTTGACCCGGACAGGCGTTGGAGCCGACGGCGAGCACCGGCGTCCGGTCCTCGTGCACCAGCCGCTCCAGCGGCAGCATCCGGTCCCCGTCCAGAAGCCCCGACTCCCGGGGCCGGGCGCCCGGATAGCTCAGCGGCCGCTCGCGGGGCACCTCGGCGAGGCCGAGTGCCTCCAGGGTGCGGTGATCAACAGGCTGCGCCCGGTCGTCCACGGGCCGCTCAGTCCGTCGGCGGCAGCTCACCCGAGCCGCGGGTGATCAGCCGGGTCGGCAGTTCGATCTTCTCCGGGACGATCAGCGAGCCGTCCAGCTGGCGGAAGAGCCGTTCGGCGGCGGTACGGCCCAGTGCCGCCGCGTCCTGCGCGACGACCGTGACGCCCGGCTGGAGCAGATCCGCCAGCTCGATGTCGTCGAACCCGACGAACGCCACGGGGCGCGGCTGCTCGGCCAGGACCCGGATCACGGTGACCGTCACCCGGTTGTTGCCCGCGAAGATAGCCGTCACGGGGGAGGAGCCGGACAGCATCTCCTCGGCCGCCCGCCGCACCCGCAGCGGATCCGTGGCCCCCAGGGACATCCAGGCGTCCTCGACCGGTATACCGGCGTCCTCCATGGCCGCCCGATAGCCGCGCAGCCGCTCGGCGGCGGTGTGGATACGCGGCATGTCGCCGATGAACCCGATCCGCCGGTGCCCGTGCGCGATCAGGTGCGCGACGCCGTCCCGGGCGCCGCCGTAGCTGTCCGACAGGACGACATCGGCGTCGATCTTCCCGGCCGGACGGTCCACGAACACCGTGGCGACACCCGCCTTCAACTCGGGCTCCAGATAGCGGTGGTCGTCCCCGGCCGGAATGATCACGAGCCCGTCCACCCGCCGCGCGCACAACGCCAGCACCAGCTCCTGCTCACGGTCCGGGTCCTCGGCGCTGGAGCCGTTGATCAGCAGGGCGCCGTGCGCGCGGGCCACCTCCTCCACGGCGCGGCTCAGGGGGCCGTAGAAGGGGTCGGCGAGGTCCTCCAGGACGAGACCGACGCTCGCCGTACGGCCCTTGCGCAGCACCCGTGCGCTGTCGTTGCGGCGGAAACCCAGCGCCTCGATGGCCTCCTGGACGCGCCGCTCGGTCTCCGGGGTCACCCCCGGTTCCCCATTCACGACCCGGGAAACCGTCTTCAGTCCGACTCCGGCGCGGGCCGCTACGTCCTTCATGGTGGGCCGGTTTCCGTAGCGGCTTCCGGCGAGGCGGTGGGTCTCGGGCACGGTGCGGTGTCCTGTCCTGTGGTCCATGGGGATGCGTCGGTCCATGGTTTGTATGAGGATGTGGCGTCGAGCATAGAGCCTGGACAACGTTGTCAGAAGCGGGAGAGACTGTCCAGCGCACTCCCCGGCCCGCGCCCCACCGATGGGCCGGCCAGCCCATTTCCCAAGGTTGAACGGGGATTCGACACTGATGCACACCGACCTCGTGGCCGCGCTCGACATCGGCGGCACCAAGATCGCAGGCGCGCTGGTGGACGGCGGCGGCCGGATCGTGGTGCGCGCCCAGCGCCCCACGCCCGCCCGGCAGGACGGCGAGACCGTGATGCGGGCCGTGGAGGAGGTGATCGGCGAGCTCACCGCATCGCCGCTGTGGAGCCGCGCCGACGCGGTCGGCATCGGCAGCGCGGGCCCGGTGGACGCCTCCGCGGGCACGGTCAGCCCGGTGAACGTGCCGGGCTGGCGCGACTATCCGCTGGTGGCCCGGGTCAGGGCGGCGACCGGCGGGCTGCCCGTCGAGCTGCTCGGCGACGGCGTGGCCATCACCGCCGCCGAGCACTGGCAGGGCGCGGCACGCGGCCACGACAACGCGCTGTGCATGGTCGTCTCCACCGGCGTCGGCGGTGGCCTGGTCCTCGACGGCCGCCTGCACGCCGGCCCCACCGGCAATGCCGGCCACATCGGCCACATCAGCGTGGACCTCGACGGCGATCCCTGCCCGTGCGGTTCGCGCGGCTGCGTGGAGCGCATCGCCAGCGGTCCCAACATCGCCCGCCGCGCCCTGGAGGCCGGCTGGCTGCCGGGCCCCGACGGCGACACCTCCGCCGCCGCGGTGGCCACCGCCGCGCGCTCGGGCGACCCGGTCGCCGTGGCCTCCTTCGAGCGCGCCGCCCAGGCCCTGGCCGCGGGCATCGCGGCCACCGCGACCCTGGTCGAGATCGACATCGCCGTGATCGGCGGGGGAGTGGGCAAGGCGGGCGACGTGCTGTTCGCGCCGCTGCGCAAGGCCCTCGCCGACTACGCGACCCTGTCGTTCGTCCAGCACCTGACCGTCGTGCCCGCCCAGATGGGCACCGACGCCGGGCTGGTGGGGGCCGCCGCGGCGGTGCTGGGCAGGAGGGCGGACGCCGCGGCGGCAGGCGTGTGAGGGGCGCGTGGGCAGGAACGTTCACCCGGGCCGATGGAACGTTATTGATGCGTGACCCCGGACGGGGTACGTCAGTTGATCGGGGCATGAAGAAGCGCAGCATGCTCGCCATCGCCTCCCTCGCCACCGGGTTCGTCGTCGCGGCGGTCACCCCCTCCCACGCCCTGGGTGACGGGATGAGCGGCCTCAACGTCGGGGACACGCTCAAGAAGCTCGACAAGACCATCGCCAACGAAAGCCTGCAGCTGAACGAGGGCGCGCTCGGCGGCACCCAGAGCGACGAGGACAGCGGCAAGCGGAGCCACAAGGGCCGCTGAGGCGGCCGACAGCGTCCGCTGAGGCGGCCAACAGCGACACGGCGAAGCGCCGGCCCCGGGAAACGGGTGCCGGCGCTTCCGCTTGTGCACCCTCAACTGGGGCTGGTTTCCGTGGCAGGGTGGAGCGGGCAAGGCACAGGGGGCCAATAGAAGAGGGGGAATCGTGATCGTCTGGATCAACGGCACGTTCGGTGCGGGGAAGACCACCACCGCACGGGAACTGATCGACCTGATCCCGAACAGCACGCTCTTCGACCCCGAGGTCATCGGAGGCGCACTCACGCACCTGCTGCCGGCCAAACGCCTCGCCGAGGTCGGCGACTTCCAGGATCTGCCGATCTGGCGACGCCTCGTCATCGACACGGCGGCCGCGATGCTCGCCGAACTCGGCGGCACGCTCGTCGTGCCCATGACCCTGCTGCGCCAGGAGTACCGCGACGAGATCTTCGGCGGCCTCGCCGCCCGCCGCATCACCGTCCGGCATGTGCTGCTCGCCCCGGCCGAAACGATACTGCGCGAGCGGATAGCCCACCGTGAGATACCGCCGGACCTGCCCGACGGCGAGATACGGATCCGGCAGTGGTCGTACGACCACATCGAGACCTACAAGGCCGCCCTCGCCTCCTGGCTCACCGCCGACGCCCACCCCGTCGACAACGGCGCCCTCACCCCGTACGAGACCGCCGCCCGGATCTTCGAGGCCGTCAACTCCGGTGCCGTGCCCGTCTGCGACATCGTGCAGACCCCCGAACCCACCGCCGAGACACTCGCCGCCGGCGTCCTCCTCTTCGACGAACAGGACCGCGTGCTGCTCGTCGACCCCACCTACAAAGCGGGTTGGGAGTTTCCCGGCGGCGTCGTCGAACCCGGCGAGGCGCCCGCCCGCGCCGGCATCCGCGAAGTCGCCGAGGAGACCGGCATCCACCTGGACGACGTACCGCGCCTGCTCGTCGTCGACTGGGAGCCGCCCGCGCCTCCCGGGTACGGCGGTCTGCGGCTCCTCTTCGACGGCGGCAGCCTGGACGCCGCCGCGGCACGGCAGGTACTGCTGCCTGGTCCCGAACTGCGCGGCTGGCGGTTCGTCACCGAGGAGGAGGCGGCCGGTCTGCTGCCGCCGGTCCGCTACGAGCGGCTGCGCTGGGCACTGCGCGCCCGGGAACGCGGGGCGGCGCTCTATCTGGAGGCGGGGATACCGGTCGGCTGAGGGCGGGCGTCGGCCGTACTCCGGCCGGTGCGTCGGGCTGTCGTGCGGGGATGTAATCACGCCGGCCGGTGCGTCGGGATGTCGTGCGGGGATGCAATTCACCCCGGCCGCCGCGCCCATGTCGTCCCTCGTCCTCGATCCGGCGCTCGCCCTGGTCGAGGGGAGGCCTGCGGGGACTGCCGACGTGTCGGCCTGAGCCGGTCGGGAGCCCTCCGCAGGGTCAGGCGGTGACGGCGCTCAGCTCGCCGCGTAGTTGCGCAGGAAGAGCGCCTCCGCCACGGAGAGCCGCTCCAGTTCCTCCGGGGACACGCTCTCGTTCACGGCATGGATCCGGGCCTCCGGCTCGCTCAGGCCGATGAGCAGGATCTCCGCGCGCGGGTAGAGAGCGGCGAGGGTGTTGCACAGCGGGATGGAGCCGCCCTGGCCGGCGTACTGCATCTCCTGGCCCGGATACGCCACCGCCATCGCGTCGGCCATCGCCTGGTACGCCGGGCTCGACGTGTCCGCGCGGAACGCCTGGCCCTGGCCGATCTGCTCGGAGCTCACCCGCGCGCCCCACGGCGTGTGCGCCTCGATGTGCGCCTGGAGCAACTTGGTCGCCTCCGCCGCGTCCACGCCCGGCGGCACCCGCAGGCTGATCAGCGCGCGGGCGCTCGCCTGCACGGACGGGGTGGCGCCGACGACCGGCGGGCAGTCGATGCCGAGCACGGTCACGGCCGGACGCGCCCAGATCCGGTCGGCGACCGTACCGGAGCCGATCAGGCCGACCCCGTCCAGCACGTTGGCGTCCGCACGGAACTGCTCCTCGTCGTACTGCAGCCCCTGCCACGACGACTCGCCGGTCAGCCCGTCCACCGTGGTCGACCCGTCCTCCGCGCGCAGCGAGTCCAGGACGCGGATCAGCGCGCCGAGCGCGTCCGGCGCGGCACCGCCGAACTGGCCGGAGTGCAGGTTGCCTTCGAGCGTGTCGATCTGCACCCGGATCATGGTCATGCCGCGCAGGGTCGAGGTGACCGTCGGCAGACCGACGCGGAAGTTGCCCGCGTCGCCGATCACGATCGTGTCGGCCTCCAGCAACTCCGGGTGCTCCTCGGCGTACCGCTCCAGGCCGCCCGTTCCCATCTCCTCCGAGCCCTCGGCGATCACCTTGACGTGCACGGGCACGCCGCCGTTGGCCTTCAGGGCGCGCAGCGCCAGCAGGTGCATGATCAGACCGCCCTTGCAGTCGGCGGTGCCGCGGCCGTACCAGCGGCCGTCACGCTCGGTCAGCTCGAAGGGCGGGGTGGTCCAGCCGGCCTCGTCCAGCGGCGGCTGCACGTCGTAGTGGGCGTAGAGCAGCACGGTCCTCGCGCCCGCCGGCCCGGGCAGGTAGCCGTACACCGACTGCGTACCGTCCGGGGTGTCGAGCAGCGCCACGTCCTCGAAGCCCTCGGCGCGCAGCGCGTCCGCGACCCAGCGGGCGGCGCCCTCGCTCTCACTGCGCGGGAACTGGTCGAAGTCCGCCACCGACTTGAAGGCCACCAGCTCGGTGAGCTCCGCCTTCGCCCTGGGCATCAGCGAGGCGACGGTCTCGGCGACCGGATTCGACGACATGGGCACGCTCCTCGTAGGTGCGACGTTGTACTTCTCTGTACGGGGTCCGTACGGGGTCCGTACGGGTCTGCGCGGTCGGCAGATGCCCGGGTGCGCTTGGGCACCTCTGACCGCGCGAGTGTAGGCGCGCCCTGGTGTGCGGGGCGCATACGGTGCCGATCCTCCCACAGCGGCCTGCGGCGATCACCGCCGTAGGATGCGGGGGACAGATCGGCAGGCGGCGGATCGGGAGCAGTAGACCATCGTGAGCAGCGAGAACTCTTCGGCGGACGGCGGGCAGCAGGTGTGGGACGTCGTCGTGGTGGGCGCGGGACCCGCGGGGGCCTCGGCGGCCTACGCGGCGGCGGTCGCGGGGCGGCGTGTGCTGCTGCTGGAGAAGGCCGAGCTGCCCCGCTACAAGACGTGCGGCGGCGGCATCATCGGCCCCTCGCGCGACGCGCTGCCGCCCGGGTTCGAACTGCCCCTGCGGGACCGGGTGCACGCGGTCACGTTCTCCAACAACGGCCGCTTCGGCCGCACCCGGCGCTCCAAGCAGATGCTCTTCGGGCTGATCAACCGGCCCGAGTTCGACCAGCAGCTCGTCGAGCACGCGCAGAAGGCGGGCGCCGAGCTGCGTACGGGCGTCACGGTCTCGCGGGTCGAGCAGCACGGGTCGGCGGTGCCGGACCGGCGCACGGTCGCCGTCGTGCTGCAGGGCGGTGAGACGCTGCTGGCGCGGGCCGTGGTCGGAGCGGACGGCAGCGCCAGCCGGATAGGCGCGCACGTCGGGGTCAAGCTCGACCAGGTGGATCTTGGCCTGGAGCTGGAGATTCCGGTGCCGGACACGGTCGCGGAGGACTGGCAGGGGCGGGTCCTCATCGACTGGGGCCCGATCCCGGGCAGTTACGGATGGGTCTTCCCCAAGGGCGACACGCTGACGGTGGGTGTGATCTCCGCGCGCGGTGAAGGCGCCGCGACCAAGCGGTACTTGGAGGACTTCGTCGGGCGGCTGGGGCTCGCCGGATTCGAGCCGAGCATCTCCTCCGGCCACCTGACCCGCTGCCGCGCCGACGACTCACCGCTGTCGCGGGGGCGCGTGCTGGTGTGCGGGGACGCGGCGGGGCTGCTGGAGCCGTGGACGCGCGAGGGCATCTCGTTCGCGCTGCGGTCGGGGCGGCTCGCGGGGGAGTGGGCGGTCCGGATCTCGGAGGCGCACGACGCGGTGGACACGCGCCGACAGGCCCTCAACTACGCGTTCGCGATCAAGGCCGGGCTGGGTGTGGAGATGGCGGTCGGCAAGCGGCTGCTGACCGTGTTCGAGCGGCGGCCCGGGCTCTTCCACGCGGTGCTGACCGGGTTCCGGCCGGCCTGGAAGGCGTTCAAGGACATTACGCGGGGTGCCACGTCCCTGGGCGAGATCGTCCGTACGCATCCGATGGCCCAGCGCGCTCTGACCGCGCTGGACCGCCGGTCTGCGGGTGGTGCGACGGCTGAGACCGGCGAGATCAGTTCTTGAGGTGCGTGGCGCCGGGGTCCTTGGCGCTGCTGTCCTTGGAGGCGTCGGCGCTTGTCGTGTCGGTGTAGGTGATCTCGAAGACGGGGTGATCGGGGGCGATGCGGCGCAGCTCCTCGTCGGAGGAGTCGGGGCCGACGCCCTTGAAGAAGGCGCCCACTTCGGCCTTCCAGCGCTTGAGGTAGGCGCGCAGGAGCGGGGGCTTGTCGTCATCGGCGACCTCGGTCGCGGTGAACGTGTCCACGTTCCTGCCGAGCCGCAACTCCCCGCCGCCGGCGGCGCGCATGTTGTGCGTCCACTGGACGTGCCCGCGGGGTGCGACGAGGTACTGGCGGCCGTCGACGGTCAGCAGATTCACCGGGGTGGTGCGCCAGCTGCCGCTCTTGCGACCGCGCACGGCCAGGACGCGGGAGCCCCAGATGCTGATGCCGCGGCGGGTCAGCCAGGCGACCGTGCGATTGAAGACGTTGACGGTGAACCAGCCGGGCTTCTGGACGTGCGTGGACATGTGGAGTGCTCCTGGGTTGGCAGTGAGAGCGGTGCTCTCGCTTGGGGTTCAGTTTGAGAGAGAGCGGTGCTCTGAAGCAAGAGCGGTGCTCTGAAGTAAGAGCAGCGCTCTGAAGTAAGGGCTGCGCTCCACTCGAAGAGCGATGCTCTGAGAGCACCGCTCTCAATCGTGTGCACCGCTCCAAAACATGGAAAGCTCCCCCCATGACCAGCCACAGCACCCCCCACGGCGCCCGCGCCCGAGCCCGGATCGAAGTCACCGCGGCCATCAAGGACGAGGCCCGCAAACAGCTCGCGGCCGAAGGTGCCGCCAAGCTTTCCCTGCGCGCCGTCGCCCGCGAGCTCGGCATGGTCTCCTCCGCCGTCTACCGTTACTTCCCCAGCCGCGACGACCTGCTCACCGCGCTCATCATCGACGCCTACGACTCCCTCGGCGCCGCCGCCGAAGCCGCGCACGGCGAAGTCGCGCACGCCGGCCCCGTGCAGCGTTGGATGAAGGTCTGCGAGGCCGTGCGCGGCTGGGCGTTGGCGCATCCGCACGAGTACGCGTTGATCTACGGCTCCCCCGTTCCCGGGTACACCGCCCCCCAGACCACCGTCCCGCCCGCCGCCCGCGTCGGGCATCTGCTCATCGCCATCGTGCGGGACGCGCACCGGGGGCTCGGTGTGGCCAAGCCGCGGGTGGCGGAGGAGCTACGCCCGGAGGCGGTGCGGATGGCCGCCGATCTCGCGCCCGACCTGCCGCCCGAGGTGGTGGTGACCTTGGTGGCGGCCTGGTCGCAGCTGTACGGGCTGGTGGGGTTCGAGGTGTTCGGGCAGTTCACGAGGATCGTCGAGGACCGTGAGCCGTTCTTCCGGCACGCCGTCGGCCAACTTGCCCACACCGTCGGCCTCGTCTTCCCGCAGGAGGGCCGAGCCGCGCCCGCCCGTCAGGGCACCGGCACCGGCACCGGCGCCGACACCGGCAACCGCACCGGCGGCAAGGGCAGCAGGTCCGCGTCCTGACGAAGGACCTGCGAGGGACTCGGGTACGGATCCGGGAGAGGGGCGGGCAGGGGGACGTACTTCCGCGGGAGTACGCGTGATCACCTCGCCCGGCTGACGCCCTGCGGCGTGGGGGCGGTCTAGCGTGGCGGGCATGGAGGAGCAGTGGGCACGTCGCGGCGGGTGGTGGCGGCACGGGCCGCCGTGGCCGGGCCGCTGGGACGAGGAGCGGCAGGGCCGGTGGCCGTGGCGTTCCACCGTGCTGCTCACCGCCTTCGTGCTGATGGGCTCCGGCTTCGCCGCGCACGCGCAGCAGGGTGAGCGGGCGGCGCTCGACCCCTTCGCGCGCGTGCTGCTGGTGGTGGCGGCGGGGACGCTGCTGTGGCGGCAGCGGTTCCCGGTGGCCGTGGTGTTCGGGAACGCGGCGGCTGTCGCGCTGTATCTGGGCGCCGGATATCCGTACGGGCCCGTGCTGCTCACCGTCGCCGTCGCTTGTTTCAGTGCGATCGTCGCCGGGCATCGCAGGGCCGCCTGGGCGGCGCTGGGGATGTTGTGGGCGGCGCATGTGCTGGTGGCGCACTGGCTCTACCGGTGGCTGCCCCCGTCCGGGGACGACCCCGCCTCCTGGACGCAGGAGATCGTGATCGCCACCTGGGTGGTGGCGATCGTGGCGCTGTCGGAGTTGGCCCGGATCCGGCGGGAGCAGTGGGCGCGGGAGCGCGCCGAGCGGGCGCTGGCGGCGCGGCGGCGGGCCGACGAGGAACGGTTGCGGATCGCGCGTGAACTGCACGACGTGCTCGCGCACAGCATCTCCGTGATCAACGTACAGGCGGGCGTCGGTCTCGCCCTCCTCGACAGCGACCCGGAGCAGGCGCGCACGGCGCTCACCACCATCAAGGACGCCAGCAAGGAGGCGCTCGGCGAGGTCCGCCAGGTGCTCGACACCCTGCGCACGCCGGGCGACGCGCCGCGCGCCCCGGCGCCCGGTCTGGACCGGCTGCCCGAGCTGGTCGAGCAGGCGGCGAGCGCCGGACTGACGGTGACGGTCGAGGGCGAGGCACCCCGCCTGCCGCCCGGGGCGGACCTCGCCGCGTTCCGGATCGTCCAGGAGGCCCTCACCAATGTCGTACGGCACTCCGGGTCGCGGGACGCGCGCGTGCACCTCGATCAGTCGGGCGGCGCGCTACGGCTGCGCGTCGACGACGACGGGCCGGCGACCGGCGCCGACGCGGGCGGCAGCGGCAACGGACTGGCCGGAATGCGGGAACGGGCGGCCGCGCTCGGTGGCACCATCGAGGCGGGCCCGCGACCCGACGGCGGCTTCCGGGTGCTCGCCACCCTGCCGCTGACGAGAAAGGACGACGACCGGTGATCCGCGTACTGCTCGCCGACGACCAGTCCCTGGTCCGGGCCGGCTTCAAGGCGCTGCTGGACGCGCAGCCGGACATCGAGGTGGCCGGGGAGGCCTCCGACGGCGAGGAGGCGCTGCGCGCGGTGCGCGAACTGCGGCCCGACATCGTCCTGATGGACATCCGTATGCCCGTCCTCGACGGTCTGGCCGCGACCCGCCGGATCACCGAGGACGCGGCCCTGAAGGACGTGAAGGTGGTCATGCTGACCACCTTCGAGTTGGACGAGTACGTCTTCGAGGCGATCCGCTCCGGTGCCTCCGGCTTCCTGGTCAAGGACACCGAGCCGGAGGAACTCCTGCGCGCGGTACGGGCGGTGGTCGCGGGCGACGCGCTGCTCTCGCCGGGCGTGACGCGGCGGCTGATCGCGGAGTTCGCCGCCCGCTCCAAGGAGCCCGCGGCCGCCGACGCCCTCGCCGGACTCACCGAGCGGGAGCGGGAGGTGATGGCCCTGGTCGGCATCGGCCTGTCCAACGAGGAGATCGCCCGCCGCCTGGTCGTCAGCCCGCTCACCGCGAAGACGCACGTCAGCCGCACGATGGTGAAGCTGGGCGCGCGCGACCGGGCTCAACTGGTGGTGCTGGCCTACGAGTCGGGGCTGGTGCGGCCGGGCTGGCTGGGCTGAGCCGCGCGCCGGAAACGGACGAGCACGGCGATCACCCGTACGACGAACAGCACCGGCCCGAGAACCAGCCCCGCCCGGATCAGCGACGTCTCCACCACGCGGGGCAGTTCGAAGAGCCACGCCGGACCGGCGACCGCCCCGAAGACCACCGCCGCCGCGAACGCCGCGCTGCACAGCGCGTACCCGATCTCGACGGTGATCGCGTCCCGCTCGGCCTGAGTACGCCGTCCCCCGTAAGTCTCCATGACCTGCATCAAACAGGTGTGCGCCCGGCGGAGCAAGCAGGCCCCGCCGGGCGCACCTGGGAGACGTCCCCCTAGTCGCGGACCGGTTCGCGCTCCGCTTCCGTCTCCTTCACCAGGGACTGGGCGACCACGACCGTCTGCTGCGCACGCTTCGTCCGCAGGCCGGACAGGGCGATGAGGAGGCCGGCGACGGCGATGCCCGTCACCACGATCAGTCCCGGCCGGTAGCTGTCGAGGACGGCCTGTGGGGTGGGGTCGGCCGGGGCGCCCGCGGTCACCACCGCCGTCACCACGGCGAGGAAGATCGCTCCGCCGACCTGCACGGACGTGTTGAGCAGGCCGGAGACCATGCCCTGTTCGTGGTCGTCGACGCCGTTGGTGGCCTGGATGTTGAGCGACGGGAAGACCAGTGCGCAGGCCGCGCCGATCAGCAGCATGCTCGGCAGGATGGCGGCCGCGTAGACCGGGTCGAGGTCGACACCGAGGAACAGCGCGTAGCCCACGACCATCAGCGCGAAGCCCACCGCGAGGAGCCGCTGGGTGCCGAACCGGTCGACGATCGAGCCCACGCTCGTCGACGACAGCGCCACCAGCGCGCCCGCCGGCAGGAACGCCAGCGCCGTGTGCAGCGCCGACCAGTCGAGCAGGGACTGCATGTACAGCGTGACCAGGAACTGGAAGCCGACGTAGGAGCCGAAGAAGGTCATCGCGCCGAGCTGGGCGCGGATCTGGGTGCCCGAGCGCAGCACCCCGAGCCGGATCAGCGGTCCGGGCGAGCGCCGCTCTACGACGACGAACACCGTCAGAAGGACCGCGACCGCGAGGAAGGACAACAGTGTGCGGGCGGAGGCCCAGCCGACCTCCGGTGCCTGCACCACGGTGAAGACCAGCAGCAGCATCGAGGCGGTGCCGAGGACGGCGCCGGGGATGTCGTAGCCGTCGTGGTCGCGTTCGCGGGCGCTGCGCGGCAGCAGCTTCAGGCCCGCGATCAGGGCTATGAGGGCGATCGGCGCCGGCAGCAGCATGGTCAGGCGCCAGCTGGCCTCGGTGAGCAGGCCGGACAGCACCAGGCCCATCGAGAAGCCGGTGGCGGCGCAGGTGGTGTAGATGGACAGGGCGCGGTTGCGCAGCGGACCCTCGGGGAACGTCGTCGTGATGATCGACAGGCCGGCGGGGGCCGTGAAGGCCGCGCTCAGGCCCTTGATGAAGCGGCTGGCGATCAGCAGCGGGCCGGAGTCGACGAGGCCGCCGAGCAGTGAGGCGAGAGCGAAGACACCCAGGGCCACCAGGAAGACCTGGCGCCGGCCGAGCAGGTCGGCGGTGCGTCCGCCGAGGAGGAGCAGGCCGCCGTAGCCCAGGATGTAGCCGCTGACGACCCACTGCAGGGCCGAGGTGGACAGGCCGAGGTCGGCGCCGATGGACGGCAGGGCGACGCCGACCATCGACACGTCCAGCGCGTCGAGGAACATCGCGGCGCAGAGCACCAGCAGGGTGCCCCACAGCCGCGGGGTCCAGCGTCCCTCGGACGCCGAGGTGGTGAGCGGAGAGGTCATGACCCGGACACTACATGCGCATACATTCAATGCAAGCGCATTTAATTCCGGCGCAATAAATTCATTTCTCTGCTACGGTGCCGTCATGGCGGCGAAGAAGGCCGAGCAGGCGCTTGTCGAGCAGTGGCGGGACATCCTGGCCCTGCACGCGCGCACGCAGTGCGAGATAGACCGCGCACTGCACCAACACGGCCTGTGCGCCAGCGACTTCGAGGTGCTCGACGTCCTCGCCTCCGGCTCCACCTCCGACTCCGGCGCCTGCTCCCTGCGCGTCCAGGAGATCTCCGAGCGGGTCCATCTCAGCCAGAGCGCGCTGTCCCGGCTGGTCGCCCGGCTGGAGAAGGACGGGCTGCTGGAACGCGCCATGTGCTCCGAGGACCGGCGCGGCGTCCGCGTGGTCCTCACCGACAAGGGGCGCGCCCTGCACGGCGAGGTGCTGCCCGTGCAGCGGGCCGTGCTGACCCGGATGCTGACGGACTGACCCACGCCACGGGCCCGGGCATCAGCCCCAGACGATCCCCGATTTCTCCCGCCACAGGTCGGCGGGCGCGCTGTCCCCGCTGACCTCGGGGAACGGCAGCCGGTTCCAGAGCGAGAGATACAGCGCCGCGGCCGGTCCGCCGATCTCGCAGTCGGCGGCACCGGCGTCGCCCCGCTCCGTCACGGGCGGTTCCGCTGACAGCCGTACGGTCCACACCGCGTCGTCCGCGTCGGTCGCCCGCACCCGCAGCACCCGGGGCTCCTCGGTACGCACGGCGCTCTTGCGGCGGGCGTGGAAGCCGCGCAGCAGTTCGTCTATGCCGTCCAGCGCGAAGTCGCGGGCGATCTCCGCGCGCGTACCGCCGCGTGCCGCCTCCGCGTCGACGCGGTGCACGGTCGTCTCGTGCGCCTGCCGCCGCGCCCAGCAGGCCAGCGCGGACGGGGCGGGCAGGACCTGCCAGCACTGCACGTCGGGCGGGGCGGCGGTGAGGGTGTCGACGAGCCGGCGGTGCCCCTCCCGGTACCAGGTCAGCAGGTCCTCGCCGTCCAGGTCGGGCAGTTCCCCTCCGGGCCGGTACGAGGTCCGCGCCTCGGCGACGAGGCCGGTCGCCCAGCGATGCACCATGCCCGTGTGCCGCAGCAGGTCCCTGACCTGCCAGCCCGGGCAGGTCGGCACCTCGGCCCCGGTCCCGGCCTCGGCGGCGGCCGCGGCAAGCAACCGGCCCTCGATGTCGAGGGTGTTGATGAACTCGGCGATCTCCACGTGGCTGAGTCTGCCCCATGGAGTGCGCTCGAGCGAGAGCGGTTTTCCCGGCCTGCCTTCCAAGGGCTCCGGGCGCCTCTCGTCAACCCCCGGCCACCCTGCGCGTCGCGAACCCGACCACCGCGGCGAGGCCCGCCAGTACCGCCACGCTCGTGAGCGCGGTCGGCAGCGAGAACCAGTCGGCCATGAAGCCGATGGCGGGCGGCCCGAGCAGCATCCCGCCGTACCCGAGCGTCGAGGCCGTGGCGACGCCGCTCGGGCCGGCGAGCGCGCCCGCGCGTTCGACGGCCACGGGGAAGAGGTTGGCGAGACCGAGCCCGGCGACCGCGAAGCCCAGGAGCGCGGCCCACAGGGAGTTCGCCAGCGAGCCGACCAGCATCCCGGCCGCCGCGGTCGCACCGCCGACGACCACTGTGCGGGTACGGCCGAGGCGTTCGAGCAGCGCGGTCCCGCTCAGGCGGCCCACCGTCATGGCGAGGGCGAAGCAGGAGTAGCCCACCGCCGCCACTCCCGGCGAGGCACGCAGGTCCTGCTCCAGGTGCAGGGCACCCCAGTCGGCCAGGGCGCCTTCGCCGTAGGCCGTGCACAGGGCGATCAGGCCGAAGACGAACACGAGACCCCGGGTCCGCCGGTCCATCCGGCGTGGGGCCTTGGCGTCGTAGGGAATCCGCTCCGCAGGTGTCGGCGGTTCGTGGCGCAGCAGCGTCGGTCCCGCGACGGCGGTCACGAGCAGTCCGACGACCGCGAGCCCGAGCAGGTGCCGGGTGGGGGACAGGGACCCCGCGACCAGCGCGCCGAGTCCGGCCCCGACCATGCCGCCGAGGCTGAAGGCGGCGTGGAAGCTGGGCATCACCGGGCGCCGCAGGGCGGTGACGAGGTCGACGGCGGCGCTGTTGAAGGCGACGTTGATCCCGCCGTAGGCCGCGCCGAAGAGCAGCAGGACGGCACCGAGGGCCGCTGCGGAGTGGGTGAGCGGGGGCAGGGCGACGCTGAGGGAGAGCAGGACCGCGCAGACCACGGTCACCGGATGGCTGCCGAAGCGGCGGCACAGGCGTCCGGTGAGCGTCATCGTGACCACCCCGCCGGCGGAGACACAGAGCAGCGCGAGCCCGAGGGTGCTCGCGGAGGCGTCGGTCTGGTCCTTGATCGCGGGGATGCGGACGACCCAGCCCGCGAAGATGAAGCCGTCGAGGGCGAAGAAGGTGGTCAGGGCGATACGGAGACGGGTGAGGTGGTTGCCGTTGCCCGGCACGGCGGTGTGCGAACGGGTTTTGTTTATTTGCGGCACAAATTGAGGTTAGGTTGACGGCGGGAGTGCGGCAAGGGGGACGGTCCGTGCACAGCCGAGCCCCAGCAGTTCCGCTTCCGCCACCGCACCGTCCCCGGGCGGCCGATCGGCCCCGGACCGCGTCCGCAGCTCGTCCGTCCTGCGCGCGTCCCACAGGTGGCGGTGCAGGTCGAGGCGGAACCGCCGGCTGGGATGGGGATGCGGGTGACGGCGGGCACCGGCCTCGGAGCGGGCAGCGTCCCACAGTGCGAGTCCGATCCGCTGCCCGCCGTCCGCCCAGACCGGCGGCGTACGGGCCACGAGGTGCACCGGGCCCGCACCCTCGCGCCCGGTGTCGTACCGTGCCAGGGCGATGGTCAGACCCGGGCGCAGCAGCCCGTCCGGAGCGATCCTCGGCATGTGCCAGCGCAACAGGTCAGGGGCCAGATGGCGCAGATCGGCGCGGAGCCGGGCCGCGAGTTCCCGGCCGTAGGTACGTGTCGTGGCACGTAGGTCGAGGTCGACGTCGACGCCTGCGGCGGCGCACGCCCCCGCCCAGTCCCCGGCACGGCGGCGGGCGGTCGCGGTCTCGATCATGGAGGGCGGCACGGCGAACTCGCGCACGCGCAGCCAGCGGGAAAGGCGGGCATCCCGGTTCGCGGTCGCGGTGAGCATCAGCACTCACCTTGCGCGGACGGGACCCCCAATCTGCCAACGGAGTGAGTCGTCATCGCCGGAGAGCGTAGCCCTCGTCATCGAGGCCTGCCAGGTGTTTTTGACCAGGGGCGACGGCGGACCGGCGCGAGCGGGTGGCCGAGGGTGGGTCGGCCAGGTCCTCGCGAACGTCGGCCGACCACCGGGTGAATGATCGAATCGGGGGTGCGGTTAGCATATGAGCGCCACCTAGCTCGAAAGATAGGCCCGTGACTGTCAACGACGACTCGTTCACCAACTGGAAGAACCGCGAGGAGATCGCGGAGTCGATGATTCCGATCATCGGGAAGCTGCACCGCGAGCGGGACGTCACCGTCCTGCTGCACAGCCGCTCCTTGGTGAACAAGTCGGTCATCAGCATCCTCAAAGCCCACCGGTTCGCCCGCCAGATCGCCGGCGCCGAGCTCTCGGTCACCGAGACGATGCCGTTCCTGCGGGCGCTCACCACGCTCGACCTCGGCCCCTCGCAGATCGACATCGGCATGCTCGCCGCCACGTACATGGCCGACGACCGCGGCCTGAGCGTCGAGGAGTTCACCGCCGAGGCCGTCGCCGGTGCCACCGGCGACAGCAAGATCGAGTGCCGTGAGCCGCGCGACGTCGTCCTCTACGGCTTCGGCCGCATCGGCCGCCTCGTCGCCCGTCTGCTGATCGAGAAGGCGGGCTCCGGCAACGGCCTGCGGCTGCGCGCCATCGTCGTCCGGGGCGGCGGCGGGCGGTCCGGCGAGGACCTCGTCAAGCGCGCCTCGCTGCTGCGCCGCGACTCCATCCACGGCCAGTTCCAGGGCACGATCACCGTCGACGAGGCGAACAGCACGATCGTCGCCAACGGCAACGAGATCAAGGTGATCTACTCCGACGACCCGACGTCGGTGGACTACACGGCGTACGGCATCAAGGACGCCATCCTCATCGACAACACCGGCAAGTGGCGCGACCGCGAGGGCCTGTCCAAGCACCTGCAGCCGGGTATCGCCAAGGTCGTGCTGACCGCCCCCGGCAAGGGCGACGTCCCCAACATCGTGCACGGCGTCAACCACGACACCCTCAAGCCGGACGAGGACATCCTGTCCTGCGCGTCCTGCACCACCAACGCGATCGTCCCGCCGCTGAAGGCGATGGAGGACGAGTTCGGCGTGCTGCGCGGCCACGTGGAGACCGTCCACTCGTTCACCAACGACCAGAACCTGCTGGACAACTACCACAAGGCCGAGCGACGGGGCCGCTCCGCGCCGCTGAACATGGTCATCACCGAGACCGGCGCGGCCTCCGCCGTCGCCAAGGCGCTGCCCGACCTCAAGGCGAAGATCACCGGCAGCTCGATCCGCGTCCCGGTGCCGGACGTCTCCATCGCGATCCTCAACCTCCAACTCGCCCGCGAGACCACCCGCGAGGAGGTCCTCGACCACCTCCGCGAGGTGTCGCTGACCTCGCCGCTCAAGCGCCAGATCGACTTCATCACGGCGCCCGACGCGGTCTCCAGCGACTTCATCGGCTCGCGCCACGCCTCGATCGTCGACGCCGGCGCCACCAAGGTCGAGGGCGACAACGCGATCCTCTACCTCTGGTACGACAACGAGTTCGGCTACTCCTGCCAGGTCGTCCGCGTCGTCCAGTACGTCTCGGGGGTCGAGTACCCGACCTATCCGGCGCCGGTGGCCTGATCCGGGCACCGTCGCGATGCCCGGACCGCGCTCACCCGTGGTCCGGGCGTCCTGACGGCTCCGGCAACCCCGGCCCCGCACACCGCACATCCCTCACCGGAACCACCCCGTCGACCAGATACGCCGCCACTGTGTCGTCCACGCACGCGTTCCCCCGGCTCGCGAACACGCCGTGCGAGTAGTCGTTCTCCAGCGTCACCAGCCGTGAGCCCGGCAACAGCCGCCGCAGCTCCCGCGCGCCCGCGACGGGCGTGACCGGGTCGTGCGCCGAGGCCACCAGCAGCAGCGGCGGCGCGTCCGGGCCGCCGAGCGGGGTGCGGTGGGTGGCGCGGTGCCGCCAGTACGCGCAGGTCGACGCCTCCATGCCGGTCAGCACCGGCTGGGGGTCGATACGGCGGGTGCGGCGGATGTCCGTCAGGATGCGGTCCGGCGTGGGCGCGGGCCCGTCGGCGCACTTGACGATGCGGTTCGCCGCCTCGTAGTTGCGCGAGGACGCGCTGTCGAAGGGTGAGGCCGGGCGCAGGCCCGTCACCGTCCCCTCCCGCAGGTAGGCGCGCAGACCGTCGGCGAGCCCCGCCCAGCGTTCGGTGCGGCCCAGCGCGCGGTACACGCCCCGGTCGAACTCCGCCGCACCGAAACCCTCCACCGGCCGCTCCGCCAGCCCGCGCCGCACCCGCAGATAGGCCTCGCGGACGTCCGCCGCACGACCGCCCAGCCCGAAGCGGTCCGGGTGTGCGGCCGTCCAGGCATGGAAGAGGTCCCGCTGCCGCAGCAGCGCCCGGCTCTGGACGACATCGAAGTCGTACCAACTCCACGGGCCCACCACGCTGTCGAGGACCATACGGCCCACCCGGTGCGGGAACAGGGCCGCGTACGCGGCGCCGAGGTAACTGCCGTACGACACACCCAGGAAGCTCGTCGACGGCTCGCCGAGCGCGGCCCGGATCGCGTCCATGTCGTGGGCGGTCTGCGCGGTGGACAGATACGGCAGTACCTCGCGCGCGCCCACAGCGCAGTCCTCGGCCATGTCCCGGAGCGAGGCGAGGTGGGCGCGCTCCGCCGTCGGGTCCACCGGCACCGGGTCCGGGCCCGGGCTGTCGAAGAGGCCGCCCATCGGACCGCAGTCGACGGGGGCGCTGTGGCCGACGCCGCGTGGGTCGAAGCCTATGACGTCGTAAGAACGCCGCACGCTCTCGGGCAGTTTGGCCCGCTTCGTCACCGCGTACGGCAGTCCGGAGCCGCCCGGTCCGCCGGGATTGACCAGGAGGACGCCACGGCGTTCGGCGGGTGTGCCCGAGGCGCGGACGCGGGAGACGGCTATCTCGATACGCCGCCCCTGTGGGCGTTCCCAGTCGAGCGGCACGGCGATGCTGCCGCACTCGACACGGTCCGGCGCGGGCGGGGCCGGTACGGAGGCGGGGCAGGCGCCGAAGCGGATGGGCGGGGCGGCGGCCTGTGTCGGGCTCGTGGGGATCAGGGTCGCGGCGGCGGCCGCGAGGACGCACAGCAGCGCGGTGCGGCGTGGGGGGAGAGGCACGGGGGTGCTCCGGACAATGGACGGATGGTCAGATGACAATGGGAATCATTATCGCTAACGTGTCGTGCGCACAACCCGGCGCCCTGCCCGAGCGGGGCCCCGTCGTGCTGCCCTGACGTCTGAACTACATGCCTAAAAAGGGGAGTTGTGGGTCATCTGCTGGTGGTCGAGAGCTGGGTCGGCTCGATGAGCAGGCTGCTGCCACGTGCGATTCGGGAGGGCGGTCACGAGTTCACGTTCCTCACTCGTGACCTGCACCACTATCTGCGGTCGGCGCCGGAGGGAACGGCGCATCCGCTGCTGGGCGCCCGCAACATCGTCACCGCCGACACCAACGACCCCGACGCCCTGCTGCCCGAGGTCGAACGGCTGCACGCGGTGCTGGGCTTCGACGGAGTGCTCACGTCCTGCGACTACTACCTGCCGACGGCGGCCCGGATCGCCGGCCGCCTCGGCCTGCCCGGGCCGGGCCCCGAAGCGGTCGAGAACGCCTGCCGCAAGGACGCCACCCGCCGCATCCTCGCCGACGCCCAACTGCCCCAGCCGCGCTTCGCCGTCCACGAGGAGTGGACGGACCTCGCCCGGGCGGCACGGGAGATCGGCTACCCACTGGTCGTCAAGCCCGTCGACCTGTGCGCGGGCATGTACGTACGACGCGTGGACGACGAGGCCGAACTCGCCGCCGCCTACCGGGCGTTGGCCGACTTCCCGGTCAACGCGCGTGGACAGCGCCGGGCGCCCGCCGTACTCCTCGAGGAGCTGCTGGACGGCCCCGAGGTGAGCGTCGAGACCGTCTCGCACGGGGGCGCGGTGCACGTCGTCGGTGTGACCGACAAGAGCATCGGCGGGGCGCCCGCCTTCATCGAGACCGGTCACATGTTCCCGGCCGCCCTGAGCGCCGCCGACACCGAGGCCGCCGAGCAGACCGCGCTGGGTGCCCTGAAGGCGCTCGGGCTGACCGACGGCGTGGTCGCGCACACCGAGGTCAAGCTGACCTCCGCCGGACCGCGTGTCGTCGAGGTCAACCCCCGCCCCGCCGGCAACCGCATCACTGAGCTGGTCCGCCACGTCACCGGCATCGACCTCGCCGCCGCCTTCGTCGACGTCGCCCTCGGCCGCACCCCAGACCTGCGCCGCACCGACACCGGGCTGCGCAGCGCGGCCATCGGCTTCCTCGTCCCGCACACCGTCGGCACCCTCGAAACCCTGGACGGCACCGGACTCCACGACACGCCCGGCGTGTTGGAGGTACAGCTCGCCGAGCCCGGCAGGGCGGTGAAGGCGGCCGGCAGCAACAACGAGTACCTCGGACACGTCATGGCGGGCGACGCGGACGGGCCCGGTGCCCGCGACCGCGTCGAGGCCCTGCTGGCCGGGCTGCGCGCCGGGCTGGTGATCCGATGACCGTCGACATGGCGACGTACCGGACACTCGCCGATCTCGTGGACCGCGTCCGGGCCGGAGCACTCGGCCCCGCCCCCGCCACCCAGCGCATCGCCGTCGCCTTCACCACCCGGCAGGCCGTACGGCACACCGGCCGCGGCACCGGCTACCGCAACGAGGTCCTCAGCCTGCGCCTGGCCGGGGCCGTCGGCTCCTGTGCCGTCGAACCCGGGGCGCTGCCCGAGAGCGCGCTCGACGACTGTGTGGGCGCGGACGTGGCCCGGCTCCTCGACCACCCGCTGCCGCCGGTGCGCGTCGCGGCACTCGACGCCTACCTGATGCACGTCACCCCGCACACACCCGACCACGGGGCGGACGCGGTGCGCCTGCCCGCCGGGTCCTCGCTGGAGAAGTCACGGACCCGCGCGCGTGCCGTCGTCGAGTTGCTCGATCTGCCGGCCGGGGCAACCGTCCTGGTCGTCGGTGTCGTCAACTCACTGCTGGAAGCCCTGCGTTCACGCGGGATCGGCTACATACCCTGCGACCTCAAGGGCGGGGTCACCGAGTGGGGCGAGCCGGTCGTCACCGACGCCCTCGCAGCCGCCGACCGCTGCGACGCGCTGCTCGTCTCCGGTATGACGCTCGGCAACGGCACCTTCGACCCACTGCGCCGGCACGCGCTGCGGCACGGCAAGCAGCTGGTGATGTTCGCCCAGACCGGCAGCGCCGTCCTGCCCCGCTTCCTGGGGCAGGGCGTGAGCGCGGTGTGCGCGGAGCCGTACCCCTTCTTCTGGCTGGACGGCGGACCCGGCATCATCCACCGCTACCGCGAGGGCGATCGATGACCACCACCGCCGCCGTGCGCGCCCCGGCGCGCCCCGAGCTGCTCGACCTCCTCGGCCGAACGCCGCTCGTCCGGATCGGCACCGAACTGCCCGGCCCGCACCCCGGTTTCTGGGCCAAGCTCGAAGGGCTCGCGGCGGGCGGGATGAAGGCGCGGGCCGCCGTGTCGATGCTGCTCGGCGCCCGCGAGCGCGGCGAGCTGCGGCCGGGCGCGCCGGTCGTGGAGTCGACGTCCGGGACGCTGGGCCTCGGGCTCGCCTTCGCCGGACAGGCACTCGGCCACCCCGTGGTGCTCGTCGGCGACAGCGAACTGGAGCCGTCCATGCGCCAGTTGCTGCGCGCCCACGGCGTACGCCTGGAGATCGTCGACCGGCCCGCCCCCAGGGCGGCTGGCAGGCGGCCCGCCTCGCCCGGCTGCGGGAGCTGCTCACCGACCTGACCGACGCCTACTGGCCCGACCAGTACAACAACCCGGACAACACCACCGGCTACGCCTCCCTCGCCGCCGAACTCGCCGTCCAGCTCGACCATCTGGACGTCCTGGTGTGCAGCGTCGGCACCGGCGGGCACAGCGCCGGCATCGTCGGCCCGCTGCGCCGGCACTGGCCCGCCCTGCGGCTGATCGGCGTCGACGCGACCGGGTCGACGATCTTCGGCCAGCCCGCCCGCCCCCGGCTGATGCGCGGCCTCGGCAGCAGCATCCACCCCCGCAACGTCGCCTACGACGCCTTCGACGAGGTGCACTGGGTCGGCCCCGCCGAGGCGGTGGACAGCTGCCGCCGGCTCGCCCGGGGCAGCTTCGTCACCGGCGGCTGGAGCACCGGCGCGGTCGCGCTCGTCTCCGCCTGGGCGGCCCGCGTCCACCCGGGCGCGGTGGTCGCCACCGTCTTCCCCGACGGCCCGCACCGCTATCTCGGCACGGTCTTCGACGACGACTTCACCACCGCGCACGGCATCGACCCCGCCGACGCGGCCCGGCGCCCCGTCGAGATCCCGCACCCACGCGCCGCCGAGGCCACCGGATGGGTGCGCTGCACCCGTGTCACCGACCCGCTCGACTCCCCGGAAGTACACCAGTGAAGGCCACCCAGCGCACCGTACGCCTCGATCTCACCGAGCCGCTGCGCATCTCCCGCTCCACCATGTCCACCCGTGACGCCGTGTGGCTGACCGTCGAACACGAAGGGCTGTACGGCCATGGAGAGGCCGTCACCAGCGTCTACTACGGCCTCGACACGGCCACCCTCGAACGCCTCGTCGCGGCCGTCGACCTGCACCGCCTCGCCGATCCGGAGAGCGCCCTGGAGGCGCTGCGGGCCGGGGAGCTGGCCGGTGACTCGCCGCCCGCCGTCACCGCCGCCGTCGAATCCGCGCTCCTCGACCTGGTCGGCAAGCGCGCGGGCAGCCCCGTCCACCGCCTCCTCGGCGCGCCCTCCGCGCCCGTGACCGCCACCGCCCGCACCATCGGCATCTGCGCGCCCCTGCACGCGGCCGCCGAGGCCCGGCGCCTGGCCGCCGCCGGTTTCGAGGTCCTCAAGGTCAAGGCGGGCACCCCCGACCCCGAGGACGACATCGAGCGCGTCCGCGTCATCCGCGACGCCGCGCCCGGCGCCCGGCTGCTCCTGGACCCCAACGGGGCCTGGACGTCGGCGCAGGCCTCCGACTTGCTGGCCCGGTTCGCCGACCTCGGTGTCGAAGCCGTCGAACAGCCCCTCGCCCCCGGTGATCCGGAGACGCTGGGCGCCCTTGCCGAGCGCTCCCCGCTGCCGGTCATCGCCGACGAGGACGCCGTGAGCCTCGACGACGTCCGCCGCCTCGCCGGACGCGTGCACGGCGTCAACGTCAAGCTCGCCAAGTGCGGCGGCGTCCACGCGGCGCTGCGTATCGCCGAGGCCGTCGAGGGCAGCGGCACCGCGCTGATGCTCGGCTGCCTCACCGCCAGCACCCTCGGCCTCGCCCCCGCCGTCCACCTCGCCGACCGCGCCCGCTGGGCCGACCTCGACGGACACCTGCTGCTCGCGCACGACCCGTGGACCGGGATCGGCGGCACCGACGGCTTCGTCCGCGCGAGCGACCTGCCGGGGCTCGGCGTCGAGGAGGTGGCGGCATGAGGACATGGCACGAGATACGCCGGTTCCCGCTCGCCGTACGCCTCCTGCTGGTCAACCAGCTCGGCGTCAACACCGGCTTCTACCTCCTCATCCCCTACCTCGCCACCCACCTCACCGAGAACCTCGGCATGTCGGCGGCCGTCGTCGGCATCGTCCTCGGCGTGCGCAACCTCAGCCAGCAGGGCCTGTTCATCATCGGCGGCTCCGCCTCCGACCGGCTCGGCGCGCGGGGCGTGATCATCGCCGGGTGCGGGCTGCGGGCCGTCGGGTTCGGGCTGTTCGCGCTCGGCGACGGGCTGCCCGTGCTGCTCGCCGCGTCCGTACTGAGCGGGCTTGCCGGGGCGCTGTTCAACCCCGCCGTACGGGCCTACCTCGCGCAGGAGGCGGGGGAGCGCAAGGCGGAGGCGTTCGCGCTGTTCAACGTGTTCGCCACGACCGGCGCGCTGATCGGCCCGCTGCTCGGCAGCCTGCTCCTGCTCGTCGACTTCCGCACGTCCGCCCTGACCGCCGCCGCGATCTTCGCGGTCCTCACCGTCGCGCAGGCCCTGGTCCTGCCCGCGCGGGAGGTCGAGCCGAGCAAGGGCGGCGTCCTCGCCGACTGGCGGGAGGTCGTAGGTAATCGGGCGTTCCTGGCGTTCGCGCTGGCCATGGTCGGCCTGTTCACCCTGGAGAACCAGCTCTACCTGCTGCTGCCGGCCGGCGCCCGCCGGGCCACCGGCTGGGACGGCGCCGCCGGCCTGGTGTTCCTCGTCGGCACCCTCGCCAACCTCACCCTGCAACTGCGCCTCACCCGCGCCCTCAAGCGGCGCGGCAGCAGGGCCCGTTGGATCGGCCTCGGCCTGCTGCTGACAGGCCTGGCCTTCGTGCCGCCGGCCACCGTGGCGGGCACCACCTCCGCCGGGCTGCTGGACGCCGTACCGATCCTGCTCGGCACCCTGATGCTCTACGTCGGCCTCATGATCGCCTCGCCGTTCGTCATGGAGCTGATCCCCGGCTTCGGCCGCCCCGAGCTGACCGGCACCTACTACGGGATCTTCTACGTCGTCTCCGGCATCGCCGCCGCCCTCGGCAACACCGTCGTCGGCTGGGCCATGGACACCGGGGAGGGCGACGCCCCCTGGCTGCCCTGGGCGTGCTGCGCCCTGTTCGGACTGGCCTCCGCGCTCGGCGTGGCCCTGCTGCACCGCCGGAAGTCGCTGCCGACCCCGCCGCGGACCGCCGTACCGGCCGCGGCCTGAGGAGCCCCCTGTGACAACCACCAACCTCCTCACCGACAACCCCGAGCTGTACGAGGCCCGCTTCCCCGACCCCGAGCGGCTGGCCGGCCGCTGGACCGAGGACTGCCTGCGGCGGTACGACGCCGGACCCCGCGTCCTGGACATGGGCTGCGGCACCGGACGCGACGCCGCCCATCTGCACCACGCGGGGCGCCGGGTGACCGGCGCGGACCTCTCCGAGGCGATGCTCGGGTACGCCCGCACGCACCACCCGGGGCCCGCGTACGTCCGTGCCGACCTGCACGGATTCGATCTGGGCCGGGGAGCGTTCGACGCGGTGGTGTGCCTGGACAGCGCGCTGCTGTACTGCCACACCAACGACCAGCTCGACGGCTTCCTGACCTCCTGCCGTCACGCCCTCGCCCCGGGCGGCCTGCTCGTCGCGGAGATGCGCAACGGCGCCTATTTCCTCGGCCGCACGGACCTGCTCGACACGCCGAAGGTGAACTCCTTCACCTGGCAGGGCACGGAGTACCGCTCCACCACCACCCTCACCGTGGACCGCACCGCCCAGCTCCTGCGCCGGGTCCGCACATGGACCGCGGACGAGGGATCGGCGCCCGTGGAGCAGCGCTCCGCCTGGCGGCTGCTCTTCCCGCAGGAGCTGCGACACCTGCTGGCCGCGCACGGCTTCCAGGTGCTCGCGCTGCACGACGGCCCGGGACCGCGCACCGAACCGCCCTGGCACGAGGGCCGGTTGCCCGGCGCGACCACCGACGCCGACCGGCTGCACGTCGTCGCACGCCTCACCACCCCCCACTGACCTGTCCCTCTCTGCTCAAGGAACCCTCATGAACCTCCCCGGTCTGCACCGGCGCGGCTTCCTCGCCGCCACCGGCGCCGCCTCCCTCGGCGCGCTCGCCCTCACCGGCTGCGGCTCCTCCGACGGCCCCGCCACGAGCGAGGGCGACGGCAAGCCCCGGCGCGGCGGACGGCTGCGTGCCGCCTTCGCCGGCGGCGGCGCCAGCGAAACCCTCGACCCGCACCTGGCCAACCTCTTCGTGGACGTGGCCCGCGCCAAGGCGCTGTTCGACAAGCTCGCCGACTACGGCCCCGACCTGGCCGCCGAACCCCGCCTCGCCACCAAGTGGGAGGCGAACAAGACCCTCGACCGCTGGCAGGTCACCCTGCGCGAGGCCACCTTCCACGACGGCCGGCCGGTCACCGCCGCCGACGTCCTCCACAGCTACCGCCGGATCGCCGACCCCAAGCAGGCGTTCCGCGCCAAGGCGTCCCTGGAGCCCATCGACCTCGCCGCCAGCCGCGCCACCGGCGAGCGGAGCATCGAGTTCGTGCTGAAGCGGCCGACCGCCGAATTCCCCAACGTCCTGGCCGCGTTCGGCGCGTACATCGTGCCCGAGGGCGCCACCGACTTCGACAAGAAGCCGATCGGCTCCGGCCCGTTCCGGTTCGCCTCCTTCACCCCGGGCCGCTCGGCCGTGGTCCGCCGCTACGACGACTACTGGGACGGCGCCCCGTACCTCGACGAGCTGGAGTTCGTCGTCGCCAACGAGGAGTCCGCCCGCGTCAACGCCCTGCTCGGCGGCCAGGTCGAGTACGCCCACGAACTCAACCCCACCACCGCCCGCGCCCACGAGAACCAGGGGCAGATCGAGATCGTCCGCCTGCGCAACAGCGCCATGCAGGCCTTCGTCATGAAGACCGACCGGCCGCCCTTCGACGACAGGCGGGTCCGGCAGGCGTTCTTCCTCATCGCCGACCGCAGGGAACTCGTCGACGGCGCACTGTCCGGCGCGGGCGAGATCGGCAACGACCTGTTCGGCAAGGGCTACGAGTACTACGCCGACGCTCTCCCCCAGCGCGAACAGGACCTCGACAGGGCCCGCGCGCTGCTGAAGCAGGCCGGCGCCGACAACCTGAAGGTCACCCTCGACACGTCGGCCGTCGCCGCCGGGTTCACCGAGGCCGCGAGCATCTTCCGCGACCAGGCCAGGAAGGCGGGCGTCACCATCGAGGTGAAGATGGGCAGCAAGGACTCTTACTGGAGCGACGTCCTCGACTCCGGCACCCTCGCCTGCTACCGCTCCGGCGCCATGCCCATCGAGGCGCACATCTCCCAGCGGCTGCTCACCGACTCCACCACCAACGCGACCAAGTGGCAGCACAAGGACTTCGACGCGCTCTACCAGCAGGCCCAGTCCACGCGCGACAAGACCGAACGGGCCGCGGTGTACGAACGTATGCAGCGCCGCCTGTACACCGAGGGCGGGTTCCTGGTGTGGGGCTTCGCCGACTGGATCCTCGGAACGGCCCGCAACGTGAAGGGCGTCGAGCGCGACGCGCCCGCCAACACCCTCGACTGGGCGCGGTTCGACAAGGTGTGGCTCGGGTGAAGCCCAAGCAGGCCCGGCGAAGTCACGTGCGGTTCGACAGCGCCGACAAGGGGCGCGGGGAACCGCGCGACAAGCCACGAGGGCGCCGCGGCCGACAGTCGGCATACCGTGGCACATCCTTCGTCGCCCGGCGCCTGATTCTCGGGGGAGTTCAAACCGTGGCCGTGGTGCTGCTGGTCTTCGCGCTCACCGAGGCGCTGCCGGGCGACGCCGCCGTCGCCCTGGCCGGCGACCAGCCCGACCCGGCGCGCATCGCGGCGATCCGGGAGGCCATGCACCTGGACCGACCGGCGTACGAGCGGCTGGCCGACTGGGCGGCCGGCCTGCCGCACGGCGACTTCGGCACCTCGCTGGCCTCCGGGCGCCCGGTCAGCCAGTACATCAGCGACGGTTTCGGCCCCACCCTGCTGCTGGCCGCGCTCACCGTCGTCCTGCTGCTGCCGCTCGGTTTCGGCCTCGGCGTGCTGGCCGCGCGGCACGAGGGGCGGCTGATCGACCGGCTGGTCAGCTCGGCGACGCTCGCCGTGTACGCGGTCCCGGAGTTCGCGCTGGGCGTGCTGCTGGTCGGCGTGGTGGCACTCCGGCTGGGCTGGCTGCCGCCGACCGCCGTCGGCTACGGCACCGACCTGCTCGCCCATCCGGCCGCGCTGGTCCTGCCGGTGCTCGTGCTGCTCTCCCGGCCGGTCTGCTCGCTGGCCCGCCTGGTGCGGGCCGGCATGATCGACGCCCTCGCGGCGCCGTACGCGGTCCACGCACGCCGCTACGGCGTCCCGGGCGCCCGCGTCCGCTACGCGCACGCCCTGCCCAACGCCCTCGCTCCGGCCGCTCAGCAACTCGCCCGTACCGTCGACTGGCTGCTGTGCGGCGTGATCGTCGTGGAGGCCCTCTTCGTGATCCCCGGACTGGGCACGGTCCTGCTCAACGCCGTGGCCGAGCGGGACGTGCCGGTCGTGCAGGGGCTCGCGGTGGTGTTCGGTGTGCTGACCGTCGTCCTCAATCTGGGCGCTGATCTGGTCGCCCACAGGTTCGCACCGCGTGCGGGGGTGGCCGCGTGAGGTCCCGATTCCTGCTCGGTGGGGTCATCATCGGCGTACCCCTCGTACTCGCCCTGCTGGGGCCGCTGTTCGCGGGCGAACCCGGACCGCGCGCGATGTCCTTCACGCTCGGGGACGGGCACTGGCTCGGCACCGACTTCGTCGGACGGGACGTGTGGCAGCAGGTGCTGCACGGCGGTCGCCCGGTGGTGCTGACCGCGCTCGCGGCGACGGCCCTGGCGTACGCCGTCGCGATACCCCTCGGCCTGCTCAGCGCGCTCACCCACCGGCGCTCGCTGGAGGAACTCCTGATGCGGCCCCTGGACGTGCTGCTGGCCGTGCCGTCGCTGCTGCTGATCCTGCTGGTGGCGGCGGTGTTCGAACCCGGCCCGGTCGGACTCGCGCTGCTCGTGGCCCTGGTCAACATCCCGGACGCCGCCAGGATCGTCCGCGCCGCCGCCGCTCAGGCCGCCGCCCGGCCCGCCGTCGAGGCGCTGCGGATGCAGGGCGAGACCTGGTGGCGGATGGCCGTCGGCTACGTCGGCCGCGCCACGCTGCGCACCCTCGCCGCCGACGCGGGGGTGCGACTCACGGGCGTGCTCTACCTGGTGGCGACGGCCGCCTTCCTCGGCGTCGGAGTCGCGCCGGACGCCGCCGACTGGGCGGTCATGGTCGACCGCAACCGCACCGGCCTCGCCGTGCAGCCCTGGGCCGTCGTCGTCCCCGCCCTGCTGATCGTCGCCCTGACGACGGGCAGCAACCTGCTCTTCGACGCCGCACTGGACAAACGCAGTACAGACAAGGAACGACGCCCGTGAGCGATGTGCTGAAGCAACCGGAACCCGTCGCGGAGATCACCGACCTGCGCGTCGAGATCGACGGCAGGGCCATCGTCGACGGCGTCCACCTCCGGGTCCTGCCCGGCAAGGTGACCGCGCTGGTCGGGGCCTCGGGCAGCGGCAAGACCACCACCGGCCTCGCGCTGCTCGGGGAGTACCCGCCGGGCGCCCGGGTCACCGGTGCCGTACGGGCACCGGCGGGCGTCGGCTATGTGCCCCAGCACCCGGCGGCCGTGCTCAACCCGGCCCGGCGGGTCTCGGCGCTCCTGTACGACATCGCCCGCGAGCGGGTACGGGACCTGCCCCGACGTGAGCGCAAGGCTGCGGCTCGCGCACGCGTCCTGCGGGCCTTGGCCGACGCGCAACTTCCCGACGGGGAAGCGCTGTTGAGCCGCTACCCGCACCAGCTGTCCGGTGGCCAGCAGCAGCGCGTCGTCCTCGCCCAGGCGCTCCTGCTCGGCGCCCGGGTCATCGTCGCCGACGAACCCACCACCGGCCAGGACGCGCTGACCACGAGCCGGATCGTCGACGAACTCGCGGCGGTCGCGGCCAAGGGCATCGCGGTGGTCCTGCTCAGTCACGACCTCGATGTCGTGCGCGCGCTCGCCGACGACGTCCTGGTCATGCGCGCGGGGCAGGTCGTCGAGTCGGGCCCGCCCGAGCGGCTGTGGACGGCGCCGCGTCACGAGTGGACCCGGCGACTGCTGGACGCGCGGACGCCGGTGGCCGAGAACCGGTCACCAGGAGCCGGATCCTTGTGCGTACGGGGCTTGACGGCCCACCACCGCGACGGTCACCGCCGTACGACGGTCCGCGTCCCGGAGCTCACCCTCCACGCGGGCGAATGCCTGGCCGTCGTGGGCCGCTCCGGCAGCGGCAAGACCACCCTCGCCCGCTGTCTGGCCGGGCTCCACCGCGACCACAGCGGAGAGGTCCTGCTCGACGGCCGCCCCCTGCCGCGCAGTCTGCGGCAGCGGGACCGTGCGCAGCTGGCGGCGGTGCAGTACGTCTTCCAGGACGCCCGCGCCGCCTTCGACGAGTACCGGCCGGTCCTCGCCCAGGTCGCCCGTACGGCCGTACGCCTGCGCGGTGCCGACGAGCAGGCAGCCCGGGCGGAGGCCCTGGCCACGCTCGCTCGTCTCGGCCTCCCGGAGGAACTGGCGGGCCGTCACCCTGCCCGGCTCTCCGGCGGTGAACTCCAGCGTGCCGCCCTCGCCCGCGCCCTGCTCGCCCGCCCCCGGGTCCTGATCTGCGACGAGATCACCTCGGGCCTCGACACGGTCACCCGCCGCGGCATCCTCGACGTCCTCGCGGGCCTGCTGCGCGAAGGCGATCGCGACGACCTCTCCCTCGTCCTGATCACCCACGACCTGGACACCGCCCGCCTGGCCGATCGAGTCGCCGTCCTGGACGCGGGCGAACTGGTCGAGCAGGGCTTGGCCGACAAGGTGCTGGACGCGCCCCGCCATCCCTTTACCGTGTCCCTCATGGAGACGACGAAGCGTCTGACGGTGGAGACTTGACGGGGCGTCGCCGTCAGCCGGGCACCCGGGCTGAGGCGGACATTTACCGGCAGGCAACACGCCGTACCCCATGCCTGTTACCTCAAGGGCAACTTGCCGGGCTTCGTGGGCTGTTGTTCAGCAGGTCGGCGCTGGAGGGTCAACTCGCGCAATGGTGGCCGTTGCCTACGGCTCGGAACCTCGCGAGCATGACAACGACCTCGTACAGAGCCGGACTGTCGCGTGCCGCCGCGGTCACCACCGCCGCCCTGGCCCTGCTGGCCGCCCCATCCGCTCAGGCCGCCGCCGACCCGGGCCTGCCCCTGGGCGACGCCGACCTGGTGGAGACCCGCACCAGCCAGACCCTGGCCGACGGCGTCACGCTCACCCGTATCGTCCGGGGCACCGAGCCCGCCCCGGCCGACCAGATCAACACCACGCCCCGCGGCCCCTGGGTGGTCAACGTCCTGACCATCGACCCGCGCAAGGCCCGCGGACACCTGGAGGCCAACTACGGCCCCGACCTCGCGCGCACCGAGAAGACCACCGACCTCGTCCGCGCCTCCGGCGCACTCGCGGGCGTCAACGGCTCCTTCTTCACCTTCACGGCCAGCCCTCAGTACCCGGGCGACCCGGTCGGGCTCGGCCTGTACGGCGGCAAGCTGCTCAGCGAGCCGACCAGTGACCCCGCCGAGGTCAACTTCGTCGTCGACTCCCGCAGCGACCGGGTCCTCATGGGCAAGCTGAGCTGGTCCGGCAGCGTGCAGAACCGCAAGACCGGGGCGAAGCTGCCGCTGGAGTTCCTCAACCACCCGCCGGTCGTCCCGGCCGGCTGCGCCACGCTCCCCGACCAGACCCAGTGCACCGAGCCCGGTGACGTCGTCCGTTTCACACCCGAGTTCGCCGCGTCCACCCCGTCCGGCGCCGGGGTCGAGGTGGTCCTCGACCGGCGCGGCTGCGTGGTCCGCACCTCGACGACCCGGGGCACCCAGCTGACCGCCGGCCAGACGTCCCTCCAGGCGACCGGCCGTGAGGCGGCCACCCTGCGGCAGGTGGCGGGGAAGGACTGCCTGCGGACGACCTCCGTCCTCGTCGACGAGAAGGGCGACCGGCTCCCGCTGCGCAACAGCCTCGCCGGCGTCAACGGCCGCTACCGTCTGACCGCCGACGGCCAGATCGTGGTACCGGACGGTTCGGGCAGCTTCTTCGCCCGCAACCCCCGCACCGTCGCCGGCACGACGAAGGACGGCCGGATCGTCCTCGCGACCATCGACGGCCGGATGACGAGCAGCGTCGGCACCACCATGGACGAGACCGCCGCCGTCGCCCACGCGCTGGGCCTGCACGACGCGGTCAACCTCGACGGTGGCGGCTCCACCACCATGTCCGTCCGGGGCGAGCTGGTGAACCGGCCGAGCGGCACGACCGAGCGGCCCGTCGGCGACGTGCTCGTCTACCGCGACTGATCCGGTCCCTCACCTCGTTGACCGGCCGGGCCGTTGCGCCCGGCCGGTCAGCCGAGGGCCCGGTCCAGGTTGAACGCGGCGCTGATCAAAGCCAGGTGGGTGAACGCCTGCGGGAAGTTGCCCTGTTGCTCGCCGGTGCGGCTGATCTCCTCGGCGTACAGGCCGAGATGGTTGGCGTAGGTGAGCATCTTCTCGAACGCCAGCCGCGCCTCGTCCACCCGCCCGGCGCGCACCATCGCCTCCACGTACCAGAACGAGCAGATCGAGAACGTCCCCTCGTCGCCGTGCATTCCGTCGGGGCTGGCCTTCGGGTCGTAGCGGTAGACCAGGGAGTCGGACACCAGCTCTTCGGTGAGGGCGTCCAGGGTGGACAGCCATTTGGGATCCGTGGGCGCGATGAACTTCGACAGCGGCATCATCAGCACCGCCGCGTCGAGCACCTCGTCGTCCTCGTGCTGGACGAACGCCTGCCGCCGCTCGGACCAGCCGCGGCTCATGATCCGCCGGTAGATCGTGTCGCGGACGCCCCGCCACCGGACCAGGTCGGCGGGCAGGCCACGCCGGTTGGCCATCCGGACGGCCCGCTCGATCGCCACCCAGCACATCAGCCGCGAGTACAGGAAGTTCTTGCGGCCGCCGCGGGTCTCCCAGATGCCCTCGTCCGGCTGGTCCCAGTGCTCGCACACCCAGTCGACCAGCGCGCACACGTCGTCCCACTGGGCGCTGGAGATCGGCTGCGCCCATTTGTCGTACAGGTAGATCGAGTCGATGAGCGCGCCGTAGATGTCGAGCTGGAGCTGCTCGGCGGCGCCGTTGCCGATCCGCACCGGCGCCGAGCCCTCATACCCCTCCAGATGGGTGAGTTCACGCTCCGGCAGGTCGGTGCGGCCGTCGATGCCGTACATGATCTGCAGCGGGCCCGACGGCTTGCCGTCGCCCGGGCTGATGTGCCGGGTCAGGAAGTTCATGAACTCGGTGGCCTCGCCGGTGAAGCCCAGCCGCAGCAGCGCGTACACGCAGAACGCGGCGTCGCGCACCCACACGTACCGGTAGTCCCAGTTGCGTTCGCCGCCGAACTGCTCGGGCAGACTCGTGGTCGGCGCGGCCACGATCGCGCCGGTGGGCGCGTAGGTGAGCAGCTTCAGGGTCAGCGCGGATCGGTGCACCATCTCCCGCCAGCGGCCCCGGTACTTGGAGGCGGACAGCCAGCGCCGCCAGTACGCCACCGTCGCCGCGAACTCGTACTCCGCCTCCATGTGCGGGCAGCAGCGCGGCGCCACGTCGCCGCCGACCTGGTCCAGCGCGAACACCGCCGACTCGCCCTCGGCGAGCTTGAAGTCGGCGCGCGCGTCGAGGTCGTCGATCTCCAGGGGGACCGTGGCGGTGAGTCCCAGCGACAGCTTGGGGGTCTCGAAGACGGCCACGTCGTGGGCCATGCGCACGGTGTGCGGCTGGGCGCCGTAGTCGAACCGGGGCGCCACTCGTGCGCGGAACGGGATGGAACCGCGGACGCACAGCACCCGCCGGATCAGCCGGTGCCGTTCGGCCTCGATCGACTCGCCGCTGATCGGCATGAAGTCCTGCACCTCGCCGACGCCGTCCTCGGTGAAGAAGCGGGTGATCAGGACGTTGGTGTCGGGGAAGTAGAACTGCTTCGTCCGCCCGGGCACGGTCGCCGCCAGCTCGAAGCAGCCGCCGCGCTCGGCGTCCAGGATCGAGGCGAAGACGCTCGGCGCGTCGAACGCCCCGCAGCAGTACCAGTCGATCGTGCCATCGGTGCCCACCAGGGCAACGCTGCGCAGATCGCCGATCAGCCCGTGCTCGGCGATCGGCAGATACCGGGAACGCCCGGATGCCTCGCCGTTCGGTGTTCCGACCATCGCCGCCTCCCAGACCGGCCTACAGCGCGGTTCCAGCTTAGGCGGGATCGAACGGGTGGGCGGGGTGAACGGGGGAGTCCGGGTGCATCGTGCGCGGCGCGGCGCGGGCGGCGCCGATTCATACGGTGAGGACGGCTACCCCCGCCTCCTCGAACCGCCGCACCGTCTCCTCCTCCACCGCCGTGTCCGTGACCAGCGTGTCCACCAGCTCGGTGCCGCAGATCCGGGCGAAGGCACGCCGGCCCAGCTTGCTGGAGTCGGCCGCGACGACCACCCGCTCGGCGCGCTCGCACAGCAGCCGGTTGATCGCGGCCTCCGCCTCGTCGTGCGCCGTCGCCCCGTCCACGACGTCGAGGGCGACGACCCCGAGCACCGCCACGTCCAGTGTGATCTGGCTCAGCACACCGTCCGCGAGCGGCCCGATCAGTTCGTACGACTGTGCCCGCGCGACACCGCCCGTGACGACGATCTTGAACTGGGGGCGCACGGCCAGCTCGTTGGCGATGTTCAGCGCGTTGGTGACGACGGTCAGCGCGGGCGAGCCGGAGGCGAGGTCGCCGCGCACGGCCAGGGCCCGCGCCACCTCGGTGGTGGTCGTGCCGCCGGTCAGCCCGACCGCCTCGCCGGGCGTGATGAGGCCGGCGACCGCCTGGGCGATGCGCTGTTTCTCCGAGGCGCGGCGGGCCGTCTTGTAGCGCAGGGGCAGCTCGTACGACACCCCGTGCACGACCGCGCCGCCACGTGTGCGGACGAGCATCTGCTGCTCTGCGAGCCGGTCGAAGTCGCGGCGGATCGTCGCCGCCGACACGTCCAGCTCGGCGGCGGCCTCCTCGACGTCCAGCCTGCCGCGCTCGACGAGCAGTTCCAGCAGCGCCTTCCAGCGGGCGTCCCGCGACATCCGCACCTCCATCCGCGTTCCTCGAACACCGGTGACCTTAGCGCAGGCCTCTGTGGCTGAAATGCTTGATTGTGCTTGAAATCGGCCTGTATCTTGCAGGAACAAGCAAACGCAGGGAGGGGCACGGCATGACGCATGTCGAGGACGAGCTGCGCAGCCAGCCGGAGTGCTGGACCCGGGCCGCGGCACTCGCGCCGGAGCACCGTGGGGCGCTGCCGGCGCCGGGGGAGCGGGTGGCGATCGTCGGATGCGGCACCTCGTACTTCATGGCGCAGTCCGCCGCGGCCCTGCGCGAGGGTGCCGGGCAGGGCGAGACGGACGCCTTCGCCGCCTCCGAGTTCCCGTACGGCCGGACCTACGACCGCGTCCTCGCCCTGAGCCGCTCCGGTACCACCACCGAGGTGCTCGACCTGCTCCGGAAGGTGAACGGACGCACCCGCACCTCCGCGATCACCGCCGACCCGCACACGCCCGTCATGGACGCCGCCGACGACGTGGTCGTCCTCGACTTCGCCGACGAGCGGTCGGTCGTCCAGACCCGCTTCGCCACCACCGCGCTCACCCTGCTCCGCGCCCATCTCGGCCTGCACGCCGACGCCGTCGTCACGGACGCCCGCACCGCGCTGGACGCCGCGCTGCCCGAAGGGCTCGTGGACTGCGGCCAGTTCACCTTCCTCGGCACCGGCTGGACGGTGGGGCTCGCCCACGAGGCCGCCCTGAAGATGCGGGAGGCGGCCCAGGCCTGGACCGAGTCCTACCCGGCGATGGAGTACCGGCACGGCCCCGTCAGCATCACCACCCGGGGCACCGCGACCTGGATGCTCGGCACCGCACCGGACGGGCTCGCCGAGCAGGTCCGGGCCACCGGCGCACAGTGGGTGGCGGGCCCACTCGACCCGCTCGCCGACCTGATCCGCGCCCAGCGCCTGGCGGTCGCCGTGGCAACCGCCCACGACCTGGACCCCGACAGGCCCCGCCACCTCACCCGCTCGGTGATCCTCTGAACGGCGTCTTCCGTAACGAGAGGCGCGTCCTCGCCCCGCGTGGCGCGCTGTGCGTCTTCCGCAAGGAGAGGCCGTCCTCGGCCCGCGTGGCCCGCTGTGTGTCTCTCGCAAGGGGGAAGTCGCCCCCTGTCTGCGTGGCGCGCTGTGCGTCTTCCGCAAGGAGAGGCCGTCCTCGCCGCGCGTGGCCCGCTGTGTGTCTCTCGCAAGGGGGAAGTCGCCCCCTGTCTGCGTGACCCTCTCCGCACCCCCGAAAGGAGAAGCCGTGCCCCTAGTGACCACCGGTGAGCTCGTCACGCGTGCCGCCGAGGCCCGTTCCGCCGTCGCCGCGTTCAACATCATCACGCTGGAACACGTCGAGGCCGTCATCGCCGGCGCCGAGTCCGTGCGGAGCCCCGTCGTCCTCCAGGTCAGCGAGAACGCCGTCAAGTTCCGCTACGGCCGACTGCTCCCGCTCGCCCGCGCCGCCGTCGCCGCCGCCGAACGCGCCGCCGTACCCGTCGCGTTGCACCTCGACCACATCCGGAGCGACAGCCTGCTCCGGCAGGCGCCGGACGCCGGATTCAGCTCCGTCATGTACGACGCCGCACGCCTGCCCTACGCCGAGAACCGCGCCGCGACCCGTGCCGCCGCCGACTGGGCGCACGCCCAAGGGCTGTGGATCGAGGCCGAGTTGGGTCAGGTCGGCGGCAAGGACGGACAGCCGCCGCTGGACGCCCACGCACCCGGCGCCCGTACCGACCCCGCCCAGGCCCGGGCCTTCGTCGCGGACACGGCGGTGGACGCGCTGGCCGTCGCCATCGGCAGCAGCCACGCCATGACCACCCGCACGGCCACCCTCGACCACGCCCTCCTCAAACGCCTCTCCGGCACCCTGGACGTCCCCCTCGTCCTGCACGGCTCCTCCGGAGTCCCCGACGACGAACTCACGACGGCGGTCGCGGCCGGCATCACCAAGGTCAACGTCGGCACCGCCCTCAACATCGCCATGACCGGCGCGATCAGGGAGTTCCTCGCCGCCCACCCGGAGGCCGTCGACTCCCGCAAGTACCTCAGCGTGGGCCGCGAGGCGATGGTGCGGACGGTGGCTGGGATCCTGCGGACGCTCACAGCGCCGGCTACCGCTTGACGGCCTTCAGCACCACGAACTTCGGGTCGCTCGCCACGAGCTCGCTGTTGCCGAAAAGCCGCTTCAGCTTCACGTGGTACCCGAGATGCCGGTTGCCGATCACCCACAGCTCGCCGCCCGGCCGCAACGCCCGCCGCGCCCCCGAGAACATCCGCCACGCGGTCGCGTCGGTCGTCGCCTGGTGCGAGTGGAACGGCGGGTTGTTCAGGACCAGGTCGACACTGCCGGACGGCACCCCGGCCAGCCCGTCCCCGACCCGGAACTCGGCGTGCCCGGGCACCCCGTTCGCCTTGTACGTCGCTTCCGCCGAGGCCACGGCCTGGAACGACTCGTCCACGAACAGCACCTCGGCGGCCGGATCGGCCAGCGCCACCGCCGTACCGACGACACCGTTGCCGCACCCCAGGTCCGCCACCCGGCGCCCCCCGCCGGTCCGCGGCAGATGGGCGAGGAAGAAGCGCGTGCCGATGTCGAGCCGGTCGGCGCAGAAGACGCCCGCGTGGTTGACGACCGGACGTCCGGACACCTGCCCGATGCCCTCGGGCAGCGTGTAGCTGTACGGCCACGGGTTCGCGGGCCGCTCCAGCGCCGGATCCGGCGTGCAGAAGATCAGCCGGGCCTTCCTCACCGCGAGCGAGGTGCGGGTCGGGCCGAGGATCCGCTCGAACAGGTCCAGCGTCGAGGTGTGGATCTCCTTCACCATGCCGGTGCCGACGACGACCGTGCCCTCGTGCACGGCGGGCGCCAGCCGCAGCAGCTGGTCCTCCAGCAGCGCCAGGCTCTTCGGGACACGCACCAGGAGTACATCGATCCGCTCGGGCGGTGCGTCCCGCGTGGTGAGCAGCGACACGGTGCCGGGCTCGACGCCGCCCCGGGCGAGGTTGGCCCGGGTCGCTTCCTGGGCGAGGTACGAGTCGGTGATCTGCACCGGCGTGTGCCGCGCGAGCGCCGTGACCAGTGCGCCCCAGCGGTCCCCGAGCACCACGACCGTGCCGGACAGCGGGACCTCCTGCTCCGCGAGATGCCTGAGCAGATACTCGTCGGAGGCGTCCCACGCGCGCAGGCGATCACGCGGGTCCTCGGGAAAACGGGCCAGCGCGAGCTCGCCCCACGGCGTCGTCATACGGTCGTTCATCGCCGTCCAGGCTAGCCGAGCCGCAGCTCACGGCCGGTGCGGGAGGATGGAGGTCATGCACGGCGAGCTCTTCCCCAGGGAGCGTACGGAGATCGCGCCCGGCGCGGTGCACATGCCGGACTGGCTGGACGAGGCCGGTCAGCGAGAGCTGCTGCACGCCTGCCGCCAGTGGGCGCGGCCGCCCGCCGGTCTGCGCACGGTCCACACACCCGGCGGCGGCACCATGACAGCCCGGCAGGTCTGCCTGGGCCGGCACTGGTACCCGTACGCCTACGCCCGCACGGTCGTCGACGGCGACGGCACCCCGGTCAAGCCCTTCCCGGACTGGCTCGGCGAACTGGGCCGGCGTGCGGTGACCGACGCGCTCGGTGCCGAGGCGGCGGCCGGGGCCTCGTACGACATCGCACTGATCAATTTCTACGACGGCGACGCCCGCATGGGCATGCACCGCGACAGCGACGAGAAGTCGGACGCGCCGGTGGTGTCCCTGAGCCTCGGTGACACCTGCGTCTTCCGCTTCGGCAACACCGAGACCCGGTCGCGCCGGTACACGGACGTCGAACTGCGCAGCGGCGACCTGTTCGTGTTCGGGGGGCCGTCGCGGCTCGCCTACCACGGAGTGCCGCGCGTGCGCCCGGGGACGGCCCCGGACCGGCTGGGGCTGACCGGGCGGCTGAACGTCACCCTGCGGGTGAGCGGCTTGTGAGCAGGGAAATGTGCGGCTCCGCCGCGTGGCGCGATCGGCCACGACGGCGCCGCGGCCGATCGGCCGGACGGCTCGGCACTTCCCGCGGAGCGCTTCGGCGGCCTCCGCCGGACGAGCGGATCATGGGAGACTCGCCCTCATGAGCGGCAAGGCGGACCCCCGGGCGGCGGGGGAAGGGACCACCTCGAGAACGCGGTTGGACCGAGGGCGCGGAGCGCTCGGGCCCGCGTTGGAGCTCGTGCACACCGGACGCGCCCCGACCCGCGCCGTCCTCACCGCCGAACTCGGCGTCACCCGGGCCACGGCCGGCGCGGTCGCCGCCGAGCTGGAGGCGCTGGGTCTGATCCGGGTCGACGCCCGGCCGGGTGCCGCCGCCGGGTCCCAGGGCCGCCCCTCGCACCGGCTGAAACTCGCCGAGGACGGCCCGTGGCACTCGCCGCGCAGGTGCACGCCGACGGCTTCCGGGCCGCGCTGGTCGGCCTCGGCGGGCGGATCGTCGCCACCGCACCCGGCTGCGAGACCGTCGACGCCGACCCGGCGAAGGTCCTCGGGTCGGTGGTGGAAGCGGGCGCGGAGCTGCTGCGCGAGACCGGGCGGCGCTGCGTGGGCGCCGGGCTCGCCGTGCCGTCGGCGGTCGCCGAACCGGCGGGGCTGGCGCTGAACCCGCTGCACCTGGCGTGGCCGGCGGGCGCGCCCGTGCGGGAGATCTTCACCGAGTGCGTCCGCGCGGCCGGGATCACCGGCCCCGCGTTCGCGGCCAACGACGTCAACCTCGCCGCGCTCGCCGAGCACCGGCACGGCGCCGGGCGCGGCGCCCGCGACCTGCTGTGCGTGGCCACCGGGCACCGGGGCGTGGGCGGCGCGCTGGTGCTGGACGGCCGCCTGCACACGGGCAGTTCGGGCCTGGCGCTGGAGGTCGGCCACCTCACCGTCAACCCCGAGGGCCGCCCCTGCCACTGCGGCAGCCGCGGCTGCCTGGACGTCGAGGCCGACCCACTGGCCTTCCTCACCACGGCGGGCCGCGACCCCGGCCCCGAGGTGTCCCTGCTCCAGCAGGCCAACGACCTGATCCGGCAGGAGTACCACGACCCTGGCGTCCGCACGGCGGCCGAAGCGCTGATCGACCGCCTGGGCCTCGGACTCGCCGGCCTCGTGAACATCCTCAACCCGGACCGCATCATCCTCGGCGGCCTCCACCGCACCCTCCTCGACGCCGACCCCGAACGCCTCCGCGCGGTCGTCGCCGACCGCAGCCTGTGGGGCCAGAGCGGCGGCGTACCGATCCTCGCCTGCTCCCTGGACCACAACAGCCTGGTCGGCGCGGCCGAGTTGGCATGGCAGCCGGTGCTGGACGATCCGCTGGGGGCGCTGACGGCGGCCTGAGCCCCCCCGGCGTATTGATCACCGCGTCAACAACGCCCGTGATCAGTACACCTAGAGCGCCGCGCCGCCGTCGATCACCAGATCGGCCCCCACGACCGACGCGGCCGCGTCCGACGCCAGATACAGCACGGCCGCCGCCACCTCCCGAGTCGAGGAGATACGGCCGAGCGGCGACTCCTCCTTCATCCTTGCCGCCCGCTCGGCCTCGGTCTCCCCGGCCCGCAGCGACATGCTCGTGTCGGAGGCCCCCGGGCTGACCGCGTTGATCCGCACGCCGTCCGCGATGTACTCCAGCGCCGCCCCACGGGTCAGCGAGGTGACCGCCGCCTTGGTCGCCGAGTAGGCGGTCGTGCCCGGCACCTGCATGTGCCGACCCAGGTTCGACGAGACGTTCACGATCGCACCGCCGCCGGGCTGCGTACGCATCCGCCGGATCTCGGCCGACATGGCCAGGAACACGCCGGTGACATTGACGTCGAGCACCGTCCGCCAGTCCTCCTCGGACAGTTCGGCCAGCGGCCCGCCCCGGAAGACCCCGGCGTTGTTCACCGCGACATCGAGCGACCCGAACCGCTCCACGACCGCGTCGACGAGTGCCTCCACCGCATCGGCCCGCGTCACATCGGCGACCTCGGCGACCGCGGTCCCACCGGCCTCGCGCACGAGCGCCACGGTCTCGTCGAGCGCCGCGCGCCCGCGCCCGGCCACGACGACCCGGGCACCCTCGGCGGCGAACGCGAGGGCGACGGCCCGGCCGATTCCTGACCCGCCACCGGTGACGAGGACGGAACGCTCGGAGAAGTGGTTGCTGGACATGAGGGGGTTTCCTTTCAGGGGAAGGGAATTGTCAGGGCTTGGATGGATGGGTGTACGACAGTGGGGTCAGCGTCGGCCGGGCGGCCCGAGCCGCGATCGCGACCACCGCGAACAGGACCGCCGCGGCCGCCAGGCTCGCCCGGTCGCCGCCGACGGCGAGCAACACGGCGAAGACGACGGTCGGCCCGACCTCCATCGCCGTGTTGTGGACACCGCCGGCCAGTCCGGTACGCCCGGCGGGCACCCGGTCGGTGGCCAGTACGGCCGCCCCCGCGAAGGAGACGGCGGCCCCGGCCGGCAGCAGCACGAAACCGGGCAGGACTCCGGAGCCGTACGGAACACCGGCGTCGAACCCGGTCAGCGCGAGCAGTCCGAGCCCGGCCGCGCCGAGCGCCAGCCCGCCGCAGGTGACGGCACCCGGCCCGTACCGCCCCACGAGTCGCCCCGCCGCCCGGCCGGAGACCAGGAGCGCGGCGGCGAACGGCAGGAACGCGGCCGACGTCCGCAGCGCCGACCAGCCGCGCTCGTCCTGCAGATGCAGCGAGAACAGCACGAACACGGTGCTGGTTCCAGCGGCGGTGAGCGCGGTGGCCGCGAGCCCGAACACCCGCCGCCCGTCCCGCAGGAAGCCCGGCGGCAGCAGCGGGTCGCGCGCCCGGCGTTCGACGACGGCGAAGACGGCCAGCAGCACCGCACCGGCGGCCAGCGGGCCCAGCACCCGGGCCGAACCCCATGACCATGCGTCGGTGCGGACGAGCCCGTAACTGGCCGCAACCAGACCGGCCGTGGCCAGCACGGCTCCCGGGACATCGAGCGGGCCGCTCCGCCTCCGCCCGCGGTCGCCGGGCAGCCACCGCGGCGCCAGCCACAACGCCACCACGGCGACGACCGTCGGCACGGCCAGGGCCCAGCGCCACGACGACAGCGCGGAGACGACACCGGAGAGCACATTCCCCGCCGTGGCCCCCAGCACCGACAGGCCGCCCCAGGTCGCCATCACACGCCGGTACGCGGACGGCTCCGGGAAGAGCGTGCGCAGTACGGCCATGGCGGCCGGCGCGATCACGGCCGCGCCGGCGCCCTGCGCGAACCTCGCCGCGAGCAGCGTGCCGTAGCCGGGGGCGAGCGGCGCGGCGACGGAGGCGACGGCGAAGAGCAGCAGCCCGGCGATCAGGGTCCGCCGCCCGCCGTACCGGTCGGCGAGCCGTCCGCCGAACAGCAGCAGCCCGGCGAAGGTCAGCCCGTACGCGGCGCTGAGCAGCACCAGCTCGTCCCGGCCCAGGCCGAACCGATCGCCGATCTCCGGTAGCGGCACGGCTATCGCGGCCAGGGTGAAGATCAGCGTGACCTGGAGCGAGCCGAGCAGGGCGAAGGAACGTCGGGCGGGGCGCCGTGGCCGGACTGCCGCCGGGGGGTCGTCGAGCGCGGTCATGAGACCCTTCTTTCTCGACCGATCGGTCAATTATTCGGGCGCGCGTCGGGGTGGGCGTACCTCGTTGAGGTGTCGGCGCCGCCGGGCGGGGCGTGCCCGCCGGGCGATCACTCCAGCAGCGTCAACGCCTGCTCCGCCGCCTGCCGCACCCGCGCCGGGTCCGACGACGCCTTCCCGGTCACCCGCAGCCCCTGCATCAACACCAGCAGCATCCGGGCCAGCGCCCGCGGATTCCTGTCCTCGGGCAGCTCGCCCTGCGCCTGGGCGCGGACCAGCGCCGAGTGCAGCAGCGTCTCGGCGTGCTCCCAGCTCAGCTCCACCCGGCGGGCGGCCGTGGTGTCGTGCGGGGCCAGCTCGGCCGCCGTGTTGGTGACCAGGCAGCCGATCGTGCGCCGGCCCTCGTCGGCGGCCTCCTCGGCGAACCTGCGCACCACCGCGCGCACCGCCGGCAGCGCCGGGCCGGGCTGTGACAGCTCCCGCGTGAGCAGCGGATTCTGTGCCTCGCCGTAGCGGTCCAGGGCCTTCATGTACAGGTCCCGCTTGTTGCCATAGGTGGCGTAGATGCTGGCGCGTCCGATGCCGAGGCGCTCGACGAGATCCGCCATCGAGGTCGCCTCGTAGCCCCGCTCCCAGAACAGTTCGAGGGCCGACTGGAGCGCGGCGTCCGGATCGAATTCCTTGGTCCTGGCCATGACCCCGACCCTAGTCGATACAAGAACGATCGGTCAATATGGAACCCTGATCACTCACGCCTCAGACCCGCCGGTTCAGCGCCATTCCACGGCGAAGGCCCGCGCCGGATTCTCGGTGAGCATGCGCTCCACCACCTCCACCCCCACCACCAGTTCGAGCCTCGGCCGCACCCGTCGCAGCAGATACGGCATCCCGGGCCCGCCGCTCACCGAACGCGCCCCGGCGGTGGTGGTGTCGCCGCCGAGGAGGAGGCGGTTTGCGAACCCGGCCTCGGCCAGCGCCCGTATCGCGTTCGGCATGCGCCAGTCCGTGGCGTGATGGGCGCGGGACGGGCCGTCGAAGGCGAGATAGGCGCCCGCCTCGGCGGCCTGACGGTGCGCGACGAAGTCGGGGGAGCGGTTGAGGTGCCCGAGGACGACCCGGTGCGGCGGCACGCCCAACTCCTCGCACAGCAGGTCGAGTACGTCCAGCGCGCCTGTGCCCAGCTCCAGATGGACGGCGACGGACGCGCCGGTCGCGTGGTGGGCCTCGGCCGCGGCGGCCATGGTCCAGCGGGCATGCGCGTCGAGCGCGTGGAACCCGCCCGCGACCTTGACGAACCCCGCGCGGACGCCCGACGTGCCGATGCCCTGCGTCAGTTCGGTCACGAACACGTCCGCGAGCCGCCCGCGCAGCCGCTCCAGCGTCCCCTCGCCGTAGTGACCGGCCTGGTGCAGCCCCGTCGCGGCCACCACATGCACCCCGCTCTCCCGGGCGAGCGCGGGCAGATCGGCGGCCCGCCGCCCCATCCCGTACGGCGTCCACTGCACCACGCCGCCCCCGCCCTGTGCACGGAACACGGCCAGCTCGGCCCGCGCCGCCGCCGCGTCCCGGAGTTCCTGACCAGGGAGCAGGGGAGTGGAGAGGAACAGGTGATCGTGCGCGTCGCACACGCCGAGGTGCTCGGGGACGACATCCCCCAGCACCGTACGGACCGTGCTCACCACTGGCGCCCCCGCGGCAGCAACTCCCGCTCCGGCGCGGACAGATGCAGCACCTCGAACACCTCACCCTCCGCCTTGGGCGGGTGGTCCACCCGGAGCGAGAAGTGGACCAGCTCCCAGCGCGCGGTGTCCACGGCCGCCGCCGCGCACACCGCACCGTCCTCGGCGGCCAGCCGCCCCGCCTCGCGCACCGCGTCCCCGACGACGTCGGACAGCACCACGCCCTCCGGCACGGTCGTGCTCCTCCGCACGGCCACGCGCGCGTGCCCAGCGACGGCGCCGCCCTCCTCGTACGCCAGCCCCGTCCACTGCCGCACCACGGGCCGCCCGAAGTCGTCGCTCAGGCCCTGGAATCCGCCTCCCCAGAGGAAGGAGTTCATGCCCTCCATGGTGCGCCACAGGTAGAACGGCGCGTACTGGTTGACGGGCGATCCGTGCACCCCGCGCTCACGTATCAGATACGCCTTGAGACCCAGGCCCGCCCAGTCGTCCAGCAGGTGCCCGAGGCGGGCCACGCGCGCGCGGACGACGTCCATGTCGTAGTCGGCGGGCAGCGTCCGCTCGTACTGCATGGCGTGCATCGGATCAGTCCCCTCGGGTGGCGGCCGGGGCCAGCAGGGCCAGCAGCCCCCGTACCCCCGTGTCGAAGGCGGCCGGGGACCCGGACGCGCGGGCCAGGACGTAACCGCCCTGCACGGTCGCGACGATCGCCGCGGCGATCTCCTCGCCGTCCAGGTGGGGCGCGAACTGGCCCTGTTCCTGGCCCTCCTCGACCAGGCCGGCGAGCCGTTCGCGGAGCCAGTCGAACGTCTCGTCGACGGGTGCGCGCAGCTCGTCGCTCGCGATCACGTCCGGGTCCATGGTCAGCCGGCCGACCGGGCAGCCGCGCAGCACATCGCGCTCGCGCCGCAGATACGCCGCGATCCGCTCGTAGGGCGTGCCCGGCCCGCCGAGTACTCCCTCGGCGGTAGCCCGCATCTCCTCGGCGGTCCGCCGGATCGCGGCCAGGGCGAGATCGGGCTTGCCCTTGAAGTGGTGGTACATGCTGCCCTGTCCGGCGCCCGCACGCTCCAGGATCGCCTTGGGGCTCGTGCCCACATAACCGCGCTCCCACAGCAGCTCACGGGTGGACTCGATCAGTCGCTCCGAGGTACTCATGAGTCAACTGTACATACTAGTAGTTACAGTCTGCCAGGTCCTCTCTCGATACAGGCGGGAGCAGCCGCTACCGGCCCGCGTACTCCCCGCGAGGTACCCACACTGCCGCCGGCCGCACGACGACCCGGACCCCGCTGCGGCGCGAGTCTCGAGACATCGACGAACGACCACTGAGACGACTGGAGATGACTCGCGATGCAGACCCTCGCACACTGGGACGGCGGTGGCCCCGGCCCGTGGATCCTGCTCTTCCCGCTGATCTGGGCGGCCGTGATCTTCGGCGCCGTCACCGTCCTGCGCCGCACTGTCTGGCGCGGCCGCCGGGCGCCGTGGCGCGCCATGGACGACAGCCGCCCGTCCGGCGACTCGCCCATCGCCATCATCGGCCGCCGCTTCGCCTCCGGCGAGATCGACGAGGACGAGTACTGGCGCCGACTGTCCGTCCTCGACGAGCAGTTCGGCCGCACGGGCAAGGGCGGTGCGGTGTGACCGTCGTGACCACCGCGAGCCGTACCGCCGCGCGCGTGGAGGACGCCGTCAAGGTGTACGGCTCCGGGGACACGGCCGTGAGGGCCCTGGACGGGGTGAGCGTCGGCTTTCCGGCCGGTCGCTTCACCGCGATCATGGGGCCCTCGGGCTCCGGCAAGTCCACGCTGATGCACTGCGCGGCCGGCCTGGACACGCTCACCTCCGGGGCCGCCTATGTCGGCGACACCGACCTGGGCACCCTCGACGACCGCCGCCTGACCCTGCTGCGCCGGGACCGGATCGGCTTTGTGTTCCAGGCGTTCAACCTGGTGCCGACGCTGACCGTCGCCGAGAACATCACGCTGCCCCTCGACCTCGCCGGCGGCCGGGGCGACGCGGAGTGGATCGACGGCCTCGTCGACGTCGTCGGCCTGCGCGACCGGCTCCACCACCGGCCCGCCGAACTCTCCGGCGGTCAGCAGCAACGTGTCGCCGTCGCCCGCGCCTTCGCCGGCCGCCCCGACGTGGTGTTCGCCGACGAGCCGACCGGCAACCTCGACTCCCGCTCCGGCGAGGAGGTGCTGGGGCTGCTCGGCCGGGCCGTGCGCCAGATGGATCGCACGGTCGTCATGGTCACCCACGACCCGGTCGCCGCCGCCCACGCCGACGAGGTGGTGTTCCTGGCCGACGGGCGGCTGGTGGACCGTATGGAATCCCCGACCGCCGACAAGGTCCTGGACCGTCTCAAGGCCTTCGAGGTGCCGTCATGAACGCCTCCATGCGCCTGAGCGTGTCCTCGCTGCGCGCGCACAGGCGCCGCTTCGCAGGTACGTTCCTCGCCGTGTTCCTCGGCGTCGCCTTCCTCGCCGGGACGCTGGTGATGGGCGACACGCTGCGCGCGAGCTTCGCCTCCATGTTCGGCAGCGCGGCCGGCGGCACGGACGCCGTCGTCCGCAGCGCCGACGCCATCACCACACCCGGCGAGAGCCAGGGGGTGCGCCGGCCGGTCGACGCCGATCTGGCCGAGACCGTCGAGCGGGTGCCCGGCGTAGCGGCCGCCGAGCCCGGCATCGAGGGCGCCGGCCAGCTCCTCGGCGCGAACGGCGACCCCATCGGCGGCCAGGGCCCGCCCACTCTCGCCGGCAACTGGATCAGTGACCCGGAGCTCAACCCGTACGAACTCGCCGAAGGCCGCGCCCCGGAGAAGACCGGCGAGGTCGTCGTCAACCGGGGCACCGCCGAGCTCGGCGGTCTGAGGATCGGCGACACGACGACTCTGCGCACACCCGATCCGGTCGAGGTGAGGATCGTCGGCCTCGCGACCTTCGGCGGCGCGGACGGCATGGCCCAGGTGACGTTCACTGGCATGACCCGGGCGGACGCCGAGAAGTACCTCACCGCACGGCCGGGCGAGGCGGCGAGCATTCTGGTGCGGGCCGGTCCCGGGGTGGGGGAGCGGGAGCTGGTCGAGCGGCTGACTCCCGTACTGCCCAAGGGGGTCGAGGCCATCACCGGTCAGGAGTCGGCGCAGGAGAACACCGACATGATCTCCAGCCAGTTCCTGAGCATCTTCACCACCTTCCTCCTCGTGTTCTCCGGCGTCGCCCTGCTGGTCGCCACGTTCTCCATCCACAACACCTTCGCGATCGTCGTGGCCCAACGCACCCGCGAGAACGCCCTGTTGCGGGCCCTCGGTGCCTCCCGCCGCCAGGTCACCGCGTCGACCCTCGTCGAGGCGGGCGTGGTGGCGGTGACCGCGTCGGCCGCCGGGCTGGCCGGCGGCATCGGAATCGCCGCCGGGCTGCAGGCGCTGTTCCCGGCCATCGGATTCCCCTTCCCGGAGGGCGACCTGGTGATCAGCGGCCTGTCGATGCTGCTCCCGCCGGCCGTCGGCATCCTGGTCTGCCTGGGCTCCGCACTGCTGCCCGCCGTCCGCGCCGGCCGCACCGCACCCCTGGCCGCCCTGCGCGAGACGGCCGTCGACTCCTCCGGCGCCTCCCGCGTACGCGCCGTCACCGGCGCCGCGCTCGCCGCCCTCGCACTGGCCCTGACCCTCACCGGCGTCCTGATGTCCCCCTCGGTGTGGCTCGCGGGTGGCGGAGCCGTGCTGGCCCTGGTCTCCTTCGTGGTCCTCGGTCCGGTCGCCTCCTCCATCGCCGTACGCCTCCTCGGCGGTCCCCTCGACCGGCTGCGCGGCGTCACCGGTGGCCTCGCCCGGCGCAACGCCCTGCGCAGCCCGAAGCGGACGGCCGCCACGGCGAGCGCGCTGATGATCGGCGTGGCGGTCGTGTCGCTGTTCACGGTGTTCGGGGCGTCCCTGAAGGCGACGCTGGACCAGACCGTGTCGCGGTCTTTCGCGGGCGATGTCGCCCTCAGCACCCCGTCGTTCGGCGGGGGCGGCAGCGGGCTCAGCCCGGCGCTCGCGGAGGCGATCGGGCGCCTGCCCGAGGTGGACACGGCCGTCGGGCTCGGCAGCGGAGTCGCCGAGGTGGAGGGCCAGGGGCGTGCCCTGACCGTCACCGACCCGGTCGCCCTGGGGCGCGCCTTCGACCTCGGCCAGGTCCGGGGCCCCCTGCACGCGCTCGGCACCGACGGCATCGCGATCACCGAGAGCGAGGCCGACCGGCAGGGCGTCACGACGGGCGACCGGGTCCGACTGGCCTTCGCCGACGGCGAGAGCGAGACCTTCACCGTCCGTGCGGTGTACGGGCAGTCCGAGCTGGCGGGGGAGTACGTCATCACCCGCGCCGCCTGGGCCCCGCACCGCATCCAGGACTCCGACACCCTGGTCGCCGTCACCTTCGCGGACGGCGTGGGCGCGGACGCGGGCAAGGCCGCAGTGGAACGGGTCGCCGCGCGGTACGGCAACCCGGACGTGCAGACCCGCGACGAGTACGCGCAGTCCTCGGCCGGCGGGATCGACATGATGCTCACGCTCGTCTACGCCCTCCTCGCGCTCGCGGTGCTGATCGCGCTGCTCGGCATCGCCAACACCCTGACGCTGGCGATCCACGAACGCACCCGCGAACTGGGCCTGCTGCGGGCGGTCGGCCAGACCCGGCCCCAACTGCGGGCCATGGTCCGCTGGGAGTCCGTCCTGGTCGCCGCCTTCGGTACGGCGGGCGGGCTGGGCCTCGGTGCCTTCCTCGGCTGGGTCCTGGTGGCGGCCTCCGACGGCGCGAGCGACAGCGCTTTCGCCTTCGCCGTGCCGCCCCTGCAACTGGCGGTGGTGGCGCTGGTGGGCCTCGCTGCCGGAGCCCTCGCGGGGCTGCGGCCGGCCCGGCGCGCGGCCCGGCTGGACGTACTGCGGGCGATCGCCACGGAGTGACGCCGTTCAGCGAGTCCCCCGTGGTCCGCTCACCGCCCGGTCAGCCGACAACGGCCGACCGGGCGGGAGTGTGTTCGGGCGCGCGGCCGACGGGCTGGACCTCCGCGAACCGGCGCGCGGGCTCCGTGACTTCACGGCGGGCCGGGCGCGGCGGGGCCTTAACAGCGGGGGTCGTCGTGGGCAGGGTGAACCAGACGACCTTGCCGTTGTCGCCGTCCGGCCGTACGCCCCAGCTCTCGCTCATCGCCGCCACCATCGCGAGCCCACGCCCGCAGGTGTCCAGCGGGTCCGCGTCCTCCACGATGGGCAGGCGCGGGTCGTGGTCGCGCACCGAGACCATGAGGCGGTCGAGCAGCAGCTCGATCTCCACGGTGCACGTCTTGTCGGGCTGGGCATGCCGGTGGACGTTCGAGAGCAGCTCCGTCACACCGAGCGCCGCTCGGTCTATCAGGGGATCAAGATGCCAGTAGCGCAACTGCGCAGATACGATTCTGCGGACCTGGCCGATCCGCGACGGCAGGGCTTGGAGCTCCACCGTGCAGTGCCTGCTTGGGTGACTGATCACGGCTGCGACTCCCCGACGTGAGGTCCGGAAGAACACGGAGTTCGGATCCAGCAGCGCCTGCGTGAAACGGCCGCCTGCTGTCGTGGCCGGCGGGCTGGTTCGCAGCGTTATCGCCGGTAAACCCAGAGTGACGTGAGACCAGAGTGACGCAAGGGGTGTGGGGCCGCAACTCGCGGCGTTCGGGGCGCAGTGCGGCATGGGAGGTTCTCGGCCACTGCGGTGAGTCGCCGCCGGTCGCCTGCCGCCGTGGTCCGTCGCCGCCGGTCGTCGACCATCGTGGCGTGCGGCCGCGGGTCGCCGACCGGCGTGATCTGTGGCTGCCGGTCGCCGGTCGCCGTGGTCTGTGGCTGCCGGTCGCCGGTCGGCGTGGTCTGTGGCTGCCGGTCGTCGGCCGCCGTGGTCTGTGGCTGCCGGTCGCCGGTCGGCGTGGTCTGTGGCTGCCGGTCGCCGGTCGCCGTGGTCTGTGGCTGCCGGTCGTCGGCCGCCGTGGTCTGTGGCTGCCGGTCGTCGGCCCGGACCCTCCGTCGGCCCTCAGGTGCCACGGCCCGCTGCCCTGCGTACGGCCTCTATGAACCGGCGTGCCGCGGGTGGTCCCGGCTCGCCCGGGGCGGGGTCGTGCTCGCCCAGGGTCAACACGTACCGCTTGCCGTTGAGGTCGGCCAGCGCGCGGTCCCCGGAGGCGAACCACGGCTTCGACGCCCGCACCGCCTGCACCGGCGCGCTGTCGATCTCGCTGCCGTAGCTGGTCAGCAACTCCACCCGGCCGCCGCTGATCCGGACCTGCCCGGCCCGGGTCAGGGAGCGCAGTCCCTTCCCGATCCGCACGCCCAAGGCCGTGAACTCCGGCTCCGCCATGCCCTCCCGCCCCCTCGTCGCCCGCGGGTCCTGTTCGGGGTGTCCGTCCCACCCGGTGCAGTCTGCACGCCACCGAAGTCGCGCACCAGTGCGCACGTCACCCAGGCATAGGCCACCCGGTGCACTCACGCGAATGCGCCCCCGAGGTGGGCCCGGGGCGGGGTGCGTCACTGCCCCCGAGCGTTGTGATGTGCGGCGGTCCGCGGCAGGTCGGACGCGTCGGTCGAACCGTCCGTCCGACCCCCGCCCCCAGCGCATCTTTGGGTCGCCCAAAGATGCGTTTATGCAGGTGAGAAGCGTGCGCAAGCTGTTTATGATCGGTGTGTCGGCCGCGCGATCCGCCGTCGGCGTGCAGCCCTAAGGAGCCCCGCCGTGACCACTCCCCAGCAGACCCGGACCGGCGCCACCCTTGACGTCGACCGCACCGACGACGCCTACCGCGTCTGGCTCAAGGACGCCGTCCGCAAGGTGCAGGCGGACGCCAACCGCTCGGCCGACACGCACCTCCTCCGCTTCCCGTTGCCGGAACACTGGGGCATCGACCTCTACCTCAAGGACGAGTCGACGCACCCCACCGGCAGCCTCAAGCACCGCCTCGCCCGTTCGCTCTTCCTCTACGGCCTCTGCAACGGCTGGATCCGCCCGGGCCGCCCGGTGATCGAGGCGTCCAGCGGCTCGACGGCGGTCTCCGAGGCGTACTTCGCGAAGCTGATCGGCGTCCCCTTCATCGCGGTGATGCCGCGCACGACCAGCGCCGAGAAGTGCCGCCTGATCGAGTTCCACGGCGGCCGGTGCCACTTCGTGGACGACTCGCGCAGGATGTACGAGGAGTCCGCCCGCCTCGCGGCCGAGACCGGCGGACACTACATGGACCAGTTCACCTACGCGGAACGGGCCACGGACTGGCGCGGCAACAACAACATCGCCGAATCCATCTTCCGCCAACTGGAGTTGGAGCGGTTCCCGGAGCCCGCGTGGATCGTCGCCACGGCCGGCACCGGCGGCACCTCCGCGACCATCGCCCGCTACGTCCACTACATGCAGTACGACACACGCGTATGCGTCGCCGACCCGGAGAACTCCTGCTTCTTCGACGGCTGGACCACCGGCGATCCGGACGTCACCTGCGACTGCGGCTCCCGCATCGAGGGCATCGGCCGGCCCCGTATGGAACCGAGCTTCGTGCCCGGCGCGATCGACCGCATGATGAAGGTGCCGGACGCGGCGAGCGTCGCCGCGGTACGCGCCCTGGAGCGGGCGATCGGCCGCAAGGCGGGCGGCTCGACGGGCACCGGCCTGTGGAGCGCGCTGAAGATCGTCGCCGAGATGGTCGCCGAGGGACGTACCGGCAGCGTGGTCACCCTGCTGTGCGACCCCGGCGACCGCTACCTCGACAAGTACTACTCGGACGCCTGGCTGGCGGAGCAGGGCCTGGACATCGCCCCGTACACCGCGGCAATCGAGTCGCTGCTGGCCACGGGCGTCTGGCCGGACTGAAGCGCTGCGGCGCCCGGCCGTGCCGGTGGACGATCAGTCCGTGGTCGAGGCGCCCTGCCGGGCCGGCGGACGATCCCTGATCGGGGCGCTCGACCGGCCAGGCCGACGATCAGCCCGCGATCGAGTAGCCCGACGATCAGCCCGCGATCGAGGCGCCTACCGCGCCAGCCGCCGGTCCAGCGTCGTCACCGCGTCTCGGAACGCCCGCCCGAAGCCCGGCCGCGCCAGTTTCAGCACCGCGCGGAACACCGGCGTCCCGTCGGCCGCGAACGTCCACTGCACGCGCGTACCGCCACCGGCCGGCGTCAGCTGCCACTCCTCGACGAGGGCGCGGGCGCCCGGCGTGTTGGTCTCGTCGATGCGATACGCGTACGCCTCGGGCGCCTTCGCCACGAGGATCGTCTCCGCGAACCGCGTACCGCCCCGCAGCCGGACCTCCCGCCCGCCGTCGGTCGGCCGGGCCAGCGTCACCGCCGAGAACCACTCCGTCCAGCCGGACACGTCCTCGGCGAGCGCCCGGAAGACCGACTCCGGGGGAGCGGCGATCTCCCGTGCGAAGACCAGCCGTACCGGAGCGGACCGGACGAAGTCGATGTCCACCGGACGCAGACGGCGCGCCATACGAAACCCCCTGTGCGACGAGCAGGGACCGGGCCGTTCACCCTAGTTGGCGATCCGTCGGATGTCTGCGCCCGGGACGGGATCACAGCTCGTCGACGGCCTCGTCCTCGCCCGCCACGATCAGATGCCGCAGATGCTCCGCGATCTCCTCCCGCGCCTCGGCGGCCAGCCCGGCGTCGGTCACCAGCGTGTCGACCTGCTCCAGCGTCGCGAACGAACTCAGGCCGACCGTGCCCCACTTGGTGTGGTCGGCGACCACCACGACCCGCCGCGCGGACTGCACCAGCCGCCGGTTGGTCTCGGCCTCCGCGAGGTTCGGCGTCGACAGACCGGCCTCCGCCGATATCCCGTGCACGCCGAGGAACAGCACGTCGAAGTGGAGCGTGGCGATCGCCTGGTCGGCCACCGGACCCACCAGCGAGTCGGAGGGCGTGCGCACCCCGCCGGTCAGCACCACCGTGGCCGCGCCCTGCCGCTGGCCCGACGACCGCTGCGCCGAGTGGAAGACGTCCGCCACCCGCACCGAGTTCGTGACGACGGTGAGGTCGGGGACCTCCAGCAGATGATGCGCCAGCGCGTACGTGGTCGTTCCGCCCGACAGCGCGATCGCGGAACCCGGCGCCACCAGCTCCGCCGCGGCCTTCGCGATGTCCTCCTTGGCGCTCAGCTCCAGACCCGACTTGGCCTCGAAGCCCGGCTCGTGCGTGCTCGCCTCCAGCACCGGCACCGCACCGCCGTGCACCTTCTCCAGGACGCCCTGGCGGGCCAGCGCGTCCAGGTCCCGGCGGACGGTCATGTCCGACACGCCGAGCTTGCGGGTCAGCTCGTTGACCCGCACGCCGCCGCGCCGTCGCACCTCGTCCAGGATCAGGGCGCGCCGCTGCTCCGCGAGGAGGTTCTGATTCTCACTCACGTACGCTCCGGTCCTTTCGTCAAGCCGTCCGACCCGCCCTCGCACCTGCTCCGACTAGGACATTCTCCCGCCCCCGGTGCGTTGGCGTCCCATATTCGCACGGCTTGGCCCGAGTCGCGCCACCGGCTGCACGACGCGCACATGTCACCTGTGTCTCATCTGTTGCTCAGTCCTCACACGGATCGGGGAGATTCCGTGACGAGGGGTGTGCGTCGCCCCCCGGGCGGAGATCCTTGTCCCGCATGGACATGCTGATGGCGCGTCCTGGGGGAAGTGCGGAAAACACGGGGGAAGTGCGAAGAGTGGAAAGCGCGCAGGAACGCGACCTGAACGACGGGGCGACCGACCCCGCACCCCGGCCCGCGGGAGCCGGGGCCACCCTGGAACTGCTGGTCCACGGCGTGGGCGGGGCCACGCCCGAGCACATGCTGGACGACCCGCGCACGGTACGGGTCTCCGGCGACGACACGGCGGCCGTCTTCCGCCGCGCCGACGACGTGGAGGCGGAGCACCGTCCCGCCGACCCCGACGGCCGCCCGGTGCCGGAGGCGTACGTCTGGTGCAACCTCACCTCCGGAAACGGCGCGCGAGCCCTGTGGCTGCTGTTATTGCCGTTCATGGTGGCCAACCTCGCCCACTGGATGCGCCCCACGGCCCGCGACCGCGCCCGCACCATCCGCCTGTACGGGCTGCTGGTCCGGCTCGTCGGCCTCAGCCTCACCGTGCTGCTGGTCGCGGCCGCCTGCGAGGTCGCCCTGGACCTCACGGCGTGGCAGTGCGCGGGCACGCGCGCGTGCGCCGATCGGCACACCTGGCTGGGCTTCCTGTCGCCCACCGCCTCGGGCGACGGCTGGTGGAGCCCGCCCGGCCGCCGCCTGGCCCTGGCCTCCCTGGTGCCCACCGCCCTGGTCGGCCTGCTCTGGTACCTCTCCCGGCGCACCTGGAGCGCCTACGAGTCCGAGCAGCCACTCGTCCGCGAACCCGACGAGGACACCGCCCGCAGCGCGCTGGGCCGCCCCGGCTTCTGGTACGGCCGCCGCCTGGTCGCCCGGCTGCGCGGCGCCCACACCGCCGCGGGCCTGCTCATGGTCGCCGCCGTCGTCGTCCACGCCGTCGCCCGGTACGACCGCGAGGCAGGCGGCCCGGCCGCCCTGGAGACGCTCGGGTGGCTGCTGGAGGCGGCGCTCGTGCTCGGCGCGGTGGTGGTCGTCGTGGTGGTCTGCCGACGCGGCCGCAGCGAGAAACACCTCGACCGGGAGATCGACGCCTCCCTCGTACGACACCTGCCGCTCGGCGCCCTCGTCCTGCTCGCCCTCACCCTGGTGTACGCCGGCTGGGAGCGCCCGGCGTGGGAATCCGCCGGCCGGCTGCCGGGCGACGCGGCCTTCGGCGGCATCGCCCTGGTCCAGGGCCTGCTGGTGATCGTCCTCGCTGTCGTCGCCCACCTGCTGTACCGCAGCGACCCCGACCCGCGCACCGCGATGCGGGGCCTGGCCGGACCCGCCGTCGCGATGCTGGCCTGCGCGCTGGGCGGCGTGATGTCCGGCGGCGTGTCCCAGCGGGTCGCCGACTGGCTGGACGGCACCCGGGCGTCCATGCCCGGCGCGCCCGCCCTGCTGACCTGGCAGGCGTCCGTGATCCCGCCGCTGCTCGTGGTCCTGCTGGTGCTGGCCGGCTGGCAGGCCTGGCGCACGCTGCGGCTGGCCCGCGCCGAGCGCGCCGTCGTGGAACGCGACTACGCGGGGGAGGCCAAGGACCCCGACCGCACCCGCCGTATCGCACGCACGCGCGCGATGGCCACGCTCACCGACCGCGGCCCCCTCTTCGTCGCCGCCGTCTCCGCCGTCTCCCTGATCCTGGGCACCGGCGCGCTGGTCGGCGCGATGACGACCGACAAGACCCCGAGCCAGGCCGCCCAGCACACCCATCCGTTCATCCACGGCGCCGCGGACACCGCCCAGGCGCTCGGCTCCTGGCTGATCGGGCTCGGCTTCATCCTGTTCGTCACCCTGGGCCGACGCGCCTACAAGGACATGTCCGCGCGGCGCACCGTCGGCGTCCTGTGGGACGTCGGCACGTTCTGGCCGCGCGCCGCCCACCCCTTCTCACCGCCCTGCTATGCCGAGCGCGCGGTGCCCGACCTGACCTGGCGGATCACCACCTGGACCCGCACCACGGGCGGCCGTCTGGTGATCTCCGGCCACTCCCAGGGCAGCGTCCTCGCGGCCGCCGCGGCCTGGCAGCTGACCGCGGCCGTGCGCAAGCGGGTCGCGCTGCTGACGTACGGCTCCCCGCTGGAGCGCCTGTACGGCCGCTGGTTCCCCGCCCACTTCGGCCCTGCCGCCCTCGCCGCCCTGCACGAGGAGGTCGACTGCTGGCGCAACCTGTACCGCGTCACCGACCCGATCGGCGGTCCCGTACAGCTGCCCGACGGCGACGGCCCGGAAGTCGACCGCGCGCCGATGAAGGACCCCCTGGCCCACGCCCGCTCCGACCTCCACCCGCTGCCCGCCCCGATCCTCGGTCACTCCGACTACCAGGCCGACCCGACCTTCGACCGGGAACGCGGGCAACTGCTCGACCGGCTCCGCCCCGAACTGCCGGGCCAGCGCCCCGGGGACGCGCTGTAGGGGCTTGGCGGCGCACGCTCAGGCGAGGTCGGGCAGGTCCTCGGCGTACAGCAGGGTCAGGTCGTCCGTGCTCGGTTCGTCGAGCTGGGCGACCCGGCTCGCATGCCGTTCCACCATCGCCTCGAAGGTCTGCCGCGCGGTGCGGCCGTTGCCGAACGCGGGGCCCTTCGGGATCGCCGTGAAGTACTTCAGCAGGGCCTCGGCGGCGCCCGGCGCCAGCCGGTACTCGTGCTCCTCCGCCTGCTGCTCCACGATCCGCAGCAGCTCCTCGGGACCGTAGTCGCTGAACGTGATGGTGCGTGAGAAGCGAGACGCCACCCCGGGATTGACGGACAGGAAGCGCTCCATCTCGGCCGTGTAGCCCGCGACGATCACCACGACCGCGTCCCGGTGGTCCTCCATCAGCTTCACGAGCGTGTCGATGGCCTCCTTGCCGAAGTCCCGGCCCGCGTCCTGAGGGGACAGCGCGTACGCCTCGTCGATGAACAGCACGCCGCCACGCGCCCGTTCGAACGCCTCCTGGGTGCGGATGGCGGTCGAGCCGATGTGCTCGCCGACCAGGTCTACCCGGGACACCTCCACCAGGTGGCCCTTGTCCAGCACGCCGAGCGAGGCGAGGATCTCGCCGTACAGCCGCGCGACCGTGGTCTTGCCGGTGCCGGGGGAGCCCGTGAAGACCAGGTGCCGCTTGACCGACGCGGCCTTCAGGCCCGCCTGCTGCCGGCGCCGGCCCACCTCGATCATGTCGGTGAGGGCCCGCACCTCGCGCTTGACGCTCTCCAGGCCCACCAGAGCGTCCAGTTCACCCAGGACGGCCTTGGAGGTCCGGGCCGGTGTCCGAGGCTCTGCGGCGGCGACGAGCGGCTCCTGCTCGGTCGTGCGCTGCCCGGGGATCGCGCCCAGCAGCCCCGGCGTCTGACCGGCCGTCTGCACGGCGGGCTCGGGCGGTGCCGTGGGCGTGCGCAGCCCCGCGCTCTCGTCGCTGGTGCAGTCCTCGACGACCGGTCCCGTGCCCGACTCGGCGTCGGGGCCGCCGTCCGCGAACTCGTAACCGCCGCGCGCGCAGCGCTCCGTACGGCACTTCCTGAGCGTCGAACGGCAGCCGTCGAGCACATGGAAGCCGTACCCGCCGCTGCCCCGCACCCGGCAGTTGAGGAAGCTGCCGCGGCCGCCCGCCGAGACGTAGAAACCGGCCTCGCTGGGGGAGTCGACGGTGCACCGCTCGATGGTGGGGTCGGCGCCCTTGGTGACGATCACGCCGGTCTGGGTGCCGTCCAGCGTGCAGTTGTTGAGGGTGCCGCCGCTGCCGTGGTCGCGGAACCAGGCGCCGGTCGCGGCGTCCCGGATCCGGCAGTCGTCGAGCTGGGCGGTCGCCCCGTCGCTCACCGATACGGCCGTGTTGCGCACCTGGGACAGGTCGCTGTCGACGACGTCCGCGCGCGAGCCGCGGTCCAGGACGAACAGCGCGTCGGGCACGTCGTGCACCCGGCAGGAGTCCAGCACGGCCGTGGCGCCGTCGCTGACCCACACCGCCGGGTAGTCGCCGGTGCTGTCGAAGATCTCGCACTGGTTGGCGTCCACGCGCGTGCCCGGGTCCCACACCGACAGGCCGTTGCGCCCGAACTGCCGCACGCTGGTGCGGGTCAGTGTCAGCACGGAGCGGGAGCGCAGGTCGACCGCGTTCTCGGGGATGTCGTGGATCCGGCAGTCGGCGAGGGTGAGCACGGCGTCCGTGTCGAGGGTGACTCCGTCGGCCGTGGTGCGGTGCACGTCGCAGTCGGTGAGATGGGCGGTGGCCCGGCCGGTGATCTGCACACCGCTGCCTTTCACCTCGTAAACCTCGCAACCCACCGCCTCCAGAGCGGAGTTCTCACCGGTCGCGGTGAGGCCCGAACCGGCGGCGTGGTGCACCCGGCAGCGCTCCAGACGCGGATGCGCGCCCCCGCGCACCGCCACCCCTGCCTGTCCGGCCGCGACGACCTCGCAGTCCTCGAACACCCCGCCCCGCCGTCGACCACGGCGATCCCGATGCCCGCCGGGTTGTCGACGGTGCACCGCCGCACGGTCGGCCGCGCGCTCCCGCGCACCTCGATGCCGGCGGCGGACCGCGTGACGACCCGCACGTCGGTCAGCTCCGGCGCGCCCTCCTCCACGAGCAGCGCGGGCGCGGCCGCGTCCTGGCCCTCCACATGCAGGTCCTGGACCACCGCGGAGGCGCGCACGGTGAGCGGCACCCCGTCCACGGGCGCGATCCGCACGGAGCCGGGCGAGCCCTCGGGTCCGCGCAGGGTCACCGCCCGCTGGACGACGAGGTTCTCCCGGTAGGTCCCCGGGGCGACGGTGAGTACATCACCGTCGGCCGCGGCCTCCAGGGCGGCGGCGAGCGATGTGTACTCACCCGTGCGGCGCCGCCACCGCGATGTGCCAGCGTGCGTCACCTGGACCGTGCCCTGTGCCATGGCGTTGTTGTGCCCCCACCTCGGTCGTACTGATGGCTCGTTCGCCCTCGGGGCGACACAGCCGGTGATGCCGAACTTGGCTTCGGCCGGTCCACCGTAGCGTGCGCGCGGACGCCCGGTTGACCGGAGCCGGAAGGCTGTCAGCTGCCGGTGCCGGTCCTGCCCCAGTCCGGGCCGGCCCGGTCCCATGCCTGGTCCCAACGCGCGTACCGGCGAAGGACCATGCGCCAGACGATCAGCCGTCTGCCGGCCTCGACCAGGCACGCGGTCAGCAGTGCCGCGCCGAATCCGGCGAGCACGGCGTGCGTCGTCGCCGTGGCGGGGTCCAGCGGGCGGGCGACCGTGCGTCCCTGCTCGTCGGTCCATATCGCGAACCGGTCGCCCGGCTCGGGGGCTTTGAGGCGGGTGAGGACCGAGCCGTTGTGCTCGGTGCCGTCCGGGGCGGTCCAGTGGGCGAGCACGCGCGTCCGGCTGTCCCGCGAGGCCGACTCGGGATCGGCGGCAAGCGTGGAACGCTGCAGCTCCCGGACGACGGTGGCTGTCACCAGGTGCCGGGACTCCCGCTGCTCTCGGACGGACCGCCGCAGGCTGTCCTGGGCGGCGGAGCCGGCCAGGGAGCCGATCACGGGCGCGACGAGGAGTATCAGCAGCAGGGCGGCCAGGGCCACCCAGGCCTCCACGAGATCGGTCGTGCGGCGCAGCGGATTGTGCCGCCAGCGCCACAGGCCGCGAACAGCGCGCATCTCCCGCACCCCCTTCCCGCTCCATGACAACCCCCGGCGGAGCCGTGCACACGCGGTCCGGGTCAAAGAGAGAGCGACATCACCTGTGCCCCCGGGCCTTTCATGAACGACTCACGAAAAGCCCAACGCCCGGCTCCCGCTTCGGGGTTCCCGCCGACCGCACTCCCCGGCGATTTCGCTCATTCGAGGACGCGGACCGGGTCACCGACCCGGATCGTGCCCCGCGACCGGGGCACGAGATTCTGGCCGAAGATCAGTTTTCCGCCGATCCGGCGGTGCCGCCCGAGGGTGCGCAGGGGTTCCCGGCCGCGCTCGGCGGTGCCCTGGTCGGTCGTCGTCACGACGCACCGGCCGCACATCTTGGCGACGCGGAACTCGACTTCGCCGATGGCGATGCGTCTCCAGTCGTCCTCGGCCCAGGGCGCGGTTCCCGCGACGACGACGTTCGGCCGGAAGCGGTTCATCGGGAGTGGGCCCTCCGCGGCCAGACCGTCCTCGGCTATCAGCGAGTTCAGGGCGTCGAGCGAGGCGACGGAGGTGAGCAGCAGGGGAAAGCCGTCGGCGAACGTGACCGTCTCGCCGGGCAGCGCGTAGTCCGGGTCGACCGGCCGTCGCGTGGCCGGGTCGTCCATGTGGACCAGACGTGTGCCCGCACCGACGTACGCACTGCACCACGCGTGCGCGGCGTCGTCGGCGAGGCCCCCCTCCACCTTGTCCCCGAAGATGTCCACCGTGACCGTGCCGGCCGGCTCCGGGGCGGGCACGGTCAGCGGGTCGAGACCGGGCGCGGACAGCCGGAGGCCGCCGCCGGGCAGGAGCTCGGCGGCGGCCAGCGCAAGGCGCGGTTGCTGGCGTTGCGTGACGACCTTTCCCCCGTCGTCGATCAGCACCCAGCGTCTGTCCCCGGCCAGCCCCCAGGGCTCCACGACGGCCTCCCGGAGCGCCAGGGCCCGGAACGCCTTGACCGGATGGACGTGGATCGAGTGCAGCTCAGCATTCCCCATGTGGCCATCGTGCCAGGCGGCGGCGAGGGCCACAGGGGAGATCAGTAGCCGCGGTACTGCTGGTTGTTGTACGGGTCCTGGTACGGCGCCGGGGTGGGCCGGGGAGCCGCCGGGCGCATCGCCTCGTACCCCGTGCCGCCGGGCGCCGCGGGGCGCGGCTGCTGCGGCTGCGGGCCGGGGTAACCGCGCGGTGCGGCGGCCTGCTGCGGGATGTACGCGGTCGGCGCCTGCTGCAGCGGAGCGGGCTGCGGCGCCTGGGGGTAGCCGTAGGCGGGTTGGGAGGGGGCCGCCGGGAGGGCGGGCAGCGCGGACGGGAGCGCGGGAAGGTGGCTGCCCGGCGTGTCGTACGCGGCGGGGACCCGGATCGGGGCGATCTGCGGGGTGCCCCGCTCGGCCACGAGCGAGTCGTAGATCGGGGTGTCCGGGAAGGAGGCGGAGTAGTAGCCGCCGCCATAGGTGGAGCGGGGGGAGGTCATGGCACATAAGTTAAGCCCACGATGTGCTGGTTGGGGAGACCGATAAGAGGGTTGTTTTCCGTGTCCGCGGTGACGTGGGATCCCCAATGCGAGCGAACTTGGGAAAAAGGGGCACCAAGCGGCGTTGTCATCGTGTAAAAGCTCAGTTCCCAGGGGGTTACCGGCGGTTGGCCACTCGTCTTTCCGCGCACCTGATGGGCGTTCGACGCCGCGGGCAATAGGTTGGAACGCAGAGAGAACCCGATGGGCTGCCGGGACGCGACCTGGCGTGGTGACAGGTGATGGGGGCGGACATGTCAATGCCGAAGGGATCGAACGTCCCGGTGCCGACGACGGCGCTGCGGGTGGAACTGGGGTGGCGCTCCGGACCGGGCGTGCCCGACACGGACGCCTCGGCGCTGCTGCTGGTGGGCGGAAAGGTCCGCTCGGACGCGGATTTCGTCTTCTACAACCAGCCGCAGCACTCCTCCGGAGCGATCCGGCACGAGGGCAAGCGGGATGCCGGTGGCCGGGTCGTCGACACCCTGCTCGTCGACCTCGCGCGCGTGGAGCCCGCGGTCGAGACGGTCGTGCTCGCCGCGTCGGCGGACGGTGGGACGTTCGCACAGGTGCAGGACCTGTACATCGAGGTCAAGGACGCCAAGGGCACGGTGGTCGCGCGGTTCGACAGCGCGGGCGCGACCGTGGAAACGGCCTTCGTGCTCGGTGAGTTCTACCGGCGCCAGGGCGCCTGGAAGTTCCGCGCCGTCGGCCAGGGATACAGCAGCGGCCTGGAGGGCCTGGCCACGGACTTCGGCATCACGGTGGACGAGCCGCAGCACACGGCGCCCAGCGCGCCGCCGGTGACCACGACCGCGCCGCCGCCCACACCGCCTGCTCCCGTCCAGCTCACCAAGGTCACGCTCACCAAGGCCTCCCCGTCGGTCTCGCTCACCAAGCAGGGCGGAACGTCGGGCGCCATGCGCGTGAACCTCAACTGGCAGGTGCGCAAACAGTTCTCCGGGTGGGGCGGCAAGCGCGGCCGTGCGGTCGCCCGGCACTCGGATCTCGACCTCGACCTCGGCGCCCTGTACGAACTCAACGACGGCAGCAAGGGCGTCGTACAGGCCCTCGGCAACACGTTCGGGTCGCTGCACCGGCCGCCGTACATCCACCTGGACGGCGACGACCGCACCGGTGCCCTGGAGAGCGGCGAGAACCTCACCATCAACCTCGACCACAAGCAGGCATTCCGGCGGATCCTCGTCTTCGTCACCATCTACGAGGGCGCCAACTCCTTCGCCGACCTGCACGCCACGGTCACCCTGCATCCGCAGTTCGGCGCGCCGATCGAGTTCTCCCTGGACGAGTGCACGGTCCCCTCGCCGGTGTGCGCGCTCGCGCTCATCACCAGCACCGGCGGAGACCTGGTCGTCCAGCGCGAGGCCCGCTACCTGGTGCCGGACCGCGGAGTGAGCATGCAGCGCGCCGTCGACCAGGCCTACGGGTGGGGCATGAACTGGACGCCCGGTCGCAAGTGAGGCCTTCTGGGACTCATCCCTCGTCGGGGACGGTGTCCGGACGCGTGTAGGTGCGGCCCTTCCAGGCCGCACCGCGCCCCCTGTAGTGCCGCACCGCGGAATCGACCGTCATGAGGAGGTAGAGAAGCGCGGTGAACGGCAGGAGGGGAGCGAGCCACGGCGGCTGCTCGTAGTAGCGGAGCATGGGCAGGTACGTCCCCGTCATCACCAGCCATGCCAGGGCACCCAGTACGGCGGTCGCCGTACTCCCCAGAGCCAGGCCCACGACCAGCGCCAGCGGCGGCACGAGGTATACGACCGCGAGCCCCGCGACCGTCCCGGCCAGCAGGAGGGGGTTGTGCCGCAGCTGGGCGTAGGCGCTGCGCGCGACCATGCGCCACAGGTCGTGCAGTCGGGGGTAGGGGCGCACGCTGTCCACCCGCTCGGCGAGTCCCAGCCACAGGTGGCCGCCGATGCCCCGGACGGCCCGCGCGAGTGCCACGTCGTCGATGACGGCGTGCCGGATGGCGTCGGGGATCCGCGCCCGCTCGGCGGCCTCGGTGCGCAGCAGCACACAGCCGCCCGCCGCGGCGGCGGTCCGCGCCCCCTTCCGGCCGATCCGGCGGAACGGGTACAGCTGTGCGAAGAAGTAGACGAAGGCCGGCACGACGAGCCGCTCCCACAGACTCTCGACGCGCAGCCGCGCCATCTGGGAGACGAGGTCGAAGCCGCCGGTGCCTGCCGCCGCCACCAGTTCGCGCAGACTGTCCGGCGCGTGCGCGATGTCGGCGTCCGTCAGCAGCAGGTATTCGGGGGCACGCGCGCGTGCGAGGCCGATGCCGTGCCGCACCGCCCAGAGCTTGCCGGTCCAGCCCGCGGGCGGCTCGCCGGGCGAGTCGACCGTCAGCGGCAGCCCGCCGTACCGACGCGACAGCTCGCGCGCCAGCTCCCCGGTGCCGTCCGTACTGCCGTCGTCCACCAGGAAGACCTCGGCCCGCCCCGGATAGTCCTGCGTGAGCAGCGACGGCAGGCTGGCCGGCAGCACCGCGGCCTCGTCGCGCGCGGGGACGACGACACCCACGGACGGCCAGACAACAGGTTCCGTCCGGTGCGGCAACCGAACGTCCGTACGCCAGAAGAAGCCCTGACAGAGCAGCAGCCACAGCCAGGCGGCGAGGGATCCGCCCGCGATCCACAGGAAGGCGCTCACCCGCGCAGTCTGCCCCACCGGACCGGCCGCAAGTGGCCCATCGTCTATCGTGGCCGGGTGAAGATCGCGCTCATGGACTCCGGAATCGGTCTGCTGGCGGCCACCGCAGCGGTACGGCGCCTCCGCCCCGACGCCGATCTCGTCCTCTCCCTGGACCCCGACGGCATGCCCTGGGGGCCGCGCACGCCGGAGGATCTCACCGAGCGCGCCCTGGCCGTCGGCGAGGCGGCCGCCGGGCACCGGCCCGACGCCCTCATCGTCGGCTGCAACACGGCGACCGTGCACGCCCTGACCGCCCTGCGGGCCCGCCTGGAACCGGCGCTGCCGGTCATCGGCACGGTCCCGGCGATCAAGCCGGCCGCGGCCGGCGGCGGCCCCGTCGCGATCTGGGCCACACCCGCCACCACCGGCAGCCCTTACCAGCGGGGACTCATCGAGAACTTCGCCGCGGGCGTGGACGTCACCGAGGTGCCGTGCTGGGGGCTCGCGGAAGCGGTCGAACGCGCCGACGAGACGGCCATCGACGCCACCGTCGCCGCTGCCGCCGAGCTGACCCCGGACGACGTCACCACCGTCGTTCTGGGCTGCACCCACTACGAACTGGTCGCCGAACGCATCCGCGCCGCCGTGCAGCGCCCCGGCCTGCCCCCGCTCGTTCTGCACGGCTCCGCCGGAGCGGTGGCCGCCCAGGCACTGCGCCGGATCGGCGCGCGTCCCGAGCCCGGCGCCACCCCGCTCGGCAGTGTGACGGTGCTGCTGAGCGGCCGCGAGGGCGCGCTGCCCGCGGCTGCCCTGACCTACGAGGAAGGCCGCCTGCTCACGGCCGCCAGCCCGGTTCTGTGACCGTCGGCAACTGAACGGAAGCCCTCAGTCCGCGCCGAGCCCCGCCCGGCCAGTAACTGTGCGCGACCCGGTACCCGCTCAGCGAAACCTGAGTAGTCTCGATGGTATGAGGGACCACCCCCGCGGCGAGCACACCCCGCCTCCCGACGTCTGGACCGGCCGGGCCACCAACCGGGTCCAGTGGCTGCTGGCGCTGGTCGGTGCCGCCTGCCTGGCGCTCGGCATCGAGTTGGCCGTCGCCTCCGCGTGGACGGAGGACGGCCTCGCACCGCTCGTGATGTCGGTCGTCGGCTGCATCGCCGCCGGACTGCTGGTCCTGTTCGGCACCCTCGCCTTCGTCCACGTCGCCCTGCGGGTGGACAAGGAGTGCCTAGAAGTGCGCTGCGGCCACATCGGTGTGCCGCGCCGCCGTATCCCGCTGTCGCACGTGGTGGGCGCGGAGTTCGTCCCGCACGTCACCCCGCGGCAATGGGGCGGCTGGGGCTACCGCTGGCGGCCCGAGAAGGGCACCGCGGTCGTCGTACGGCGGGGTGAGGGCGTGGCGCTGCGGCTGTGGGACGGCCACACGTTCACGGTCACCGTGGACAACGCGGAGACGGCCGTACGGATCATCAAGGAGCGGCTGCGGCCCACCACGCCGGGGGCGGTGCGCTGAGGTCGCGGGGCGGCCCGCCCGGGGCCCCGCGACGCCGGCATGATCCAAACGACAGGTCCCAGGTCACGGCAGCCGCCGGTCACCCGGTACGACGCTCTCCCGCCGCGTCGGCTCCTCCGCCAGCGGGCGTGCCGTGGCCAGCCCCGCGAGCAGCCCGGCGCCCACCGACACCGCCGTGAAACTGAGCGCGTTGCCCACCGTGGCGATGACCGCGAGCGCCGTCAGTGCCGCGCCCGCGCTGAGTGCGACGGGTGTGGGCCGCGCGGTGCGCCACAGGGCGTACAGCACCCAGCAGAAGGCCGCCGCGAGCAGTGCCACCCCGATGGCCCCCTGTTCGGCCGCCTGCTGCAGCAGCGCGGAGTGGGGCTTGCCGTCGGACAGCGGGGACGCGACCGAGGTCGCGCTGAGCTCCCCGAAGCGCCCCGGACCGACGCCCAGGGCGGGGTCCTGGTGGGCCAGCGCCAGCGCGTCCTGCCACAGCTCCACCCGGTGCCGGGTCAGCGGACCCTCCAGGGAGGCGGCGAGCCCCTCGGGCAGTGCACCGCCGGCGATCGCCCAGGTCAGACCGGTCACCACCGCCGCCACCGCGGCCAGCCCCGCGAGGCCCGCACCTCGACGGCCCATCCGGCCGGCCGCCAGCGAGCACAGCAGCACCGCGGCGCACGCGAGGACCCCGGCGGTGGTGCCGAGCACGGCCGCCGTCGCGACGATCCCGGCGGCCAGTGCCCACAGGGCCGGCCGCAGCGCCGGTACGGCCGTGGCCCGGGCGGCGCAGCACGCCGCGCCGGTGGACAGCGCGAGGAGGGCGGCGGTGGCGCCGGCGTGGCCCAGTGGCACGCCGGGCTGCGGCCCCGGCGCGAGGTGCGGAACGCTGATCGCCAGTCCGACTCCGGCCAGCGCCCCGGTCAAGGGCGCGGCGACCGGCGCGAGGGCTCCGCAGATGCGGCCCGCGGCGTAACCGGCGGCCACGGCCAGCACCGCCAGCAGCACGCCTTCCGGGCGCCCGCCGTGCACGGCCGCCGTGATCAGCGCCCACAGGGCGCAGGCGCCGAGCACCATCACACCCGCCGCGTCGGAGGCGCTCCGTCTTCCGCCGTCGGCCTGCGCACCGGCCACCGACGTCACTCCTGTGGACCCCACCCGTCCCCCGCAACCGGCCGCTTCCCGACCTGTGCCGGGCCCGGCCGTCCCGCCGCACGACCTGGGCTCGGGCACACGGTAACGGCTTGTGGGTGATTTGTGGATGCGTGGCACCGACTTGTGCAGAAACGATGTGGCACGGGCGGGCCGGGAGCGTTCCGACCATGTTGTCGGCTGTTGAGCCGGCCGCCGTACACTCCCGGAGTGACCGTCACCGCAACCTCCGTGGACGAGTCGGACGCCCTGCACCCGCGAACCGCGCCCGAGTCGCGCGCCGCGCGGTGGCTGCGCCGTCTCGTTCCGGCCGCCGCCGCAGCGCTCTCCGGAGTGCTCCTCTACATCAGCTTCCCGCCGCGCACTCTGTGGTGGCTGGCCCTGCCGGCCTTCGCCGTCTTCGGCTGGGTGCTGCGCGGCCGCGGTTGGAAGGCGGCCCTCGGCCTCGGCTACCTCTTCGGCCTCGGCTTCCTGCTGCCGCTGCTGGTGTGGACCGGTGTGGAGGTCGGTCCCGGGCCGTGGCTCGCCCTGGTGGCGATCGAGGCGGTCTTCGTCGCCCTGGTGGGCGTGGGTGTCGCCGCGGTGTCCAAGCTGCCGGGCTCGCCCGTGTGGGCGGCAGCGGTGTGGATCGCCGGTGAGGCGGCACGCGCGCGTGTGCCGTTCGACGGCTTCCCCTGGGGCAAGATCGCCTTCGGGCAGGCGGACGGTGTCTTCCTGCCGCTGGCCGCGGTCGGCGGCACCCCGGTGCTCGGCTTCGCGGTCGTCCTGTGCGGCTTCGGCCTGTACGACGTCGTACGCCTGAGCCTCCGGGCGCGACGCACACGCGTGGTAGGGCGGGGCGCGGCGGCCGTGGCGCTGCTCAGTGTGGCCGTGCCGGTGGTGGGCGCCCTGGCCGCCCGCCCCTTGGTGAGCGACAAGGCCGAGGACGGCACCACCACCGTCGCCGTCATCCAGGGCAACGTCCCGCGCGCGGGCCTCGACTTCAACTCCCAGCGGCGGGCCGTCCTCGACTACCACGCGCGCGAGACGCAGCGCCTGGCCGCCGAGGTCGAGGCGGGCAAGGTGGCCAAGCCGGACTTCGTGCTCTGGCCGGAGAACTCCTCCGACATCGACCCCTTCGCCAACCCCGACGCCTACGCGGTCATCGACGGTGCCGCCAAGGCGATCGGTGTGCCCATCTCGGTCGGCGGTGTCGTCGAACGCGACGGCAAGCTCCTCAACGAGCAGATCCTCTGGGACCCCCAGAAGGGGCCCGTCGACACCTACGACAAGCGGCAGATCCAGCCGTTCGGCGAGTACCTGCCGCTGCGCCCGCTGCTCGACATGATCAACGAGAGCTGGACGTCGATGGTCCGCCAGGACTTCAGCCGGGGCAGCGAGCCGGGTGTGTTCGACATGGACGGCGCCACGGTCGGTCTCGTCACCTGCTACGAGGCGGCCTTCGACTGGACCGTGCGCTCCGAGGTCACCGACGGCGCGCAGCTGATCTCCGTGCCGAGCAACAACGCGACCTTCGACCGCAGCGAGATGACCTACCAGCAGCTCGCCATGTCCCGCATCCGCGCGGTCGAGCACAGCCGGACGGTGGCGGTACCGGTGACCAGCGGCGTCAGCGCGATCATCCTGCCGGACGGCACGATCACCCAGCGGACCGGCATGTTCGTCGCCGACTCGCTGGTCCAGGAGGTGCCGCTGCGCTCCTCCCTGACCCCCGCCACCCGGCTCGGCGTCCTGCCGGAGATCGCCCTGGTGCTGGTCGCGGCGGGCGGCATCGGCTGGGCGATCGCCGCCGGCGCGCGCGGGCGGCGCACGGATGACGTGTAGCGATACGCCCGCCGTACGCCCCCGGAACGCGTCCGGGACCACGGAAGCCGCCCGTTAGGGTCGCCCCATGGCTACTCCTGACTTCATCCGCACCCTGCGGGCCTCCGCCGGACATCAGCTGCTCTGGCTCCCCGGGGTCACCGCGGTCGTCTTCGACGACGACGGCCGAGTGCTGTTGAACCGCCGCTCCGACACCGGGCGGTGGTCGCTGATCGGTGGCATCCCGGACCCCGGGGAGCAGCCGGCCGCCTGCGCGGTGCGGGAGGTCCACGAGGAGACCGCGGTGCGCTGCCTGCCCGAGCGGGTGGTGCTGGTCCAGGCGCTGAAGCCCGTCACGTACGGCAACGGCGACACCTGCCAGTACATGGACATCACGTTCCGCTGCCGGGCGGTCGGCGGCGAGGCGCGGGTGAACGACGACGAGTCACTGGACGTCGACTGGTTCGACGTCGACGCCCTTCCGGAGCTCAACGAGTTCGGGCTGCTGCGGATCAAACAGTCCCTGTCGGATGCACCCACATGGTTCGACGCCACGACTTTCGAATGAAGTATGGCGGCTGACCACATGGGGTGGGAGCCGAGAGCTGCCTAGGGTCAATCCCATGACCGCGTCCCATGCCCTTCCCGGCCCCCACGCCCCCACGCTCGATCTCGGCGGCCGCACGGCCCTCGTCACCGGTGCCGCCGGCGGTATCGGTCGCGCCTGTGTCCTGCGGCTCGCGGCCGCCGGCGCCAAGGTCAGAGCGGTCGACCGGGACGACGCCGGCCTGGAGGCGCTCGCCGAGCGGTCGGCGGGCCTGCCGGGCAGCGTCGAACCGCATGTCCTCGACCTCACCGACCTGGACGCCGCCGAAGCCGCGGCGGTCGGCACGGACGTGCTGGTCAACAATGCCGGGCTGCAGTTGGTGCGCCCGATCGAGGAGTTCCCGCCGGACGTCTTCCACACCGTGCTCACCGTGATGCTGGAGGCGCCGTTCCGTCTCATCCGCGGCGCGCTGCCGCACATGTACGGGCAGGGCTGGGGCCGCATCGTGAACATTTCCTCCGTGCACGGCCTGCGCGCCTCGCCCTACAAGGCGGCGTACGTGGCCGCCAAGCACGGCCTGGAGGGCCTGTCCAAGACCGCCGCCCTGGAAGGCGCGTCCCACGGCGTCACCTCGAACTGCGTGAACCCCGGCTATGTGCGCACGCCTCTGGTCGAGAAGCAGCTCGCCGACCAGGCCCGGGCGCACGGCATCCCGCAGGAGCGGGTCCTGGCGGAGGTGATGCTGCAGGACAGCGCCGTCAAGCGGCTCATCGAACCCGAGGAGGTCGCCGAGGCCGTGGCCTATCTGTGCGGTCCGCAGGCATCCTTCATGACGGGTACGTCGCTCGTGCTCGACGGCGGCTGGACCGCGCACTAGTTCGACCCGGGCTCGGGGAGCCCGGAGTTTTCCACAGGGCTGACGGGGCGGCCCGGCGATGAGGAATCCTGTGACCATGTCCCGCGATCACGTGCAGTCCGCCGAGCGCCCCACCGGCGACCCCGAAGCGCCCTCGTACGGCGCCGAGGCGCCGTTCCTGGAGCTGCTGGCCCGGGGCGCGCCCGCCGACGCCTACGAGCAGCCCGTGCTGCTCGCCCGCGCCCAGGGCCGCCCGGCCGAGCGGATCGCGGCGCTCGAACACGCCAAGCTGCTCGCGCTGCGCGTCCGCTCGGAGCTGGAGGGCCGGCGCCGCCGGGAGGCCGAGCTGTCGGCGCTCTTCGAGACCGCCCACGACCTGGCCGGACTGCGCGACCTGGACGCCGTGCTCCAGGCGATCGTGCAGCGCGCCCGGTCGCTGCTCGGCACCGATGTCGCCTACCTCAGCCTGAACGCCCCGGACCGGGGCGACACCTACATGCGGGTGACGGAGGGCTCGGTCGCGGCCCGCTTCCAGCAGCTGCGACTCGGCATGGGGGAGGGCCTCGGCGGCCTGGTCGCGCAGACAGCCCGGCCATACGTCACCGACGACTACTTCCAGGACGATCGATTCCAGCACACCGCCACCATCGACGCGGGCGTACGGGACGAGGGCCTCGTCGCCATCCTGGGCGTGCCCCTGATGCTCGGGCACCACGTGATCGGCGTGCTCTTCGCGGCCGACCGGCGCGCGCGGGTCTTCGAGCGCGAGCAGATCGCGCTGCTCGGCTCCTTCGCCGCCCTGGCCGCCGCCGCGATCGACACCGCCAACCTGCTCACCGAGACCCGCTCGGCCCTCGCCGACCTGGAGCACGCCAACGAGATCATCCGGGACCGCAGCGCCGTCATCGAACGCGCCTCCGACGTGCACGACCGGCTCGCCGAGCTGGTGCTGCGCGGCGGCGGGGTGCACGACGTGGCCGCCGCCGTCTCCGAAGTCCTCGACGGCACCGTCGAGTTCACCGACGCCACGGCCGCACCGGCGCAGGCCCTGGAGGCCTTCCGCACCGAAGGCCGCGCGGTACGGCACGAGGACGACTGGATCGCCGCCGTCGCCGCGGGCGGTGAACTGTTCGGCGCGCTTGTGCTGCGCGGCCACCCCGGCCTCGACCCCGTCGACCAGCGCACCCTGGAGCGCGCCGCGATGGTCACCTCGCTGCTGCTGCTCGCCCGGCGCTCCGCCGCCGAGGCCGAACAACGCGTGAGGGGCGAACTCCTCGACGACCTGCTCGACGCCCGCGACCGCGACCCCCGCCTGCTGCGCGAACGCGCCACCCGGCTGCACGCCGACCTCGACGCCACCCACGTCGTCCTGGCAGCCCGCCTCGACGGGCCCGCGGCCGACGCCGACCAGGAGGCCGACGCCCGCCGGCGCCTGTGGTCCGCCGCGTCCCACCTCGCCGCCACTCGGCACGGCCTGGCCGCCGCCCGCGACGGCGGCACGGTCCTGCTGCTGCCCCTCGACGCCGGTGCCACGGCGACAGACCTGGCCCGCCGCACCGCACGGCAGCTGGGCACGGCCGTCCACGAAGCGGTCACGGTCGGCGCCTCCGCGCCGGTCGAGGACCTCACCGCCCGCCCCGACACCGTCGCCGCCGCCTACGAGGAGGGGCGGCGCTGCCTGGACGCCCTGCGGCTGCTCGGCCGCAGTGGCGACGGGGCCGCCGCCGAGGACTTCGGCTTCCTGGGCCTGCTCCTGGCCGGCGACCGGGACATCGCCGGTTTCGTCGACCGGACCATCGGCCCCGTGGTGGCGTACGACGAACGTCGCGGCACGGATCTGCTGCGCACGCTCGCGGCCTACTTCGCCTGTGGGATGAGCCCGGCCCGCACCAAGGACGAACTCCACGTCCACGTCAACACGGTCGCCCAGCGCCTGGAGCGCGTGGCCCGTCTCCTGGGCGACGACTGGCAGACCCCGTCCCGCGCCCTGGAGATCCAACTCGCCCTGCGGCTGCACCGCTTGGCGACGCCGATACGCGACTGACCCCTGTACGCGAGGGCGCGTACAGGGGTCAGCGCTGGGCATCAGACCGTGTGCGCGTCCGCGGCCCGGGACGCCGACGGCGTGGTGTCGGAGGGCCCGACGTCGGCCAGATCCCGGTTGCGGGTCTCCTTGGCGGCCGCCACGGCGACGACCGTGAGGAGCGCGGCGGCGATCACGTACAGGGCGATGGGCGTGGAGCTGCCGTAGGCGGCCAGCAGCGCGGTGGCGATCAGCGGGGCCGGCGCGCCCGCCGCGACGGAGGCGAACTGGGCGCCGATGGAGGCGCCGGAGTAGCGCATCCGGGTCGCGAACATCTCGGAGAAGAAGGCGGCCTGCGGCGCGTACATCGCCCCGTGCAGCACCAGGCCCACGGTCACCGCGAGGATCAGGTTGCCGAAGCCGCCGGTGTCGATCAGCGAGAAGAACGGGAACATCCACAGGCCGACGCCCACCGCGCCGATCAGGTAGACGGGACGGCGGCCGATCCGGTCGGACAGCGCGCCCCACAGCGGGATGACCGCGAAGTGCACGGCCGACGCGATGAGCACGGCGTTGAGGGCGGTCTGCTTGGAGACGCCGGCGGAGGTGGTGGCGTAGACGAGGATGAAGGCGGTGATGACGTAGTAGCTGATGTTCTCGGCCATACGGGCGCCCATCGCCACCAGGACGTCACGCCAGTGGTGCCGCAACACCGCGACCAGCGGCATCTTCTCGGCCTGCGCCGCGTTGTCGGCCTTGCGTGCCTCGGCCTGCGCGAGCGCCTTCTGGAAGACGGGCGACTCGTCGACGGACAGGCGGATCCACAGCCCGACGATCACCAGCACTCCGGAGAGCAGGAACGGAATGCGCCAGCCCCAGCCGGTGAAGGCGCTCTCGGACAGGACGGCGGTGAGGAAGGACAGCACGCCGGTCGCGAGGAGCTGCCCCGCGGGCGCCCCGGTCTGCGGCCACGACGCCCAGAAGCCACGGCGTCGCGCGTCCCCGTGCTCCGACACCAGCAGGACGGCACCGCCCCACTCACCACCGAGCGCGAAGCCCTGCACGAGCCGCAGCACCGTCAGCAGCACGGGCGCCGCGCTGCCGATCGTCGCGTGCGTGGGCAGCAGCCCGATCGCGAAGGTCGCGCCGCCCATCAGCAGCAGACTCAGGACCAGCAGCTTCTTCCGCCCGAGCCGGTCGCCGTAGTGCCCGAAGACCAGCGCACCGAGCGGCCGGGCCGCGAAGCCCACGGCGTACGTCAGGAACGACAGCAGCGTGCCGACGAGCGGGTCGGACTCCGGGAAGAACAGCTGGTTGAACACCAGCGCGGCCGCCGAGCCGTACAGGAAGAAGTCGTACCACTCGATGGTGGTGCCTATGAGGGACGCGGCGACGATGCGCTTCAGTTTGCCCGGGGATGGGGGAGCGGTTGCTGGGGAGGCCATGTGCGCCACTTCCTCGTGTGCGGTGGGGACGGGTGTGTGTGCGCACACGGTAGGAATTTGCAGGTCAGGGGCACATGTGGTGGGGCTACATAGTTCGGGGGCGGGGTGTGCGTGTTGCGCCTATGTCAGTGCTAGGAGGGCCGTCTTGTGGGCTTGGTCGGTGCTGACTGAAAGCCCATGTCATCACCCGACTTCATCGCTCCCCTGCTGACTTGGCGCTGACTACGCTCCGTTGAACTCGGTCATCTTCAGGCCGATCGGACAGCGACTGTCGCCTGGTCTGGCAGGAAACTGAGGCCTGGGAACACGCGCAGTCGGGCCCTAGGGGTCAGCGATCCGCGTGCGGCCTCGCCGGGGGAGCAAGCGCGGCGCGCCCGTCGGCGACCCGCTTGCCGGCTGAGCCTGTTCCATTTGTCGCGGACGAGGCGTTCTCGTCTCCCGCACCCCGCAACGGCAGGGCTGTCGACGCGGCCAGGGACGGCCCCTTGGTCCGTTGCCTCTCCCCGCAGGCCTCCTGCCAGCCGCCGCCTTATCCGCTAACATAGAATAATTAGATAGATGAATATCCCCATGTGCTGACGAGGAGTGGCCGTGGACTTCGGGTTGACCGACGAGCAGGATCTGTTGCGCGCGACGGCACGGCAGTTCGTCGCCGACGTGTGCCCGGCCGAGAAGGCCAAGCGGTGGGACGAGGAGGGCGTCGTGCCGCCCGAACTGTTCCGGGGCATGGCCGAGCTGGGGTGGTTCTCGCTCCCGTTCAGCGAGGAGGAGGGCGGCGACGGCGGCGGTCCGCTGGAGCTCATCCTGATCGCGGAGGAGCTCGGGCGGGCCAGCTTCGACGTCGCCATGTGCTATATCGGCGTGCTCATCCCCGGCATCACCGTGTTCCGATGGGGCAGCGACGCCCAGCGTGCCTTTATTCGTGACCTGGTGATGACAGGGCGCCACCGCCTCGCCGTCGGCCTCAGCGAGCCGGACAGCGGATCGGATGCCGCGGCGCTGCGCACCACCGCCGATGACCATGGCGACCACTTCCTGGTGCGCGGCCAGAAGGCCTGGTGCACCGGCGGCGGCCTGCCCGACACGACCATCGCGACCTATGTGCGCACCGGCCCCCGGGAGCCCAAGCACGGCGGCATCAGCCTCCTGCTCGTCGACCCCGCGACGGAGGGCGTCGAGATACGCCGGACCCCGACGCTGGCCCGGCACATCCTGGGCACCAACGAGGTCTTCTTCCACGACGCCCTCGTCCCCAAGGAGAACCTCGTCGGCCCGCGCGACGAAGGCTGGAAGGTCATGCTCTCCAACATCGAACTGGAGAAGGTGATCATCAGCGGGGGATACCTGGGAGCGGCGCAGGCCACCTTGGACGAGATGCTGGAGTACGCCCGCACCCGGCACGCCTTCGGCCGTCCGATCGGCAACTTCCAGGCACTCGCCCACGCCATGGCCGACCTGCAGACCGAGATCGACTCCGCCCGGCTGCTCGCCTACCGCGCCGCCTGGCTGCTCGCCCAGGGCAAGCCGTGCACGCGGGAGGGCTCGATGGCGAAGCTCAAGGGGTCCGAGACCTATGTGGCGGCCGCCCGGCTCGGGATGCAGGTCCTCGCGGGGCACGGTTTCTCGACGGAGAGCGTGATGAGCTTCCGGTACCGGGAGTCGATCGTGGCCACGATCTCCGGGGGCACCAGTCAGATCCAGCGCAACGGCATCGCCCGCAGCATGGGACTGCGCTCCTACTGAGTCCCGCCGTCCTGCGCGGCCAGCCACTGCTGATGGCGTGCGAAATGGCCCCGGTCCCGGGTCACCCAGATCCCGGAGGCCCGGGCCAGCACGGCGCGGGTCGGCAGGAGCACCATCTCGCCCGCGATGTACCAGCGCCTGCCCTCCCGCTTCTCCACCCAGGCCCGCACCTGAAGCGGACGTTCGACCGGCACCGGCTTGACGAAGCTCACGGTCAACTCCGCCGTCACGCTCAACACCCGGTGCAGCAGAGGCAGATGGCCGAGACAGTCGTCCAGCACGGCCGCCGTCCAGCCGCCGTGCGCGACCTCGGGCCCGCCCTCCTGGTCACGCGGGCAGGCGAGTTCGAACGACGCCACGCCGTCCTCGCCGAGCCGCTCGCGCCGCACGCCCAGCCGGCAGGAACCGGCGCCGCGGCACGCCCCGCACAGCGCCACCCCGCCGGGTGTGCGCGGCGGCTCCTGGAAATCCGCCCCCGCCCAAGGCGTCGTGGACATCGTGTGCCTCCTCGCTTCAGACATCGGCAAGCAGCGGCCGCAGCTTCCCGGCGATGAGCTGCACCTGCCGGGCCACCATCTCCTCCGGCATCCCGGCCAGCGAGGCCCACAGGAACACGCCCTCGACCGGCAGCCCCGCCACATACGCCCTGATGGCCTCGGCCGTCTTTTGCGGGGTGCCGTACAGGAACTGCCCGAACCCGGTCGCGTTCAGCCCCTTCTCCCGCCACTTCTCGGGATCGATGGGGCGCGGGACCGGCTGGTCGGTCCCCTCGACCATGTAGCGGCGGTAGCTGTCCCACTGGTAGGCCAGATGTCTGCGCACCACCGGCCAGTCGCCCTCGGGATCCTCGGTGACGAACGTGGTGAACGAGCCCTGCATCCTGGCCGCCGACCCGTCGTGTCCGCTCTCGGCCAGCCCGTCCAGGTACGGCGCCAGCAGCGCCGGGTTGAGCGACAGCAGGCCCGTGCCGAGCCGGCCGGCCCGCCGGGCGCCCTGCGGACCCTGGTAGCCGAGCCAGATCGGCAGGGGGTCCTGGACCGGGCCGGGAGTGACCAGCGATTCGGCCCACAGACCGCGGATCTGCCGTACCCGCTGGTCGGTCGTGGTGTAGCGCCTGCCCAGGTCGGCGCCGTACAGCCGGTACTCGGGGACCCGGTAGCCGGTGCCGAGGCCGAGGTCCAGGCGGCCGTCGCTGATGAGATCCACGACCGCGGCCTGCTCGGCGATCTCCGGGGCCGCGTGCAGCGGAGCGGGGATGACCGCCGTGCCCAGGCGCACCCGGCGGGTGCGGGCAGCGGCCGCGGCCGCCATGGTGAGCGGCTGGGGGAGATACCCGTCCTCGAAGCCGTGGTGCTCGGAGAACCAGACGGAGTCCAGACCCAGCCGGTCCGCCTCCTCGCACATCTCCAGCGCGAAGCCGTACACCCGCGACCAACTCCGCTGCCACTCGGGCGGGTTGCGCAGGTCGAAGTAGATGCCGACCTTCATGAGTGAGTCCCTCCCGTTGCGTTGGCCGAGACCCGGATCGTCGCGTGCGCTACGGCCACCCCGTCCCCGGGCGACAGCAGCCGCACCGGCCGCAGGTCCAGCGCTTCGATCTCGGGCAGGTCCTCGACCATCGCCGAGATCCGCAGGACGGTCTCCTCCAGCGCCGCGAACTCCACACCCCGGCCTTCCAGCAGGGGAGTCGCCCGCAGCGAGCGGACCATCTCGCGGGCGTCGCGATCGGTGAGCGGCGTGACCCGGTACACGACGTCCGCCATGAGGTCGGCGTAGTCCCCGGTCAGGCCGAAGGCGACCACCGGCCCGAACACCGGGTCGGAGGAGACGGAGAGGAACGCGTCCGGGCCGGGACCGGGTTCTGTGTCGCGTACGGCGATTCCGTACGAGGCGAGTACTTCGGTGGCGATCCGCTCGGGAACCGGGCCGGGCGGGCGTCCCGCCAGCAGCGCGCGTGCCCGCTCGACGTCGACTCCTGGGAGGTCGGGCACGACGCCGGCCGGGGTGCTGCGCCAGGCCTGGTAGGCCGCCGCGTGTCCGAGGGAGCCGGCCGCCGCCTCGGGGAACGTGTACGTCGGCACCACCAGGTCGCCCCGGTGCAGGAGTTCGGCGACGCCCGCGCCGGCCAGGAAGCTGGCGACGACCGGTTTGTCGGGGCGGGCGGCGGCCGCGTCGAGGATCGCCGACGCCACCTCGTCGGCCTTGTCCGCCAGCGGCGGCATGAACAGCACGATGGCCGCGTCGACATCGTCGTCGGCCAGGACCGCGTCCAGCGCCTCGCGGTAGTGCGCGGCGGTGGCCCTGGGGGTCAGGTCGACCGGGTTCGAGACGTCCGCGTGCGGTGCCAGGGCCGCGCGGAGTGTCTGCCGGGTGCGCTCGCCGAGTGCGGGGACGCGCATTCCGCTCGCCGCGCACGCGCCCGCCGTCAGCGCCGCGGGCCCGCCGGCGTTGGTGATCACGGCGACCCGGTCGCCGGGCGGGGGCGGCTGGTGGGCGAGCAACAGGGCGACGTCGAACAGCTCCTGGAGACTGCGGGTACGGATCACGCCGGACTGGGCGAACAGCGAGCTCACCGCCGAGTCGGCGGGGCCGGGGTGGACTGCGACGATCGGTTTGCGCGGCGCGATCCGGCGGGCGATCCGGGCGAACCGGCGCGGATTGCCGAAGGTCTCGACGTGCAGCAGGATCACCGAGGTCCCCGGGTCCTCCTCCCACCACTGGAGCAGATCGTTGGTCGAGACGTCGACGGCGTGGCCCACCGACACGAACCCCGAGAAGCCGAGCCCGAGCCGCCGGGCGAAGTCGAGCACGGCGAGCCCCAGCGGCCCGGACTGGCTGGACATCGCCACCCGGCCGGGCGCCGGCAGGGCGGGGGAGAAGGTCGCGGCCAGCCGCGCGGCGGGCGTCGTGTTGACCACGCCCATGCAGTTCGGGCCCACCAGCCGCATACCGGAGGAGCGGGCGGAACGGGCCAGTTCGAGCTCGGTCGCCCTGCCCTCGGGTCCGGTCTCACCGAAGCCCGTGGAGACGACGACCACCGCCTTCACTCCGGCCTGCGCGCACTCCCGTACGGCCTCGGGCACCGCCTCGGCCCGTACGGCCACCAGCGCCAGCTCCGGCGGCTCGGGCAACTCGGCGATACTCGCGTACGCCCGTGTCCCGGCGACCCGCTCGGCCCGCGGGTTCACCGGGTACACGTCGCCGCCGAAGCCGCCGCGCAGCAGGTTGGCCACGATCTCGTGACCGATCGTCAAGGGGCTGCGGTTGGCCCCGATCACCGCCACCGACCGTGGTTCGAGCAGGGGCCGCAGAGAGCGCCGTACGGCGGTCTGCTCCCGGCGCTCGGCCCGGGCGACGGCGAGAGTCTGCGGGTCGATGGCGATCTCGAAGTGGATGATCTGGCCGGGTGGACCGGTCTCGATCCGGTAGCCGGAGCCGAAGAACACGTTGATCATCCGGGTGTTGTCGGCCAGGACGTCGGCCTCCAGCACCCGGATGCCGCGGGCGCGTGCGGCGGCGGCGATGTGCTCGAGCAGCAGCCGGCCGAACCCCTCGCTCTGATGGTCGTCCCGGATGGTGAAGGTGACCTCGGCGTGCTCCGGATCCTCCGGGTCACGGACGTACCGCACCAGCCCGGCGATCTCGTCGCCGGCCAGGGCGACGAGGGCCAGTTCATTGAGGTAGTCGACGTGCGCGCCGCGCCGGATGACGTCGTCGCGGGCGCGGACCACCGGGCCGAGCGAGCGATAGGCCAGGGTGGCCCGGGACAGGCTGCCGACGAAGGCCACCAGGCGGTCGGCGTCCTCGGGCCGGACGGGCCTGACGAAGGTCGACCGCCCGGTCCTGACGAGCCCGGGCCGCTCGAGGTCCTCGGGGTATTCAGGCGTGGTCACAGGTGTCTCGCCGCCGGCGGAGCTCAGACGGCCGCCTCCTGGGGAGTCTGCTCGGGCAGCTTGAACAGCTCGTTGAAGGTGCCGCGCGTGACACGCTCGCGGACGTCGTCCGGCACGCCGTCGAACAGGTCGTGGAGCGTGGACTGGGTGTGGCCGTAGGTGCCTTCCAGGTGGGGGTAGTCGTCGCCCCACATCACATTGCGGTAGCCGGTCGACTCGACGATCTCCACCGAGCTCTTGTCGTGCTGGAAGGACGCGTACACCTGCTGCCTGATGATCTCGCTGGGCAGCCGGCTCAGCTTCGGCCGGACGAACATGCCGTGCTGGCGGTACGCCTCGTCCATGCGGTCACCGATGGCGGGCACCCAACCCGCGCCGCCCTCCGCGATCAGGATCTTGAGGTCGGGGTGACGGTCCAGCGCGCCGCCCGCGACCATGTGGGACACCACGCGCATCCCCGGGTAGGTCGTCTCTATGTAGTTGACGACGGCGCCGCCGGGCCCGCGGAAGACGACGTTCTGACCGCCGGTGCCGATGTGGAACCCGAGCACCATGCCCGCCCGCTCGGCCGCCGTCCACAGCGGCTCCCAGCGGTCGAGGGCGTACTCCTCGCCCTCGCGTGTCGAGCAGGGCAGGAACACCGCCTGGAAGCCCATCTCCGCCGCCCGCTCCAGCTCGGCGACCGCGTCGCCGATGTCGGCCGTGGAGACACAGGCGGTGGTGATCACGCGCTTGTTCCGCTTGAGGATCTCCTCGTGCGCCCAGTCGTTCCAGGCCCGCACGGTCTCCCGGGCGAGCTCCCGGTCGGTGATCGACACGAGCCAGAAACCCATGGAGGGGAAGGCCAGTTGGGCCCACACGCCCTCCTGGTCGAGGTCCTTGAGCCGGACCTTCAGGTCCCAGGCGCCCGGCGGGCGCATCGCGTCCATGAAGTCGCCGAGCTGGCGGTCGATGCGCTCGCCGTCGATGTAGAGCATCTCGTACTTCTCGCCGCGCTCACTGCGCGGGGCACGAGCGCCGAGCCGCGCGGGCAGCCTCTCGGTCCACACGTCGGCGGGTTCCATCACGTGCGAGTCCCCCGAGTTGACCCAGATCTTCGACATGACGCTCCTTCGGGTCAATGGTTGTAATCAGTTAGCGATTTTAGTTGTATCGTGCGTGGAAGGGAAGGCCCGAGCGGTGAAAGGTCAGCTGCGGCGGCGCTCGATCTCCGCCACCAACTGCGGCAGCACCTCGAACAGGTCCCCACGACGCCGTAGTCGGCCAGTTCGAAGATCGGGGCGTCGGCGTCCTTGTTGACGGCGACGATGGTCTTGGACGTCTGCATGCCCGCCCGGTGCTGGATCGCCCCGGAGATGCCGGCGGCGAGGTAGAGCTGCGGGGACACCTGGGTGCCGGTCTGGCCGACCTGGTGGCTGTGCGGGTACCAGCCGGCGTCCACGGCGGCACGGGAGGCCCCGACGGCGGCGCCCAGCGCGTCGGCGACCCGCTCGACCACGGCGAAGTCGCCGTTCACGCCCCGGCCGCCGGAGACCACGACCTCGGCCTCGGTCAGCTCGGGACGGTCGCCGCGCTCCCGTGGCGTGCGGGACAGGACCCGTACGGCGGTGGCGGCCGGGCCGAAGGAGATGTCCTGCTTCTCGACGACCGGGGTGACGGGGGCGGGTTCGGGCGCGGTGGCGTTCGGCTTGACCGTGATGACCGGGACGCCCTGCGTGATGTGTGCCGTGACCTGGTACGTCGCCGCGAACGCCGACTGCTCGGTGACCGGCCCGTCCGGCCCCGCGGTGACGTCGACGGCATCGGTGACGAGCCCGGAGCCGAGGCGGATCGCGACCCGTGCGGCGGCCTCCTTGCCGTCCGGCCCGGACGGCAGCAGGATCGCCGCCGGGCCGGTGCGCTCGGCGATCTGGGTAAGGGCATCGACGGCCGGGGTGACGAGGTACTCGTCGACCTCCGGGGCGTCCACGACATAGACCTTGCGGGCGCCGTACCGTCCGAGGGTCTCGGTCGCGGTGTCAGCGCCGGAGCCCAGGAGGACGGCGGACGGTTCGCCCAACCGGCGGGCCAGGGTGAGCAGTTCGAGGGTCGGCTTGCGTATGACGCCGTCGGTGTGGTCGACGAGGACGAGGATCTCGGCCATGGTGGCGCGCTCCTTTCCGGGGGTCGGGTCAGATGAACTTCTTCGCGGTCAGGAATGCGGCGAGCGAGGCGCCGGCCGCCCCTTCGTCGGCGACGATCTCGCCCTTGGAGCGCGGGGGGCGTCTGGCCGCGGCGTCCACGGCCGACCGGGCGCCGCCCCGACCGACCTGCTCCGGTTCGATGCCGAGGTCGGCGAGGTCGAGGGTCTCGAGCGGCTTCTTCTTCGCGGCCATGATCCCCTTGAACGAGGGGTAGCGTGCGTCGCCGGAGCGGTCGGTCACCGACACCACGGCCGGCAAAGTGCCCCGCACGCGCACGGTCGCCCCGTCGCCCTCACGGCGCCCGGTCACCGTGCCGTCCTCGACCGCCAGCTCCTCCAGATGCGTGACGGCCGGGACGCCGAGCCGCTCGGCCAGCATCGCCGGCACGACGCCCATGGTGCCGTCTGTCGAGGCCATCCCGCACAGCACGAGATCGAAGCCGTGCCGCTCGATCGCCCTGGCCAGGACGAGTGACGTACCGAGCGCGTCGCTGCCCTCGATCTCGTCGTCGCTCACATGGATCGCCGAGTCGCCGCCCATGGCCAGCGCCTTGCGCAGCGCGTCCCGGGCGTCGTCGGGGCCGACGGTGAGGTAGCTGATCTCGGCGTCGACGCCGGACTCGGCGAGCCGCAGGGCCTGTTCGACGGCGTACTCGTCGAGCTCGGACAGCAGTGAGTCGACCGACGCGCGGTCGGTGCTGCCGTCCTCGGTGAAGCCGCGGTCGGCCGCGGCGTCGGGCACGTGTTTCACGCAGACAACGATCTTCACGACACCCCTTCGGTTGGTTGAATGAGTTCTAATAGTTAACTATATGGATCGGCGGCGCGCGATACCTAGCCTTGAATCCGTCGAATTGGTTGACTGATTGCGCTGATAGCTGGAAGATCTGGGCACTGAGCCGCGAGGAGGCGCCATGGTCGGTGACAGGGACACCGCTGACAGGTACTTCGAGCCGCAGGTGGAGACCATGCCCCGCGAGGAACTGCGGGCGCGGCAGGAGGAACGGGTCCTGGAGCTCGTCGAGTACGCCTACGCCAACTCGGCCTTCTACCGCGAGCTCTGGGACGAGCACGGGGTGCACCCGAGGGACATCCGGTCGCTGCGGGACTTCCGGGCGCGCGTGCCGTTCATCACGAAGGACATGGTGCGCGCCCACCGGGCCCGCACGGGCGACCCCTTCGGAGGTCTGCTGTGCGTACCGCCCGAGGAACTCACCTCGGTCTCGTCCAGCTCGGGCACCACCGGCGACCCCGAGTTCTTCGCCGAGATCTGGCAGGACGCGCCGCCCCTGGTGACCGCGCAGGTGCGCGACCTGTGGGAACTCGGCCTGAGGCCCGGGGACCGGGTGCTGAGCCCGCCCGGCACCTTCCGCAACCTCATGGACCCCGGCTACCAGGCGCTCGGCGCCGTCGTCATCGAGGTCGACACCTGGCTCGGCAAGATGCACGAGGTCGTCGAGGCCCTGCGCACCTACCGCCCCGCCTACCTCCAGATGATGTATCCGCAGATGGTGGAGCTGGAGCACCTCGCCGACAAGACGGATCTGAGGGAGGCCTTCTCCTCCCTCAAGGGCGCCTCCTGCGCCGGGCAGCCACTCAGCCGGAAGATGCGCGAGCGGATCCGCGACGACTGGGGCATCGACGTCTACGAGTACACCAGCGCCGCCGACACCGGCACCGCCTGGGAGTGCCGCGAGCACGACGGCTTCCACCTCTGGGAGGACACCGTCCTCGCCGAGTGCGTCGAGGTCGACGAGCGGGGCGGCTGGCGCGACGTACCGGAGAGCGACCTCGGCGAACTGGTCGCCACCGACCTGGACAACCGCGCCGCCCCGCTGATCCGCTACCGCAGCGAGGACCTGGTCCGGCTGTCCCGGGACACCTGCGGCTGCGGACGCACCCACGCCCGGATGTGGGTCGCCGGACGCCGTGGCGACGAAACCGTCGTCCGGGGACGCTCCGTCGTCCTGCGGGACATCTGGCAGGCGGTGGAGGACCAGCCGGAGACGGTCGCGGGCGTCTTCCAGATCGTCCGGTCCGGCCGCGAGGTCGAGGAACTGCGCCTCCGTGTGGGCTACGACCCCCATCTCACCGGTGACGTCGACGCGCTGGCCGGCCGGCTGAGCGAGGCCGTGCGGGAGCGGACCGGGGTCAAGCCCGTGCTCGACATGCGCCCCGAGGAGGACCTGTTGAAGACCATGACCAGCGTCGCCAAGTTCCCCCGGGTGGTGAAGAGCTGATGGCTCGCGCCGACACCCTGGCCCGGGCCAGGGAACTCGACCGCCCGGAACTCGCCTACCTCGTCCGCGTCCCCACCGCCGCCGGCGTCCGGGAAGTGGAACTGACCTGGGCCGAACTCGCCCGGGACACCGAGTGGGTCACCGCACGGCTGCGCGAGCACGGACTGGCAGCGGGCCGACGGGCGTTGCTGACAGCGTCCGGCTTCGAAGGCTTCTGGGGGCACGCCGTGATCGGCGCCCTGCGTTCGCTGAAGGTGACGTACGGCATCGCCGAGGCGATGGGCTGGGACCACCGCCGCACCTCGGTCTTCCACCGCGAACTGCGCCCGCACGCGGTGATCGGCCTGTCCGCCGAGACCCTGGAGGGCCTCTCCGGGGCCGCCGACGTCGGCGAGATGTTCCGCTCGACACCGGTCGTCCTGGCCCGGCCCGCCGCCCTACCCGTGCTGCGCGGAGTGGGGGTGCCCGCCTGTCTGTTCTCGGCCGTGGGTCCGGCTCTGGCCATCGAGTGCCCGGAGCGGAGCGGCGCGCACGTCAACGCCGCCGAGTGGCGGGTCGGCGAGCGGGACGGGGAGCTGTGCGTGGCCGCGGGGGAGCGACGCACCTCACCGTTGCCCGAGACCCGGCTCGGCATCCCCGGCCGCGTCGTCGCCGACCGCTGCGCCTGCGGCAGCGAGGACCCGCGGGTGCTGTTCACCGATGCCGGCCCATCACTGTGATCGAGGAGTCGAGGATGTCCGAAGGAGTGGTCGACGGCCGAGTCGTGGTCGTCACCGGCGCCGGAAACGGCATCGGCCGGGCACACGCCCTGGCGTTCGCCGCGCACGGCGCGAAGGTCGTGGTCAACGACCTCGGCGGAGCACGCGACGGGGGCGGTGCCTCGGCCGGACCCGCCCAGGCCGTGGTGGACGAGATCGCCGCGGCCGGCGGCGAGGCCGTGGCCAACACGGACGACATCTCCACCTGGGACGGCGCCGGCCGGCTCGTCCAGCAGGCCGTCGACACCTATGGCGGCCTGGACGTGCTGGTCAACAACGCCGGCATCCTGCGCGATCGGATGATCGTGTCGATGACCGAGCGGGACTGGGACAGCGTGCTCGCCGTCCACCTCAAGGGCAGCTTCGCCACCCTGCGCCACGCGGCCGCGTACTGGCGCGAGCGCGCCAAGACCGGCCACGTCAACGACGCCCGGGTGATCAACACGACCTCCCCGTCCGGCATCTTCGGCAACCCGGGCCAGTCCAACTACGGCTCCGCCAAGGCCGCAGTCGCCAGCCTCACCCTCATCGCCGCCGCCGAACTCGCCCGTTACGGAGTGACGGTGAACGCCATCGCACCCACCGCGCTCACCCGGCTGACCGAGGACATCGAGATGATGCGGCAGGCCGCTCGGACGCAGGACCTGACTCCCGAGGCCATCTCCCCCCTCGTCGTCTGGCTCGGCTCGGCCGCCTCACGCGAGGTCACCGGCCGCGTGTTCGGCGTCATGGGCAACCGGATCACTGTCCTGGAGGGCTGGGTCAACGGCCCCGGCGCGAGCGCCGAGAACCGGTGGACGCCTCAGGAGCTCACCTCCGTCGTGCCGAACCTCGTGGCCAAGGCGGCACCGAACGCCGACGCCCTCGGCAACCGGAACGGAGCGTGACATGACGACCCGACGGCCTGTCGCCGAGTCCCTGTTCACCTGGCCGGACGCCCCGCTGCGGCTCATCGGATCCGAGTGCGCGGCCTGCGGGCTGGTGAGCTTCCCGGCGGCCCCCGACTGTGTGCGATGCGCGAGCGCGGAGTCGAAGGAACGGATCCTCGCGGACCACGGGACCCTCTGGACGTACACCACCCAGAACTTCCGTCCACCGTCCCCGCCGTACGACGGCCCCGAGTCCTTCGAGCCCTACTCGGTCGGCTACGTCGAACTCCCCGGCGAACTGCTGGTGGAGGCCCGCCTCACCGAACCCGACCCGGACAAGCTGCGCATCGGCCAGACCATGCGACTCACCCTCGTGCCCTACGCCGTTCAGGACGACGGCACCGAGGTCATGACGTTCGCTTTCGCCCCGGCCGAGGAGGAGACACCGTGACCGAGGCCGTCATCATCGGCGTGGGACTCCACCCCTTCGGGAGGTTCCCCGGGAAGCCGGCGCTGGACATGGGCGCGGAGGCGGTGCGGCTCGCGCTCGCTGACGCGGGCGTCAAGTGGCCCCAGATCCAAGGCGGTTACATCGGCAGCTACGAGGTGGCGAACCCGGACGCCATAGTCGGACGGCTCGGCCTGACCGGAATCCCCCTGCGCGGGGTGTTCAACGGCTGTGCCACGGCCGGTACGGCCATCGCCCTGGCCTCCCGCGCCATCGAGACCGGCGAGCACGACCTGACCGTCGCCATCGGCCTGGACAAACACCCGCGCGGCGCGTTCGCCGCCGATCCGTCCGTGGCCGGCATCCCTTCCTGGTACGGGCAGACCGGGCTCTTCCTCACCACCCACTTCTTCGGCATGAAGATCAACCGCTATATGCACGAGCACGGCATCTCCCACGAGACGCTGGCCCGCGTGGCGGCGAAGAACTTCGGCAACGCCGCCGCGAACGACAAGGCCTGGCGCCGCACCCCGCTCTCGGTGGAGGAGATCCTGGCCTCACCGATCCTCAACTACCCGCTCCGGCAGTACATGTACTGCGGCCCGGACGAGGGCGCGGCGGCGGTCGTGCTGTGCCGGTCCGACCAGGCGCACAGGTACACCGGCAAGCCCGTACGGGTCCGTGCCACCGCCCTGCGCAGCCGCCGCCTCGGCGCCTTCGAGGTGCAGAGCCCGTCGTTCCCGGTCGGAGAGCCCGTCGACAGCCCGACCGTGGACGCCTCCAAGGCGGCGTACGAACGGGCGGGCATCGGCCCGGAGGACGTCGACGTCGCCCAGCTCCAGGACACCGACGCCGGGTCGGAGATCATCCACATGGCCGAGAACGGCCTCTGCAAGGACGGCGAACAGGAGCGTCTGATCGCCGAGGGCGCCACCGGGATCGGCGGCCGGCTCCCGGTCAACACCGACGGCGGACTGCTCGGCAACGGCGAGCCCATCGGCGCGTCCGGCCTGCGCCAGATCCACGAGATCGTCCTCCAGCTGCGCGGCAGCGCGGGAGCCCGGCAGGTCCCCGGCACGCCCCGCGTCGGATACACCCACCTGTACGGCGCGCCCGGCGCGTCGGCGGTGACGATCCTCTCGACCTGAACGCACAGGGAACCGCTATGGAACAGGACACGCAGGACTTCGCCGCCGAAGCGCGCAGCTTCCTCGACGCGCACGCGACCAAGGCCCCCGACCGCGCGGCCCGCACCTGGGGGCAGGGCGACGACTCGATGGCGTACTTCAGCAGCCTCCCGCCCGAGCAGGAGGCCGAGCAGGTGCGGCGGGCGCGCGAGTGGCAGCGGATCCGCTACGAGAACGGCTTCGGCTGGATCACGGGCCCGCCCGAGTACGGCGGCCGGGGCCTGACCCCCGTCCATGATCTCGTCTACGACGCCATCGAGTCGGAGTACGACGTCCCGGACACCGGCGTCCTCGGTGTGGTCGGCCTCGGTATGATCGGGCCCACGATCCTCGCCCACGCCCAGCCCCACATCAAGGAACGCTGGCTGCCCGCGATGTACCGCGGAGACGCCATCGCCTGCCAGCTGTTCAGCGAGCCCGACGCGGGATCCGACCTGGCGAGCGTGACGACCCGGGCCGTCCGTGAGGGCGAGGAGTGGGTGCTGAGCGGGCAGAAGGTGTGGACGTCGGTCGCCCAGCACAGCGATGTGGGCCTCGCCCTGACCCGCACCGACCCCGAGGCGCCCAAGCATCGCGGCATCACGGCCTTCCTGGTCCCCATGGACGCGCCCGGCGTCGAGGTCCGCCCGCTGCGGCAGATGACCGGTGGCGCCGACTTCAACGAGGTCTTCCTCACCGACGTCCGCGTCCCCGACGACCACCGCCTCGGCGAGATCGACGGCGGCTGGACGGTCGCCCTGACCACCCTGATGAACGAGCGCGACACGGTCGGTTCCGAGGGCGCGGGCCCAGTGGCCGCCGCCCTGTCCCCGGACCATCTCTCGGCGCTCATGCGCGCCACCTGGACCTGGGACGACCGAGCCCTGCGCGCCCGCCTCGGCGAACTCCTCGTCGACGTCCTCGCCACCGGCCATCTCAACGCCCGCGCCCAGCGCAGCCTGCGGGCGGGCGTCGCCCCCGGCCCCGAAAGGTCCGTCGCCAAGCTGATGTACGGTCAGAACCTCACCCGGGCCGCCCACTTCGTCGGCGACTGCCTCGGCCCGCGTCTCATCGCCGACACCGGTCAGTGGGGCACGTACGCCTGGTCCGAACTCCTCCTGGCCACCCCGGCCCTGCGCATCCTCGGGGGCACCGAGGAGATCATGAAGAACATCCTCGCGGAACGGGTCCTCGGTCTGCCCAAGGAGGCACGCGCATGAGCGCCGACGCAAGTGGACTGAGGGAACTCCGGGCCTCCGTAGGGGAGTTCATGGCGGCGAAGTCGCCCGAGGAAGCCGTGCGCAAGCTCATGGAGAGCGAGCCGCGCTTCGACCCGGACGTGTGGTCCCAGGCCGCCGACCAACTGCGACTGCCCGCCCTGGCCATCCCGGAGGAGTACGGCGGCGACGGCTTCGGACCGGTCGAACTCGGTGTCGTACTGGAGGAGATGGGCCGCGCCCTGTTCTGCTCGCCGTTCTTCTCGACGGTCGTGCTCGCCGCCCAGGCGCTGCTGGCCTCGGGGGACTCGGAGGCCTGCGCGCGTCATCTCCCCGGCATCGCGGCAGGGCGGACCATGGCCACCCTCGCGGTCGCCGAGGAAGGCGGCTCGTGGGATCCGGCGCTGATCTCCACACGTGCGGTTGCGGACGCAGACGGTGGCTGGAAGCTCAGCGGCCGCAAGGGCTTCGTTATCGACGGGACGACGGCCGACCTGATCCTCGTCGTCGCCCGCACGGTCGCCGGTCCTTCGTTCTTCGCGGTCGACCGGGCAGCGCCGGGCGTGACGGCCGAGGCGATGGAGACTCTGGACGCCACCCGGACGCTGGCCCGGCTGACGTTCGACGCCGTGCCCGCGACGCCCGTCGGTCCGGACGGGGCGGGCGGGCGGATCATGGCCAAGGTCCTGGACGTGGCCTCGGTGGGGCTGGCCGCCGAACAGGCGGGCGGGGCGCGCAGGTGCCTGGAGATGAGCGTCGAGCACGCCCGCACCCGGCACCAGTTCGGCCGGCCGATCGGTTCCTTCCAGGCCGTCAAGCACAAGTGCGCCGACATGCTCGTCCAGGTGGAACTGGCCGAGGCATCCGCCCGGGAGGCGGCGCTGCTGGCCGCCGGCGACGCGCCGGACTTCCCGGTGGCCGCCGCCGTGGCACACGCGTGCTGCTCACGGGCGTACATGGTCGCCGCCATGGAGAACATCCAGGTCCACGGCGGCATCGGCTTCACCTGGGAGCACCCGGCCCATCTGTACTTCCGCCGGGCCAAGTCCTCGCAGTTGCTCTTCGGAGGTCCGGCCATCTACCACGAGCGGCTGCTGGACCGGCTCGGCATCTGAGGACAGCAACGGGGGCGGGGCGGCGACCTGGAGTCGCCGCCCCGTCTCAGCCGCGCGCCGCCTCTCCCAGCAGCGCCTTCGCGATGATGACCTGCTGGATCTGGCTGGTGCCCTCGTAGATACGGAACAGCCGGGCGTCCCGGTAGAAGCGCTCGACGGCGACCCCGCGCATATAGCCCGCCCCGCCGTGGATCTGCACCGCGCGGTCCGCGACCCGCCACACCATCTCGCTGGCGAAGTACTTCGTACAGGACGGGCCGATCTTGGAGTCGGTACCGGCGTCGAAGGCGCGAGCGGCCTCAAGGACCGTGGCCCGGCCGGCGTAGTAGTCGGTCATCGAGTCGGCGATCAGGCCCTGCACCAGCTGGAACGAACCGATGAGCTTGCCGGACTGGCGGCGCGTACGGGCGTACTCCACCGACTCGTCGACCAGCCGCTCGGCCATGCCCACGCACAGCGACGAGATGTGCAGCCGGCCGTGCGCTATGCAGCCCATCGCCGTGGCGAAGCCCCGGTTCAGACCGTCCTCGCCGCCGACCAGGGCGGAGGCCGGGACGCGTACGTCGTCGAAGTGGACATCCGCTGTCCACGCCCCGAACTGGCCCATCTTGTGGTCCCGGGGCGCCACGGTCAGCCCCGGAGTGCCCGCCGGGACCAGGAAGGTCGAGATGCCCCGGGTGCGGGGGGCGTCGGGATCGGTGCGGGCGAAGACCATGAAGACGTCGGCGAGCGGGGCGTTGGTGATGTACCGCTTGGCGCCGTTGATCACCCAGTCGTCGCCGTCCAGGTGAGCACGTGTGGTGAGCGTCGACGGGTCGGATCCCGCCTCGGGCTCGGTGAGCGCGAACGACGCCAGGACCTCACCGGAGGCGATTCTCGGCAGCCACTCGGTCTTCTGCTCCTCGGTGCCGCCGACCATCAGAACGTGTCCGGCGATGCCGTTGTTCGTCCCGAACATGGAGCGCAGGGACGGGGTCGTGTACCCCAGTTCGAACATCAACTGGGCTTCCTCGTACATCGACAGGCCCAGTCCGCCGTACTCCTCGGGCAGCGCGAAGCCGAACAGACCCATCTTCTTCGCCGCCTCGCGGATCTCGGCGGGCATCTCGTCCTTCTCGTCGATCTCCGCCTCCAGCGGCACGACGCGCTCCCGCACGAAACGCCGGACCTCGGACAGCACCGAGCTGAAGTCATCCGCGTCCATGTCACTCCCTCACTGGTTCTTGTCCGGGTCGTCCGGCGTTCGTTCCGGGTCGTCCGGCTTCTGTTCCGGCTCGTCCGGCCGGTAGCACACCGCCAGCAGCCCCGCCGCGCTCGCCGTGCCGACCGCCGCCGCCAGCAACGCGGGCCCAGCGCCCGCCCGTTGCCGCCCCAGCAGGCCGTCGATCGAGTAGCGGCCGTTGCCGAGCGCCGCCAGCGCCACCGCCGCGCCGCCCACGACACCGACGTACTCCCAGCCGCCCTTGAAGACGAAGAAGCCCTTGCCGCGGTGGTCGGTGCGCGCGGCCACGGTCATCAGACCGACCGTCGCGGCGGCGGGCAGCGGGCCCGCGGCGCCCAGCGTCAGGCCCAGTCCCGCCGCCATCTCGGTCCCGGCCGCCATGCGCGCGTGCACCGCGGCGGGCTTCAGCCCCAGGGCCTCGAACCAGCCCGTCGTGCCCTCGATCCCGCCCGGCCCGTTGACCTTGTTCCAGCCGTGCGCGAAGAGCATCGGGCCGAGCGTCGCGCGGAGCGTCAGCGCGGCCAGGTCGTGGGCCTTCACTGACCGACTCCCGTGGCGCGCCCGGCGGGTGCGACGCCGTACAACCGGGGTACGGCCTCGACGAGTTCCCCGGGCGTCAGGGCCTGCCCCGAACGGCTGGGGTACACGCCCGCCACGGTCCAGCCCTGCAGCCTGTTCAGCCGGTTGCCCTCGATGCGCAGCACCTGTCCGGTCAGCCAGGACGCGGCGTCCGAGGCCAAGTAGACGACGACGCCGGAGGCGTTGGCCGGGTCGCGCGGGTCGAAGCCGTCCGTGGACGCCAGGCCGGCGCCGACCTCCAGTCCCTCGGTCATCCGCGTGGCCGCGATCGGCGAGACGGCGTTCGCGGTGACGCCGTAGCGGCGCATCTCCAGGGCGGTGAGGACGGTGAGCCCGGCTATCCCGGCCTTCGCGGCGCCGTAGTTGGCCTGCCCCTGGTTGCCGAACAGGCCGGTCCCGGACGTCGTGTTGATGATGCGGCCCGCGACCGGCTCACCCCGCTTCGACGCCTCCCGCCAGTACGCGCAGGCGTGCCGGGTGAGCGCGAACGTGCCCTTGAGATGCACCGCGATCACCGCGTCGAACTCGGCCTCGGTCATCGAGAACAGCATGCGGTCGCGCACGATCCCGGCGTTGTTCACGACGATGTCGAGCCGCCCGAACTGTGCGACGGTGTCCGCGACCATGGCCTCGGTCGCCGCCCAGTCCGTCACCGACGCGTGGTCGGCGACCGCCCGGCCGCCGAGCTTGGTGATCTCGGTGACGACGTCGTCGGCGGGGGAGTCGCCGGTCCGCTCACCGTGCACGCCCGAGCCGAGGTCGTTCACGACCACGGTCGCGCCGGCCTCCGCGAGGGCCAGGCAATGCGCCCGGCCCAGGCCCCTGCCGCCACCCGTCACGATGGCGACCTTGTCGTCGAGGATGCCCACGCCCTACCTCCCAGTCCGTCCCAGCTCGTCGAGTACTTCGGCGGTGTGCTCACCCAGCGTCGGCGCGCCGGAGCGCGGCTTGTCGTCCACGCCCCAGAAGCCGACCGGGGTCGCCACCGTCCTCAGCGGCGGCGCGTCGCCCATGCCGGGCTGCTCCACGAACGCCCCCACCGCCTCCGCCTGCGGATCGGCGGACACCTCCGCCAAGGTCTGCACGGGCGCCCACCACACGCCCTCGGCGTCGAACCGCGCCGCCCACTCCTCCAGCGGCCGCTTCGCGAACTCCTCGTCGAACACGGCGATCAGCTCACGCACGTGCGCCCGCCGGGCCTTGCCGGTGGCGAACCGCTCGTCGGCCGACAGGTCCTCGCGGTTCAGCGCCTTGACGACCCCGGGCCAGTGCCGGTTGCCCTCCAGGCCGACGAGCCAGAACCAGCGGTCGTCGGCGGCCCGGTAGCAGTTGTAGAGCGGGGACTCGTGCTCGCTGCGGTGGCGGGTACGGCCGCGTTTGCCGAAGAAGTTCTGCAGGGCGAGGTCGTTGCCGTTCGCGTACGTCCCCGACCGCAGCAGCGACACGTCCACCACGCCGCCCTCGCCGGTGCGCTCGCGGCGCAGCAGGGCGGCCAGGACACCGGCCACCAGGTTGGACGCGGCCGTGCGGTCGCCGAGGCCGGGCCGGATGCCGGGCGGGGGCTCGCCGGCCGGGTTGAGCATGGCGGCGATGCCGGGGCGCGCCCAGAAGGCCGAGACGTCGTACCCGGCCCGGTCGCGCTCGGCGCCGGTCCAGCCGTACCCCGTCAACGTGCCGACGACCAGGCGGGGATGGCGGGCGCGCAGCTCGTCCGGTGCCAGGCCCAGCCGCTCCAGCGCGCCCGGACGGAGGTTGGTGACGAAGACGTCGGCGCGCTTCAGGAGCCGCTCCAGCACGTCCTTGCCGTCCTCCGATCGCAGGTCGAGGACGATCCCGCGCTTGCCGCGGTTGTCCGTCTCGAACGGGGGCTCGCTGTCGATGTCCTGGCCGACGTGCTTGAGCGTGTACCGGTTGGGGTCGCCGGTGGGCGCCTCCACCTTGATCACGTCCGCACCCCAGTCGGCCAGCATGGTGGCCGCGGCCGGGGCGGCCACCCACATGCCCAGCTCGACGACGGAAATGCCTTCCAGTGGCCGCACGGCCCACCTCCAGATACGCAGGGACGCGTACAGATTCGTAGGGACGCCTACACGCCGCGGAACTCGCCCGGGCGGCGCTCACGGAACGCATTGAGCCCCTCGGCCCGGTCCTCGGTGGAGAACAGCACCGTGACGGTCTCCCGCTCGTAGGCGATCGCCGACCCCAGGTCCATTCCGACGCCGTAGTCGATCAACCGCTTTCCCGCGGCGAGCGCCAGCGGTGCCCCGGCCGTCAGACCACCGGCCAGCTTCTCGGCCGCGGCGAGCGCTCCGCCGGGCTCCGCCAGCTCATTGACCAACCCGAGCTGCCAGGCGCGCTCGGCCTCGATCGGTTCACCGCTGAGGATCATCTGCTTGGCGATCGCCGGCGGCAGGAGGCGCGGCAGCCGCTGGGTACCGCCCGCCCCCGGCAGGACGCCCAGCTTCATCTCCGGCAGGCCCAGCCGGGCGCCCCGCTCCACCACCCGCAGGTCGCAGGCGAGCACCAGCTCCAGACCGCCGCCGAACGCGAACCCGTGGACGGCGGCCACCGAGGGCTTGGGGAAGTCCTCCAGGAGCGCGTACGCCTCGGTCAGGCGCCCCACGAAGTCCCGGAACTGGCCGGGTGCGGTGAACGACTCGATCTCCCCCAGGTCGGCGCCGGCGGAGAAGGCCCGGCCCGCTCCCGTCACGACCAGTGCGCGTACGTCGTCATCGTCGCGTATGCCCTCCAGCGCCTCGGTGAGTCGCCGCACGGTCTCGGAGCCGACGGCGTTGAGCCGCTCGGGCCGGTCCAGGGTCAACACGGCGAGCCGGTCGCGGAGTTCGACACGAAGCACGGTGCTCACCTCAGACCATCGTCAGACCGCCGCTGACCGACAGCGTCTGCCCGGTCAGGTAGGCGGCGTCGTCGGACGCGAGGAAGGCCACCACGCCGGCGATCTCGTCGGGCCGGGCGACGCGGCGCAGCGGGATGGCCCGCACGGTCGCGTCGTACATCTTCTGGCTGTACTCGGCGACCTGCCCGAGCAGCGCGGTGTCGGTCGGCCCGGGGCAGACGCTGTTCACGGTGATGCCGTGCCGGGCGACCTCGCGGGCGAGCGCCTTGCCGAAGGCGATGACGCCGCCCTTCGTCGCGGAGTACACGACCTCGCCGGAGGAGCCGACGCGGCCGGCGTCCGAGGCGATGTGGATGATCCGCCCGCCGTCGCGTTCGATCATCGAGTCGAGGACGGCCCGGGTCACGGTGATCGTCCCGCGCAGATTGACGGCGATGATCCGGTCCCAGGTCTCCTCGGTGCTGTCGACGAACCGGCCGATGACATCCACGGCCGCGTTGTTGACCAGCACGTCCACCGGCCCGAGTTCGGCCGTCACCCGCTCCACGGCCGTGCGTACGGCCGCGCTGTCGGAGATGTCCGCGCCCACGCCCAGCGCCCGCACCGTGTACCGCTCCGCCAGCCGCGCGGCGACCTTGTCCGCCGCCTCCGGATCCAGGTCGCAGACGGCGACCGCGGCTCCCTGGGCGGCGAGCCGGTCGGCGATCGCCTCGCCGATGCCACGCCCCGCCCCGGTGACGAGTGCCACCTTGTCCCGTACGCTCACGCGTCCTCCCTCGCCCGGGTCTGGAAACAGCGCTATCGTATAACTACTTCAGCTAAATAAGCGAGATGTCGAGTGCGTGAGACGCGGGAGCGGAGTCGAGCATGCGCCGTACGATCTTCACCGAGGAGCACGAGCTGTTCCGGCAGACGGCCCGCGCCTACTACCTGCGCGAATGCGCCCCGTACGCCGAGGAGTGGGAGCGTGCGGGTCAGGTCGGCCGGGACGCGTGGTTGGCCGCGGGCAAGGCCGGACTCATCGGCTGGCAGTTCCCCGAGGAGTACGGCGGTCAGGGGATCCGGGACTTCCGCTACAACGCGATCATGGCGGAGGAGATGGCGGCCACGGGTTCGGTCGGCATCGGGCTGGGCCTGCAGAACGACGTCATCCCGCCCTACCTGATGAACCTCACCACCCCAGAGCAGAAGGCCCGTTGGCTCCCCGGAGTGATCAGCGGCGAGATCATCTGCGCGCTCGCGCTGTCCGAGCCGGCCGCCGGATCCGACCTCAAGGGCATCCGGACCACCGCCCGCAGGGAAGGCGACGAGTGGGTGATCGACGGCTCCAAGACCTTCATCACCAACGGCATCCTGGCCGACCTGGTCATCGTCGCGTGCAAGACCGACCCGGACGCCGGGCACAAGGGCATCAGCCTGATCGTCGTGGAGCGCGGCGCCGAGGGGTTCGAGCGCGGGCGCAAGCTCGACAAGGTCGGGATGAAGGCCCAGGACACCGCCGAGCTCTTCTTCCACGAGGTCCGCGTACCCGCCGAGAACCTCATCGGGCAGGAGGGGCGCGGTTTCTACCACATGATGGGCAACCTTCCGACGGAGCGGCTGGCCATCGCCGTCTCCTCGCTCGCGGCGGCGGAGCGGGCGTATGAGCTGGCACTGGAGTACGCCAAGACCCGCACGGCCTTCGGCCGGCCGATCGGCGAGTTCCAGGCCAACCGCTTCGCCCTCGCCGACGCCAAGGCCAAGCTGGGCGTCGCGCGGGTGTATCTGGACGGCTGCATCATGGCGCTGGTCGACGGCGAGTTCACCGCCGAGGAGGCCGCGGCCGCCAAGTACTGGACCTCCGAGACCGGTTGGGAGGTCATCGACCGCTGCATGCAGCTCTTCGGCGGCTACGGCTATGTCAACGAGTACGAGATCGCCCGGATCTGGCGGGACAGCCGGGTGCAGCGGGTGTTCGGCGGCACGTCGGAGATCATGCAGGAGATCGTCGGGCGGTCGCTGGGGCTGTGAGCGGGCCGGGCCGTGAGGGGCGGTGAGAGGCGCCGAGCGCGGGCACGGCGCGGGCATTGATTGGTTCGGCTAAATAGGTTATCTATTTAAGCTGTACGCTTGTCAGGGCAGCGGGCTCCGGGAGGCACCGTGGTCACGGTCGACGTGAAGCTGCACCAGCAAAGAGCCGAGCAGGATCTGCCGCGCCCCAGGCTCGTCATCGGCGGCAAGGATCTCCACGAGGCGAGCGGCGGCCTCCACGAGCACATCAACCCCGCCACCGGGCTGGTCCAGGCCCGTATCCCGCTCGCGGGGCCCGCCGAGGTGGACCGGGCGGTGGCGGCGGCCCGTCAGGCCTTCGAGGTCTGGGGGTCCATGCGCCCGGCCGAGCGGCGCCGCCTGCTCACCCGCTTCGCCCAGCTGATCCGCGACCACATCCCCGACTTCGCGGCGATCTGCCCGCTGGAGAACGGCGTCTGCATCGGCGGCTGGGCCGACAACGTCGGACCGCACGTCGCCGAGTGGACCGAGTACTACGCCGGCTGGGCGGACAAGATCGAGGGCATCGTCGGCGCGGCCCACAGCCCGCACGAGAACGTCGAGTACACCCTCGCCGAGCCGTACGGCGTCATCGGCCACATCATCACCTGGAACTCGCCCGCCCTGTCGCTGGCGATGAAGGTCCCGCCCGCGCTCGCCGCCGGCAACACGGTCGTGATCAAACCGGCCGAGTCCACCCCGTTCTCCGCCCTGCTCTTCGCCGACCTGGCCCGCGAGGCGGGCATACCCGAGGGCGTCGTCAACGTCGTCACCGGGCTCGGCGACGCGGGCGAGGCCCTGGTGGCGCACCCGGGCGTGGACAAGATCTCCTTCACGGGCGGCCCCGCCACCGCCCGCCGCATCATGGCGACCGCCGCCCAGAGCCTCAAGCCCGTCCTGTTCGAGCTGGGCGGCAAGTCCGCCAACCTGCTCTTCGCCGACACCGACCTGGACACGGTCGTGCCGTACTGCGCGGCCTTCGCGATGAGCAACACCGGCCAGGGCTGCGCGCTGCCGACCCGGCTGCTGGTGGAGCGGCCGATCTACGACGAGGTCGTGGCGCGCGTGACCGGGGTCGTAGCCCACCTCCCCGTCGGCGACCCGCTCGACCCGACGACGTACATAGGCCCCCTCGTCAACGCCGCCGCCCGTGACCGAGTGCAGAGCGTCATCAACAAGGCGCTCGAAGATCGAGCCGGCAGGCTGGTGTACGGCGGTGAACGCATCGACACCGACGGCTACTTCGTCACCCCGACCGTCTTCGCCGACGTCGACAACCGCAGCGACCTCGCCCAGCACGAGATCTTCGGCCCGGTCCTCGCCATCACCCCGTTCGACACCGAGGACGAGGCGGTCTCCCTCGCCAACGACACCGAGTACGGGCTGTCCGCGTACATCCAGTCCCGCGACATCGCGCGGGTCAACCGTCTGGTACCGCGCCTGAAGGCCGGCACGGTCTACGTCAACCCCGGCCCGAACCCGATCACTTCACCCGCCACGCCCTTCGGAGGCGTGGGCATCAGTGGCTTCGGCCGCGAGGGCGGTCGGGCCGGACTCGACGAGTTCATCAACGTCAAGGGCGTCGGCGTAGCCCGCGTCTGACGAAACCTCACAGGAGCGATCGACGTGAATCCCGCCCGCCGCCTGACGTTCGGCGACATCATCCGCGAGCACCGCAGGTCCTTCCCCGACCGCGTCGCCCTGGTCGACGGCGACGTCCGCCTGACCTGGCCGCGGCTCGACGAACGCACCAACCGACTGGCCCACGCCCTCACGGATGCCGGGGTCGGCCCCGGCGACCGGATCCTGTGGCTGGGCCAGAACTCCTTCCGCATCTGGGAACTGCTCGGCGCCGCAGCGAAGATCGGCGCCATGGTCTGCCCGGGGTACTGGCGCTGGGCCGCCCCCGAAATGGCGTTCGCGGTCGAGGACTTCGACCCCCGGGTCGTGGTCTGGCAGGACGAGGAGATTGGCGACACCGTCAGCAAGGCCCGCGCCGAACTGGGCAGCGACCACCGGGCGTTGTGGCTGCGGCACGACACCGAGGGCCCCGACTCGTACGAGTCGTTCCTCGCCTCCGGCTCACCCGAGAACCCGGCCGCCGACGTCGACCCCGACTCCGCCCTCCTGGTCATCTACACGGCGGCGATCTCCGGCCGGCAGTCCGGCTCGATGCTCTCGCACCGCAACCTGCTCGCGATGGGCACGAACGCCGCCTGGATGGGTGACATCGGCGCCGAGACCGCGTTCCTCGGCGCCGGGCCCATGTTCCACATCGGCAATTACCAGTTCTGGGGCGTCCCGGCCTTCGTGCACGGCGGCAAGAACGTGATCGTCCGCCGGGTGGTCGCCGAGGAACTGCTCCCGCTGCTGGCGGCGGAGCACTGCACCCACGCCTACCTGATGCCGCCGACCATCGCGCAGCTCGTCGAGCTGAACCGCGAGGCCGGGCACGACCTGTCCCACCTGCGGGCGAGTGTCGCCGCGCCGCTGTGGCAGGGCACCGTGCCCACCGACACCAGCCGCTTCACCCGCAACGGCGGCGGAGAGGGCCGAGGCTACGGGCAGACGGAGGTGACCGGCTTCGCCGTGACCGGCGCCTACGGGGGCAGCGGTCTCGGCAACGCGGGACGGCCCGGTCCCTTCACGGCCGTACGCATACTCGACGAGCGGGGTGAGGAGTGCGAGGTCGGCGAGATCTGCGTGCGCGGCGACCTCGTGCACCTCGGCTACTGGAACCGGCCCGAGATCAACGAGCAGCGCTTCCGCTTCGGTTGGTGGCACACCACCGACCTCGGCCGGCGCGAGCCCGACGGCACGATCAGCTTCCTCGGCACGACGACCCGCATGCTCAAGTCGGCGGCCGAGAACATCTTCCCCGCCGAGGTCGAGAACTGCATCGAGTCGCACCCCGCGGTCAAGGAGGCCGCGGTGATCGGCGTGCCCAACGAGCGCTGGGCGCAGGACGTCAAGGCGGTCGTCGTACTGCACCCGGACGCCGAGCCGGTCACGGAGGCGGACATCGTCGAGCACTGCCGGGCGCGGATCGCCTCGTACAAGAAGCCCAAGACCGTGGAGTTCATCGACGCGCTGCCCCGCACCAAGGACTTCGCCAAGGACTACGAGGCGCTCGACGAGCGCTTCGGCGGAGGCGGCTATCCGGGCGGGGCCACGCTGGGCGCGGGGCGGTGAGACCGTGACGGACGCCCGGCAGCCGGTCGTCGTCGGCGTGTACGCGACCGAGCAGGCGCTGTCGCTCCCGCACCGCGACGCGATGGACCTCGCTCTCGAAGCGGTCAGGGGCGCCATCGAGGACGCCGGGCTCGCGCCTTCGGACGTCGACGGCGCCCAGGTCGACTGGCCCGGGCCGGGCGGCGTACCCGGGGAAGGCAGTTCCTGGGCGCGCATGCTCGGCCGGGACCTGCGCTGGACCAGCGACTCGATGCTCGACAACGCCGGTTCGCGGGGCCTGCTGAAAGCGGCGGCGGCTGTACGGGCCGGGTTCGCCGACACGGTGGTCGTCGGCGGCTGCAAGCTGGTCTCGCGAGGGACGGGCCCCGTCGGGGCGGGCGTGCCGCTGGAGTTCGCCGACGTCTGGGGCAGCTACGTCGTCGCCCAGTTCGCGCTGGTGGCGGCACGGCACATGCACGAGTACGGCACGACCTCCCACCAGCTCGCGGAGGTCGCCGCCACGATCCGCAACAACGGCACGAGCAACCCGGAGGCGATGATGTACGGGCGCGGCCCGTACACCACCGACGACGTGCTCGCCTCCCGCATGGTGGCCACGCCCTTCCACCTGCTGGACTGCTGCATCGTCGGCGAGGGGGGCGCCGCCCTGGTGGTCACGACCGCCGAACGGGCCCGCGACCTGCCCCGCCCGCCCGTCGCGGTCCTCGGCGGCGGCATGGAGTACCACCAGGCGGCGTACGCCAACCCGGCGTTGTACCGGGAGGTCGGGCAGATCGGCCGGGACGCGGCCGACCGCGCCTATGCCATGGCCGGGGTGAGCCCGCACGACATCGACGTGTTCTCCCTCTACGACCCCAACTCCTTCGAGATCATCCGCCAGTTGGAGATTCTCGGGCTGTGCGGGGAGGGCGAGGGCGGACCACTGGCCGCGAGCGGAGCCATCGCCGTCGGCGGCAAGCATCCCGTCAATCCGGACGGCGGCTGTCTGTCGTACGCCTGGAACGGTACCCAGCAGATGACGCTCAAAGTCGTCGAGGCCGTACGGCAGTTGCGCGGCACCGGCGTCCATCAGGTCGACGGCGCCGAGCTGGCCGTCGTCGGCAACGCCGGGTCCGGGGCGCAGCACTACGAGATGAGCGTGCTGGGGAGGATGCGATGAGCCGTCCCGTGCCTGTCCCCACCGAGCTGTCCCGGCCGTTCTGGGACGCGGCCCGGCGCGGGGACCTGGTCGTCCCGCACTGCCCGAGCTGTGGCCTGCGCTTCTTCGTGCCCGAGCCCGCCTGCCCCGGCTGCATGTCGCGGGACTGGCGGTACGTGCCGAGCGCGGGCCGGGGGACCGTCTACTCGGTGACCGTCGTGCACCGGGCGCCCGGCCCCGGCTTCGACACGCCCTTCGCGCTGGCCGTCGTCGACCTGGACGACGGGGGCACCCTGCTCACGCACGTGGACGCCGGTGGCGTCGTCATCGGGATGCGCGTGCGGGTCGACTTCCGCGCCCTCACTGACGAGATCGCGCTGCCGTACTTCGTACCGGAGAACACTCACTGAGGGCGGAGGTGGGCGCGGTGGCGAACACGCCGGTCCGGGTCCCCAAGATGGCCGAGCTGGTGGCGGCACGGCTGCGCCGGATGATCGTGCGCGGCGAACTGACCGAGGGCGACGCGCTGCCGTCCGAGACGACGCTGATGGAGGAGTTCGAGGTCTCCCGTCCGACGCTGCGCGAGGCGTTCCGGGTGCTGGAGTCGGAGTCGCTGATCAGCGTGCGCCGGGGCGCTCGGGGCGGGGCGCGCGTGCAGGAGCCGGAGGGCACGGTGGCGGCGCGTTACGCGGGCGTGGTGCTGGAGTACCGGGGCACGACCCTCAAGGACGTGTACGACGCCCGTACGGTCATCGAGGCGCCGTGCGCCGGCCTGCTGGCCCAGCGGCGCACGGAGGAGGACCTCGAGCGGCTGCGGGATGCCGTCGCCGAGGCCGAGGGGCTCATGGACGACCCGTCCGCCTTCATCCGCGCCCACATGGAGTTCCACGCCCTCGTCGTCGAACTGGCGGGCAACGAGACGCTCGGCGTCCTCAACGGCATGGTCCGGCACATCATCGACCAGGCCAACTGGTCCCACGTCGACCTGGACGCGGGCAGCCCCGAGAACATCCGCGCCAACCGCCGCGGCTTCCGCGCCCACCGCGTACTGGTCGACCTGGTGGCCGCGCGGCGGTCCGAGGCCGCGGAGGAGCTGTGGCGGGTCCACCTCCAGGAGGCGGAGGACTATCTGCTGCAGAACAAGTCGATGACGACGGTCCTCGACCTGCTCGGGTGACGGGAGCCTGTCCGATGGGACAGCCGCTCCCACGGCCCATCCGGGCTCTAGTCGATCTCACGCAACTCCCGCACGACTGGCTCCCACACCCCGGCGTCGATCTCGTACGCCGTGTAGAAGGACACCCGGTCGACCAGCGCCCCGTACCGGCGCCGGATCTCTCCCGCCACCCGATCCGGCTCGGCGACGACGGCGAAGGCGTGCAGGACCTCGTCGTCGATGAGGCCGCCCATGGCCTCCCACTTGTCCTCGCGGGACGACTTCGACAGCGCGTGGAGCTCGTCGCCGAGTTCGCCCCAGCCGTGCAGCTCCAGGACGCCGCGATAGGCGGGGGTGCTGCCGTAGAACGCGATCTGCCGGCGGGTGCCGGCCACCGCGCGGGCCATCTCCTCCTCGGTGCGGCCGGTGGCGGTGAGGAGGAGGTGGGAGACGGAGAAGTCGGCGCGGGTACGGCCGGTGGCCGTCAGCCCGGCCTTGACCGTCGGCAGAGTGACCTCCCGCAGATACCGCTCGGTGGTGAAGCCGTGCGCGAGGAGCCCGTCCGCGACCTCGCCCGCGACCCGCGTCATCGCCTCCCCGACGGCGGCCACGTACACCTTCGGGGCGCCGCCGGGGGAGGGCGGCGGAGCGAAGAAGGGCGCCATGAGGGTGTGCGTGTAGAAGTCGCCGCGGAAGTCGAGCTTCTCGCCCTCGTTCCAGGCGGCCCAGATGGCGCGCAGCGCGCTCACGTACTCCCGCATCCGTGCGGCGGGCCGGCTCCAGGGCATCGAGAACCGCCGCTCGATGTGCGGCTTGATCTGGCTGCCGAGGCCGAGCGAGAAGCGCCCGCCGGAGTACGCCTGCAAGTCGTGGGCGGTGTACGCGAGTTGCATGGGCGAGCGGGCGAAGGCCACCGCGATGGCCGTGCCGACCTCCAGACGGTCGGTGTGTTCCGCCGCCAGCAGCAGCGGCAGGAACGGGTCGTGCTTGGACTCCGACGCCCACAGGCCGTCGTAGCCCGACTTCTCGTGGTGCCGGGCCTCCTCCACGACCTCCGCCGTGCCCCACACGTTGAGCTTGCCGTCGACCTTCATGCCGCTCCCTCGACCGTGACCGCGTCCAGTCCGATGCGCTGCGCGAGCCGTTCCCGGTGGAAGGCCGGGTCGCCGAACAGCAGTTGTGACGTCTTGGCCCGCTTGAGATACAGGTGGGCCGGGTGCTCCCAGGTGAAGCCGATGCCGCCGTGGACCTGGATGTTCTCCGCCGTCGCCTGCAGACAGGCATCCGAGCAGAACGCCTTGGCCAGACTCGCCACGGCGGGCAGGTCGGGGGCCTCGCTCTCGGCGGCGAGGAGCGCGTAGTGCGCGGCCGCGCGGGCCGACTCCACTTCGAGCAGGACGTCGGCCAGCAGGTGCTTCACGGCCTGGAAGGAGCCGATGGGCCGCCCGAACTGGTGGCGTACCTTGGCGTACTCCACCGCCATGTCGAGCGCCCGGGACGCCACCCCGACCTGCTCGGCGGCCAGCGCCACCGCCGCCCGGTCGAGGACCTCCGCGACCAGGTCCCAGCCGTCTCCGTGTGTCCGCAGCCGCGTTGCCGGTACGCCGGCGTAGTCGAGGCGCGCCTGTCGGCGGGTCGGGTCCAAGGTGGGCAGCGGCTCTCGCGTCAGCCCGGGTGCGTCGCCCTCCACGCAGAAGACGCCGATCCCGTCGTCGGTCCGGGCGACGGTGAGGACGACATCGGCGGCGGCGCCGTCGAGGACGAACATCTTGTGCCCGTCCAGCAGCCAACTCCCGCCCGATTCACGGGCGGTGAGCCGCACGCCTCGGGCGTCCCAGCGGGCGGAGTCCTCCGTCAGGGCAACCGTCGCGACGAGTTCGCCGGAGGCCAGTCCCGGCAGCAGACGCTTGCGTGCCTCCTCGTCGGCGCAGCGCAGCAGCGTGGTCGTCGCGAGCACGGCCGAGGACAGGAACGGCGCACACAGCAGCGCGCGGCCCATCTCCTCCATGACCACGCCCACTTCGACCGGCCCGCACCCGGCACCGCCGTACTCCTCGGGGACGGCCAGCCCCTGCAGACCCAGCTCCGTCCCCATCCGGCGCCACAAGGCCCGGTCGAAACCCTCCGGGGTCTCCATCAGCCGCCGTACCTCACCCTCGGGCGAGGTGTCCGCCAGGAACGCCCGTACCGTGCGCCCCAGTTCCTCCTGCTCCTCGCTGAACGCGAAGTCCATCCGACTGCCCCTCTCCGCTCAGCGACGGCCGCGCGACGCGATGATCTTCTCGACGGCCGCGATGTGGTCCGGGTCGTGCATGGTGTCCCGCTCCGCCAGCAGGGCGGGCTCCAGCACGGTGGCCATGGCCTGCTCCAGATGCAGGTTCACCGCCCGCTTGGTCTCGCGCAGCGCCCGCGCGGGCAGCGCCGCCAGCCGTCCGGCCAGGTCCATGGCCTCGTCCATGAGCTTGTCCTTCGGTACGACGCGATTGGCGACGCCGGTCCGGACCGCGTCCTCGGCACTCACCCGCTCACCCAGGAACAGCAGTTCCTTCGCGCGGGTCAGCCCCACGAGCAGGGGCAGCACGAGCGCGCCCCCGTCGCCCGCGACCAGCCCGACCTGGACGTGCGGATCGGCGAGGTAGGCGCTGTCCGCGATTAGCACCAGGTCGCTCAGCAGGGCCAGGCTGCAACCGAGGCCGACGGCGGGGCCGTTGACCGCGGAGATCACCGGCAATGGGCAGCGGACCATGCCGGTGATGATCCGCCGGGCCTCGTCGACGTTCCGTTCCCGGAAGTCCGCGTCCCGCTGTACCCGGGTCATGATGTCGAAGTTGCCCCCGGCGCTGAACGCCCGCCCGCGCCCGGTCAGCACGATCACCCGTGCCTCCGGGTCGGCGGCGACCTCGTCCCACACGGACGTGAGGCCGGTGTGCAGCTCCTCGCTCATCGCGTTCAGCTGCTCCGGCCGGTTCAGCTCGACCAGCCGAACCGGTCCGACGGCCGTCACCACCAGATCCGCCATCTCCGCCGCCCTCACTCCCGAATCCCGCTCCCCAACCCGGCTCCCGAACCCGGCTCCCGACCCGGATCCCGAACCTCGCTCACGGATCTCTCTCGTGAACGAGTTGAATGCTATAACTAATTAAGCTTTCTGGAAACCGGCCCGTTGAGTGACGGAGGACGCGCATGCCGGAGCAGGAGTACGAGACCGTGCGGGCCGAGGTGGCGGACCGGATCCTCACCGTCACGCTGAACCGGCCGGAGAAGCTGAACGCCTTCAGCCCACAGATGATGCGCGACCTGCTGGACGTGCTGGACGCGGCCGACGCCGACGACGAGGTCCGGGTGATCGTGGTGACCGGCGCGGGGCGCGGCTTCTGCGCCGGCGCGGACGTGAGCTCCGGAGGCTCTTCCTTCGACCACCGCAAGGCCGGGGCGTGGCACCGGGACACGGGTGGCCGGGTCGCGCTCAGGATCTTTTCCAGCACGAAGCCGGTCATCGCGGCGATCAACGGTCCCGCCGCGGGTGTCGGCGCGAGCATGACCCTGCCCATGGACATCCGGCTCGCCTCGACCTCGGCGAAGTTCGGTTTCGTCTTCGCTCGCCGCGGCATCGTGCCGGAGTCGGCGGCCGGCTGGTTCCTGCCCCGGGCCGTCGGCATGCAGCGGGCCATGGAGTGGGTGGCGACGGGTCGTGTCTTCGGCCCGGACGAGGCGCTGGCGGCCGGCCTGGTGCGCTCCGTCCACCCGCCGGAGGACCTGCTGCCGGCGGCGTACGAACTCGCCCGGGAGATCGCCGAGAACACCTCGGCGATCTCGGTCGCGCTGTCCCGCCAGATGATGTGGCGGATGCTCGGCGAGCCGCATCCGATGACCGCGCACCGGCTGGACTCGCGCATCATGAGCCAGATCGGCGGCGGCCCGGACCCCGTGGAGGGCGTCCAGTCGTTCCTCGCCAAGCGCCCGCCGGCCTTCCCCGGCCGGGTCAGCAAGGACATGCCGCCCGTCTTCCCCTGGTGGCGGGACGAGGAGTTCCGCCCGTTCGGAGAGCCGTCGGAGTCGTCGGAGCAGTCGGAGCAGGGGGAGCGATGAGCACGTTCGACTACGTCGTGGTGGGCGCCGGTTCGGCCGGATGCGTGCTCGCCCACCGCCTCTCCGCGGACCCGCGGACGTCCGTGCTGCTGATCGAGGCGGGCGGGAGGGACACCACCCCGCTGATCAGGATGCCCAAGGGCTTCGGCAAGCTGCTGGGCGACCCGAGGTTCGCCTGGCACTACCCGGTCGAACCGGTGGGCCCGACCGGGCGCGTCGAGCACTGGGTGCGCGGCCGCACGCTCGGCGGATCGAGCTCGGTCAACGGCATGGTCTACAACCGCGGCGACCGCGCCGACTACGACGAGCTGGAGCGGCTCGGCAACCCCGGCTGGGGCTGGGACACCATGCTGCCGATCTTCCGGCGGATCGAGGACCACGCCCTCGGTGCCTCCGAACTCCGCGGCACGGGCGGGCCGTTGCACATCTCGACGGCACCCGGACCGGAGCCGCTGTGCGAGGAGGCCATCGCCGCCGGCACCGCACTCGGCTGGCGCCGCACCGACGACCTCAACGCGAGCGACGACGAACGCATCGGCTACACCACGGCCACCATCAAGAACGGGCGGCGATTCAGCGCCGCCCGCGCCTTCCTGCGCCCCGTCGCGGACCGCCCGAACCTCACCGTCGCCCTGGACACCGTGGTGACGAGGGTCCTGACCGAGCAGGGCCGGGCCGTGGGCGTACGGACCCGCAGCGGGAGCCGGGAAGCCGACGTCAGGGCCCGACGCGAGGTGATCCTCTCCGCCGGCGGCATCGCCACGCCCAAGATCCTCCAACTCTCCGGCATCGGACCGGCGTCGGTGCTCAAGCCGGCGGGCGTGGACGTCCTGGTCGACAGCCCCCACGTCGGCGGCCGGATGCGAGAGCACCGCTGCTTCGTCGTCCAGTACCGGCTGAAGGACGACCTCGGCTACAACAAGGCACTGAGCACCCCGCTGCGGCAGGCCCTGACGGCGGCGCGCTACCTGGCGACGCGCCGCGGCCCCCTCGCCGCACCCGCCTTCGACGTCATCGCCTTCTTCAAGACCCGCCCCGAACTCGCCCGCCCCGACGCACAGTTGCTCATCGCCCCGGTGTCCCTGTCGCCCGAGGTCCCGGGCAAGGAGACCCGCGTCGAGCGCGAGCCCGGCGTGATGGGCCTCGGCTACATCCTGCGTCCCACTGCCGAGGGAAACCTGCACATCACGTCCGCCGACCCCGAGGCACCCCTCACGATCACCCCGAACTACTACGGCTCCGAGCACGACCGCACCGTGGGAACCGCCCTCTTCCGCCGTATGCGCGAGCTCTTCGAGACCGTCCCGATCGCCGACCGCATCACGGCCGAAACCCTGCCGGGATCCGAGACCCGCGACGACCGGGAGATCATCGACGCCGGCCTGGAACACGGCCGCTGCGGCTACCACGCCATCGGCACCTGCGCGATGGGCCCGGCCGAGACCGACGTCGTCGACCCCGAACTGCGCGTGCGCGGTGTCCAGGGCCTGCGCGTCGTCGACTGCTCGGTCCTGCCGACCATGGTCTCCGGCAATCTGAACGGCCCGATCATGGCCATGGCCTGGCGGGCGGCCGACCTCGTCCTCGGGACCGGCTGATCCGGCGCCCCGGACCCGGCCCGAGGAGATCTGGCCGAAACATTGTCGTAGTTTGCTCGAAGTGTTAGCGTCCGGTCGGCGGGCATTCAGTTGAATGCGCTAAACCATTCACCGCCTGGACGGTCACCATGAGCGATGGTTTCCTTCACGAATCCCTGCGCGGTGTCGACTGGGGCGTCGCCACCGCGGACACCATCGCGGCGCCGCTGCCACCCCCGCCGGAGCGCGGCGGACACTTCCGGCAGTGGACCGACGACATCCGTCTGCTGCTCGGCCTCGCCCCGGACACGCACCGCATGGTCGCCGGATGGCCGCGCCTCCAGCCCGAAGGGCCGGACAGCTGGGACCGGCAGGCCCTGGACCGCTGCGACCGCGCGCTGGACGCACTGCTCGCCCACGGCAAGCGCCCCGCGCTGACCCTCCTCGACCGCACGCTCCCGCCCTGGCTGGACGCGGCCGGCGGCTGGCTCGCCCGCGACACCGCCGAGCACTTCGCGGCGTACACCGAAGAACTCGGCCGCCGCTTCGGCGACCGGGTGGAGCGCTGGATCACCTCGACCGACCTGGCCGGACCCACCCTCGCGGACCACGTGGCCGGCATGTACTCACCGGGCCGGGCCGCGGGACGCGCCGGACTGGCGGCCGTCCACCACATCCTGCTCGCCAACGGACTCGCGACCCGGGCCCTGCGAGCCGTCGGCGTGAGCAGCCGGATCGGCACGACGGTCACCCTGGTCGGCGGCTACGCGGCCACCGACGACCCCTACGACCGCCTCGCCCTGGAGCGCCTGGAGAGCTGGACCAACCGCGTCTTCCTCGACCCCCTGCTGCTCGGCACGCACATGGTCACCGAGGACGACATCGCCCCCGTGGCGGCCACCGGCTGCGTGCGCGCGGGCGACCTGGAGATCATCGCCACCCCCCAGGACCTGCTGGGCCTGTCCTGGCACACCCCGTTCCGCGTCACCGCACCGGAGAACCTGCCCCGCGTGCTGCCCACCGCGCACTGCCAGAGCGCCCTCAACGAGGTCAACCGTCTGCTCATGGGCCTCGGCTTCGCGATCGTCCCCTTCGACGACGTGGAGACGACCGCGTACGGCTGGCCGATCATCCCCGAAGGGCTCGCCGACGCCGTCGCCGGCCTGTACGAGCTGTACGGGGGCCTGTTGCCGCCGCTGTCCGTCGTCGACAACGGCATGGGCGACCTGGACCTGGTCGACGACACCGGACACAGCGACGACACCCGCCGACGTGAGCTGCTGCGGGCCAGGCTCTCCTGGCTCGCGGGGCTGGTGGCGGCCGGGGTGGAGGTGTGCGGTTACGAGTACTGGTCGGTCCTGGACAACCTGGAGGCCAAGTTCCGCTACACCCGGCTGTACGCGATGGCGGTCCCGGACCACGAGCTCGCGCCGCGGCCCGCGATGCCGTCCGACTGGGTGGGTGGGGGAGCCTTCGCCGCCGCACCCTCAGCCCGCCCGGATACCGGGCTGAGCCTCGTACCCCGCTCTCAGGGCGTGGGCGCCTCGTAGTCCCGGCCGCGGATCAGCCGCACCGGGCAGTAGACCAGGACTTCCTCGTCCCGCTGATTGCATACGGTGATCCTGCTGGTCACCACGCCCCGGCCGGGCTTGCTGGAGGGACGGCAGCCCGTCGTCTCGACGATCGCGTACAGCGTGTCCCCGACATACACCGGCCCCCGCACGGTCAGCTCCATGTGCAGGAAGGCGAGGCCCGTGCCGTGCAGCACGTTCGTCTGCAGGACGAGTCCTTCGGCGAGGCAGTAGGTCAGGCCGCCCGGGACCAGACGGCCCGTGTACCCGCCCTCCGCCGCGTGTGTGGCGTCCCAGAAGAGCGGCTCGGTGAAACCGCCCCAGGTGATGAAGTTGACCAGGTCGGTCTCGGTGACGGTCCGGCGGGCGGTCCGGAAGACCTGCCCGACCGGCATCTCCTCGTAGGTCAACCCCCGTACCAGCGGGCGGACTTCGGTCGTCGTCGGTTCCTGCGCCATGATCGGATCCTTTCGGGTGGGCGGCGGTCAGAGAGCGAGCGGGTTCTTGCCGCCAACGCCCTCGAAGTCCGGGGCCCGCTTCTCCCGGTGCGCGGCCAGCCCCTCGACGACCTCATGTCCCGCGAACCCGAGGAACTCAAGCCCGAGCGAGGCCTCGAAGATCGGCTGCGCGGTGCGGTACCAGTGGTTGAGGGACCGTTTGGTCCAGCTGATCGCGCTCGCGGGCCCGGCGGCCAGAACCTTCGCCACGCGCAGCGCCTCCGCGTGCACGTCCTCGTCGGCCACGCACTTCGACACCAGCCCGATCCGCTCGGCCTCCTCACCGGTGAGCGCCTCGCAGGTCAGCAGGTAGTACTTGGCCTTGGCCATGCCGCACAGCAGCGGCCAGCAGATGGCGGCGTGGTCACCGGCCGCGACCCCGAGCCGTGTGTGCCCGTCGACGATCTTCGCGGTGCGGGCGGCGATCGAGATGTCCGCCAGCATGCCGATGACCAGCCCCGCGCCGACGGCGGGTCCGTGGATCGCGGAGACCACCGGCTTCGAGCAGTTGATCACCCCGTACACCATGTCCCGCGCCTCGCGCATCACCCGGGCGCGCACCGCGTAGTCCTCGGTCATCGCCTCGATGGAGTCGAAGGTCCCGCCCGCGGAGAACGCCCGGCCCGCCCCCTGGACCAGCACCACCCGGGTCTGTTCGTCCCGGTCGATCACCGGCCAGATGTCGGCCAGTTCCCCGTGCGTGCGCGGATCCACCGCGTTGAGATTGGGTCCGTCCAGCACCACGCGGAGCACGCCGGGCGCGGGCCGCTCGAAGGTCAGGCTCGTGAACGGGGCGTAGAGATCGGTCACGTCGCGCTCCTGGTGTAATCAGTGCGGATACTATAATTATCTAACTGTATTGAGGAGTGGGCGGCAAGCGGCCGGCACTGGTGCCGCACCGACGACGGGAAGCCGGGCATGGATCTCACCTTCAGCGAGGAACAGGACGAACTGCGCAAGGTCGTACGGTCGTTCCTGTCCAAGTACTCCGACGAGGCGACCGTACGCCGCCTGGCCGCCGACCCCCGTGGCCATGACCGCGTCGTCTGGCGGCGCATGGCCGGCGAACTCGGCCTCCAGGGGCTCGCGGTGCCCGAGGAGTACGGCGGTACCGGATTCGGCTACGTCGACCTCGGCATCGTCTTCGAGGAGGCGGGCCGCGCGCTGCTGTGCGGACCGTACTTCGCGACCGTCGCCCTGGCCGCCGAGGCCCTGCAGCGCTGCGACGACGAGCAGGCCCGGCGCGACCTCCTGCCGGGCATCGCGTCCGGCGAGACGGTGGCCACGCTGGCCCTCACCGAGGACGACGGCCGCTGGGACGAGCCCGGCATCCGTCTCACCGCCCGCGAAACGGCCGCCGGCTGGCACCTGACCGGCACGAAGACCTACGTCCCCGACGGACACCTCGCCGACCTGCTGCTGGTCGCCGCCCGCACCCCCACCGGCGTCAGCCTCTTCGCGGTCGCAGCCGACGCCTCCGGACTCGTCCGCACCCCCCTGCCCACCCTCGACCAGACCCGCAAACAGGCCCGGCTGGACTTCACCGACACCCCCGCCCGCCTGCTCGGCACCGAGGGCACCGCCTGGCCCGCCCTCGAACGCACCCTCGCCACCGCCTCCGTCCTGCTCGCCGCCGAACAGGTCGGGGGAGCCGCCGCGGCCCTGGAGGCCGCCGTCGACTACGCCAGGATCCGCGTCCAGTACGGCCGGCCCATCGGCTCCTTCCAGGGGATCAAGCACAAGTGCGCCGACATGCTGGTGGAGATCGAGTCCGCCCGCTCGGCCGCGTACGGCGGACTGTGGGCGCTGGACTCCGGTGACGCTACGGAGATCGCCGTCGCCGCGGCCCTCGCGCAGGCCTTCTGCTCCGAGGCGTTCACCAAGGTCGCCGCCGGCACCATCCAGGTCCACGGCGGCATCGGCTTCACCTGGGAACACCCCGCGCACCTGTACTTCAAGCGGGCCAAGAGCTCCGAGGTCCTCCTCGGCGGCCCGTCCTACCACCGGGAACTGCTCGCCACCCGGCTCGGCATCTAGATCGCAGGGAGTAGCAGACATGGAGCTGGACTTCGGGCCCGCCGTACGCGACTTCCGCGACGAGGTACGGGACTGGCTGGCCGACCACCTCGTCGGTGAGTTCGCCGACCACCGGGGCGTGGGCGGCCCCACCGACGGGGCAGCCTGGGAGGTGCGTCTCGCCTGGGACCGCGAACTCTCCGCGGGCGGCTGGCTGGGGGTGAGCTGGCCCCGGGAGTACGGCGGACGCGGGCTCGGACTGCTGGAGGAGATCGTCTTCGAGTACGAGTACGCCCGCGCCGACGCCCCCTACCGGGCCACCGTCAACGCACTCGACCTGCTCGGCCCGATGCTGCTGAAGATGGGCGGCGAGGAGCAGAAGAAGCGTTTCCTGCCGCCGATCCTCGCCGTCGAGGAACTCTGGGGCCAGGGCTTCAGCGAGCCCGGCGCCGGCTCCGACCTGGCCTCGGTCCGCACCCGGGCCGAGCGCGAGGGCGAGGAGTGGGTCGTCAACGGCCAGAAGGTCTGGACGTCCTTCGGAGTCCACGCCGACTGGCTCTACGTCCTCACCCGCACCGACCCGGACTCCGTCCGGCACAAGGGCCTGAGCCTGCTGCTCGTGCCCACGGACCAGCCCGGCGTGGAGATTCGCCCCATCCGCAATCTCGCCGGCCAGGACGAGTTCGCGGAGGTGTTCCTCTCCGACGCGCGCACCGGCGCGGACATGGTCGTCGGCGAGGTCGGACAGGGCTGGCGCACGGCGATGGCCACACTCGGCATCGAACGCGGCACCACGCTCCTGCCCCAGCAGCTCACCTTCGAGCGGGAGGCGGAGGCGCTGATCGACCTGGCACGGGAACGCGGCGCCCTCGACGATCCGATGCTGCGCCGACGGATCGTCGACGCCTGGATCTCCGTACGCATCATGCGCACCACCAACCTCCGCACCCTCGCCGAACTGACCGCCGGCCGCACGCCGGGCGCCCAGGCCACCACAGCCAAGCTGTACGCCTCGACCCGACACCAGCAACTCGGGCACCTGGCCATGGAGCTGGCGGGCCCTGCCGGACAGATCGTCGGCGAGGACTACGGCCTGGACACCCGGCAGCGCTCCTTCCTCCTGTCCCTCGCGGAGACGATCTACGGCGGCTCCAGCGAGATCCAGCGCAACATCATCGGCGAGCAGATCCTCGGCCTGCCGAAGGAGCCCCGGCCGTGATGACGCTGGAGGAGCGGATCGACCGCATCGAGTCCCACCTGGCCATCCAGCAACTGCCTGTTCGTTACGCGCTGGCCGTCGACGCCCGCGATCTCGACGCCTGGGCCGCCTGCTTCCGGCCCGACGTCGACATGGGGCGCCGCGGTCGCGGCCGGGAGACGCTGCTGGCATACATCGACCCCCTGGTCCGGGGATTCCGCCGCTCGGTCCACCAGATCTGCGGCCACCGGATCGAGTTCACCGGTCGCGACACGGCCACCGGCTCCGTGTACTGCCGGGCCGAGCACGAGGTGGGGGAGCGGTGGGTCGTCATGGCGATCCGTTATCTCGACGACTACGCCCGCGTGGACGGCGAGTGGTACTTCTCCCGCCGCCGTGAGCAGCACTGGTACGCGGCGGACGTGACCGAGCGCCCCCAGCAGGTGGGATTCGCGGGCTGGGAGGGCGCCGGGGAGCCGGCGCTACCCGACGCCTTTCCCTCCTGGCCGGCCTTCTGGAAGGAGACGTGATGCGACGACTGTCGGGGAGGGCGGCGCTGGTCACCGGCGGCGGACAGGGCGTGGGGCGCGGCATCGCGCTCGCGCTGGCGGCGGAGGGCGCGGCGGTGGTGATCACCGGGCGCACCGAGAGCACCCTCAAGGACGCCGCGGACGAGATCACCGGGCGCGGGGGAAGGGTCCACACCGTGGTCGGGGACGTCGGCGAACGCGAGGATGTCGACCGCATGGTGGCCGAGACGGTACGGGAGTTCGGCCGGCTGGACGTACTGGTCAACAACGCGCAGAGCTCGGTGCGGCGCCCGCTGGAGCAGACGTCGTACGACGACGTGGAACTCGCCTACCGCAGCGGCCCGTTGGCGACCTTCCACGCGATGCGCTCCGCCCTGCCCCATCTCAAGTCCAGCCGCGGCAGCGTCGTCAACCTGGGTTCGTCGGCCGCGGTGCAGGGCGAGGTGAGCTTCGCGGCGTACGCCATGGCCAAGGAAGCCATCCGGGGGCTCACCCGCGTCGCCGCGCGCGAGTGGGGACCGTACGGGATCCGGGTGAACGTCGTCTGCCCCGCCGCGCTCAGTCCGGCCGCCGAGGAGTTCTTCGCGGCGCATCCGGAGAAGGCCGAACGCGTGCTGTCGGCCATTCCGCTCGGCCGGATGGGAGATCCGCAGGCCGACATCGGCCGCGCGGTGGCCGCGCTGGTCAGCGACGACATGGCGTATCTGACCGGCGCGACGCTGATGCTGGAGGGCGGCCGGACCCTGATCGGCTGACGTCAGACGACGCCACGGTCGCGCAGGGCGGCGAGTTGATGCGACGTCACACCGGCCAGCTCGGCCAGGACTTCGGCCGTGTGCTCTCCCAGCGAGGGAGGAGGGGCGTATCCCTCGACCGGGGTCGCCGAGAGCCGGAGCGGGTTGGCGAGCAGGGGCAGCCCCCCGGCCTCGACGAGCATCTGGCGGTGCCGGATCTGTGGGTCGGCGAAGACCTCGGGCAGCTCGTTGAACGGGCCGGCGGGTACGTCGTGCCGGTCGAGCACGGCCAGCCACTCGTCCCGGGTCCGGGTGCGCAGGATGTCCTGGAGCACGGGCAGGATCTCGGTGCGGTGGGCGATACGGGCCGAGGTCGTGGCGAACCGCGGGTCCTGGAGCAGGTCGGTGCGGTCGGCCGCCGCGCAGAAGGCGGCGAACTGCTTGTCGTTGCCGGCGACCAGGAACAGCGGCTTGTCGCTGCACATGAACGCCTGGGACGGGATGCCCCCGTACCCGCCGTTCCCGCGTCGCTCGGGCACCTCGCCGGAGACCAGGTAGTTCATCGCGAAGTGCGAGAGCGAGGCCAGCCCGCAGTCCAGCAGGGAGAGGTCGATGAACTGGCCCTCCCCGGTCATGTCCCGGTGCCGCAAGGCGGCCAGGATCGCCGTGGCGGCGTACAGCCCGGTGAGGATGTCCACCATGCTGATGCCGACCTTCATCGGCTCCTCGGGGTGCCCGGAGACGCTCATCATCCCGGACATGGCCTGGAAGATCCCGTCGTAGCCGGGCCGACCGGCGTAGGGGCCGGTCTGTCCGAAGCCGGTGACCGACAGATAGACCAGCCGCGGGTTGAGCTCGCGCAGGCTCTGCTGGTCGAGGCCGTACTTGGCCAGCGTCCCCACCCGGAAGTTCTCGACCAGCACGTCCGACCGGGCGGTGAGGGCACGGAGGATCTCCTGCCCCTCGGCGGTGGCGTGGTTGACCGTGACCGACCGCTTGTTGCGGTTGCAGGAGAGGTAGAAGGCCGCGGTGTCCGTGCCGGGGGCGAACGGCGGGCCGTACGTCCGTGAGTCGTCGCCCGTGCCGGGCCGTTCGACCTTGATGACCTCGGCGCCCAGGTCGGCCAGCAGCTGGGTGGCCAGGGGCGCGGCGAGGATGCGGGACAGATCGAGCACGCGGATTCCGGACAAGGCGGTCGACGGCATCGCGGGCCTCCCTTGCGAGCGGAATGAGTTAGATAAATAATACATACAGAGGCGTCGAGGTGATCCCCTGCGATTGCCTAAACTATTCAAATCATGTAACTATATGGATCGGCCGACCGGCCGAGACCGGAGGGCGTGCTGATGACCGTCGCGGCGAGGACCCTCACCGAACACGAGCAGCGCGAACGCCGGGCCTGGTTCCGGGCCCGCTGGGAACGCGGGGTCGCCTTCAACCGCCGCTGCCGTATCCGGGTGACCCGCTGGGACGCGGAAGCCGTGGAGATCGTGCTGCCCTACGCCGAGTCCCTCTCCGCCCACGAGGACGTCTTTCACGGCGGGGTGATCTCGGCGCTCATCGACACCGCCGGTGCCGGAGCCGTGATCGCCGGGCACGACTTCTCCAAGGGGAGCCGGCTCAGCACCGTGTCGATGACGGTGCAGTACCTCGCCCCCGCCCGCGGACGCGAGGCCGTCGCCCACGCGCGCTGTGTCCGCAGGGGCCGCAGGATCCACTTCGCCGACGTCGAGGTGATGACCGGAGGGCACGTCTGCGCGCGTGGCCAGGTGGTGGTGACCATCTCCGGGGAGCGGCCGGGCGTCGGCGACCCGATCGATCCCCTCGATCCCCTCGAACCTCTGACGGAGGAGTGACGTGATGCCCGAAGACGCGGACGAGCTGGTGCTGTACGAGGTCGACGAGGACGGCGTGGCCACGCTCACCCTCAACCGGCCCGAGCGGAAGAACGCCTGGAGCATCCCCATGGAGAACCGCTTCTTCGCCCTCCTGGACCAGGCCGCGCAGGACCCCGCCGTCCGCGTCGTGATCGTCACCGGCGCGGGCAGGGCCTTCTGCCCCGGCATGGACGTCCAGCGCCTGGAACAGAACGCGCAGCCCGGCGAGTCGCTCAACCTCCAGGCCCGCGTCCCCATGTACAGCAGGCGGACCCTGCCGAAGCCACTCATCGCCGCGATCAACGGGGCCTGCGCCGGCATCGGCCTGGTCCAGGCGCTCATCTGCGACGTCCGCTTCGCCGCCCGCGGGGCCCGCTTCACCACGGCCTTCACCCGGCGCGGCCTGGCCGGCGAGTACAACCTGCCGTACGTACTGCCGCGCGTGATCGGCCTGGAGAACGCGCTCGACCTGCTGCTGTCGGGCCGCGTCTTCGACGCCGACGAGGCGAAGGCCCTCGGCCTGGTCAGCCGCGTCGTCGAATCCGAGGACCTGCTGGAAGCCGCCCGCGCCTACGCCCGGGACATCGCCCGCAACTGCTCCCCGCGCGCCATGGCCGTCGTACGGGATCAGGTGTACGGCGACCTGGACCGTACCTTCACGGACGCCCTCGCCCGCTCCTACTCCGCCATGGAGTTCTTCGCGGGCTCGCCGGACTTCCGCGAGGGCGTGGCGTCCTTCATGGAGAAGCGGGAGCCGAAGTTCGAGGGCCTGCCTGCGGACTTCGACCCGGAGGACGCCACCCGGGACGCGTTCCTGCCGTACTGACCGAGGAGCATTCCAGATGACAGGGCAACCGTTCCCCGTCGAGGCCGGGCACATCATGATGTTCGCCCGCGCCATCGGCGACGAGAATCCGGCGTACCAGGGCGAGACGGCCCTCGCGCCGCCCACCTTCACGATGGCGAGCGCTCACTACGACCCCGACTACCACCTGCGCCCCAAACCGGACGAGGAGTGGTTCGGCTCCGGCGGCGGTCCCGGCGTGATGGCCGAGGGCGGCGGCGGCCTGCACGCCGAGCAGCACTTCGAGTACCACCGGCCGGTGCGCGCGGGGGAGACCCTGTACGTCACCACCGTTCCCGGCCGCAGCTGGGAGAAGCACGGCCGCAGCGGCCGGCTGCTGTTCAGCGAGCGCATCACCGAGTACCGGGACGCCGACGGCGAACTGATCGTCAGCGCCCGCACCGTGGCCGTCGTACCCGAGGGCCCCGCCACCCCGAAGGACGCCCGATGACTGTGAGCACGGACGACATCAAGGTCGGCGAGGTGCGTGAGTGCGTCCTCGTCGACGACCTCAAGCGCACCCGGATCGTGCAGTACGCGGGCGCTTCCGGCGACTTCAACCCGCTGCACACCGACGAGCGGTTCGCCGTCGAGGCCGCGGGATACCCCGGCGTCTTCGCCCACGGCATGCTGACGATGGGCATGACGGGCCGGGTCCTGACCGACTGGGTGGGCCCCGAGGCGCTGCTGCGCTACGGGGTGCGCTTCAGGGCGCAGGTCTGGCCCGGCGACACCCTGACCGCCACGGCAACCGTCGAGTCGATCGAGGACACTCCGGACGGCTTGGTGGCCCACTTCTCGCTGCGCAGCGTCAACCAGGACGGCGTCGAGGTGGTCACCGGCACGGCGTCGGCCCTGCTGGAGCCCTGAACCGGTGTCCGCCGTAGAGGAGGCCGAGCAGGGAGCCACCTGGACCTCCATGGTGGGCCGTGCCTACGACCACGCCCGCCCCGCCGCCCGGTTCGGCGACCTGACCTGGAGCGGGCGGGAACTCCTCGACCGGGCCGGCGGCGCGGCCGACTGGCTGGACACGCTCGACCTCGAACCCGGAGCTCCGGTACCCGCGTTGATCGCGACCTCCGCCGACGCCCTGGCCCTGGTCATCGGCGGCGCCGGATCCGGCCACCCGCTCGCGCCGCTCGGCGTCCGCATGACCGCGCACGAGATCGCGGAGGTCGTGCGGGCGACCGGCTCCCAAGTCCTGCTGGCCCAGCCCGAGTTCACCGAACTCGGCAGACAGGTGGCCGCCCTCTCGGGCAGCCGCCTTTGCCTGATACCTGAACTGCCCCGCATTCCAGGGGAATTGACGGCCCAGCCGGAAGACCTTGCCGCCGTCCTGCACACCTCCGGCACCACGGGCCTGCCGAAACCCGTCCCCATGACCCAGCGCCGTCTCGCCGCCCGAGCCCGTGTCAACGGCCTCCTCTGCGCACTCGACCCCGACAGCTTCTACGGCGGCAGCGCCCCCTTCCACCACATCGCTGGCCTCGGCAACATCGCCGTGGCCCTCGCCGCCGGCGTCCTGATCACCGGCCTGCCCCGCTTCACCGTCGAGGGCTGGACCCTGCTGCGCGACCTCGGCACCACCCACACCAGCATGGTCCCGGCGATGCTGGAGACCCTGCTGGCGGCCGGTGAGGCACGGCACCCGACCCTGCGCACCCTCCAGTACGGGGGCGCGCCCGTCCGCCCCGGCACCCTGCGGCGGACGTACGAGGCGATGCCCGGTGTCCGCATGCTCAACATGTTCGGCCAGACCGAGGGCTCGCCGATCAGCGTGCTCACCCCCGAGGACCACCGGGAAGCGGTCGCGGGACGCACCGAGCTGCTGCGCTCGGTCGGCCGGCCCGCCCCCGGCGTCGAGGTCCGGGTCCACGCGGCCGGACCGGACGGCGTCGGGGAGATCCACGCCCGCGCCGATCACCTCTTCCGGGTCGACTCCGAAGGCTGGCTGCACAGCGGCGACCTGGGCCGGATCGAGGACGACGGCTACCTCTACCTCCTCGGCCGGAGCACCGACATGATCATCCGCGGCGGCGAGAACGTCCACCCGCTGGAGGTCGAGACCGTCCTGGCCGCGCATCCCGGCGTGGCGGACGTGGCGGTGACGGGCGTGCCGGACGAGCGGCTCGGCCAGACCGTCGTCGCCTTCGTCGTACCGGCCGACCCCGCCGCCCCGCCGGAACCGGCGGCCCTCAGGAGCCACACCCGCGCCCGGCTGTCCGGGTTCAAGGTCCCCGTCCGCTGGTCGTTCGTGGCCGACCTGCCGCGCAACGCCAACGGCAAGGTCGTCCGCCGCCGCCTGCGGGAGCCGCAAGAAGGAGAAGCACATGCCTGACCTCGTCGACCCGCAGCGGCTCGACGTCCTCCTGAACCGGATCCGCGGGGAGGTCGAACACGGCCCCCTGCCCTCCGCCCAGGTCGCCGTCGCCCGCGACGGCCGTCTCCTGGCCTTCGAGACCTACGGCGCCGCCGAGCCCGGCACCCGCTACATCCTGCAGTCGGTCGGACGGTCGATCGTGGCGGGTGTCGTGTGGAAGCTCATCGGCGACGGTCTCCTGGCCATGGACGAGCAAATCGCGGGGATCATCCCGGAGTTCGCCCCGAACGGGAAGGAGACGGTCACCGTCGAGCAGGTGCTCACGCACACCGCCGGCTTCCCCTTCGCCCCGCTCGGCCACCCCAAGATGCTCGACCGCGAGCAGCGGCTCGCCGCCTTCGGGCGCTGGCGGCTCGACTACCCGCCGGGCACCCGCTTCCAGTACCACCTCACCTCGGCCGCCTGGTTGATCGCCGAGATCGTCGAGCGCCGCACGGGCCTGACGTTCGCCGGCTACCTGCACGAGAACGTCGTACGGCCGCTGGGACTCACCTCGATCGAGCTAGGCGTGCCCGTGGACCGGCAACCGGGCAGTGTCGCCCCGATGCTCGCCACCGACCGCACCGGCGACGAGCAGGAACCGGACCCGTGGGGCCCCTGGTACCTGTCCGATCCGAACGTGCTGGCGGCCGGGGAGCCCAGTCACGCGCTGGTGGCCACCGCCGCCGACGTCGCGCTGTACTTCCAGGCGCTGGAACACTCGGGGCTGTGGAAGCCTGGCGCGGTGGCGGAAGGCACCCGGATCCGGTTCACCGACCATCCCTACGGCGAGCAGAGCTACGGTGGTGGAGGCAGTCGGCGCACCAGCATGGGGCTGTTCGTGACCGTGGCCGGACCAGAGGCGGGGAGCAACCTGCCGTCGACCGGCTCGCCCAGGCTGTTCGGCAGCGCGGGGGCGGCGTACCAACTCGGCTTCATGGACCCGGAGTCCGGCCTGTCCTTCGCCTGTCTGAGCAACGGATACCCGCTCGCCGGCTACGACCGGACCCCGCGCGGCACCGCCCTGCTCACCGACATGGCGAACCTGGCGGCGGGCCTGGTCGACTGACCGGGCCCGCCGCCAGGCGGGGTCCTCGACGCTCAGCGGCTGATCAGCTGCTGGGCGTTGTCGTACATGATGTCGTCCTGCGCGGACTCGTCGAGCTCCGCGATCAGCTTGCGGAAGTCGGCCGGTTCGGCCAGGCCCTCCGCGTGCGGGAAGTCGGAGCCCATGACGATGGACTCGTGGTAGCCGAGCCGTTTGATGACACCCACGATGTCGTCCTCGGGGTACGGCACCACGCGCACGTGCCTGCGGAAGATCTGGCTGGGCCGCTCGTCCAACTGCCCGCCGATCCAGGGACCGTTGCGGCCCATGCCCCGGCTCTTGTCCATGTGGCGCACGAAGTGCGGCACCCACTCGGAACCGAACTCGGAGACCAGGACGTTGATGTTCGGGAAGCGCCCGAAGAGGTTGTCGAAGATCAGCGCGGACAGCGTCTCCTCGATCGGGCGCTGGCCGTAGGTGTTCTGCCACTGCCAGGCCGACATCCGGAAGTGGATCGGGTGCGGGTCGAAGCCCCAGGCGGGCGCCACCTGCGAGTTGTAGTAGAACTCGCTGATGTGGTAGCAGACGCTCGCCTTGGCCTCGTCGACCAGCTTCCAGAACGGGTCGAAGTACGGGTCGCCCGGCGAGCGGCCGTACACCGGCCCCGTGGGCAGCAGGATGAAGCGGGCGCCCTGCTCCAGGACGTACTCCAGCTCCTTCACCGCGTGGTCGAGGTCGCGCAGCGACAGCAGGGCGGGGGCATAGATGCGGCCCTGGTGGTTGAAGCCCCAGACCTCGTTCATGTACCGGTTGAACGAGTGGTAGTTGGCGTAGAGCGGCTCGACGCCCTTGACGTACTCCTCGGCGACCAGCGCCCAGCCGCCCGGATACATGATCGTCTGGTCCAGGCCCTGCTCGTCCATGACCCGCAGCCGCGACTCACGGTTCTGGTACGACTCGTGCATCGGCTCGAACTGGTACGTCTCCTCGGGATTGCCCGAGGCCATCGCCTTGAGCATCTCCTTCAGCGAACCGGGACGGTAGACCTGCCCGAACTCGGGCTCCAGGCATACGACGATCCGGTCGCCGGCGAGGATCACCTCGCGTCCGTCCGGAAGCGTCACCGGTGCGACCGCCGCACCGAGGAACTCCTTCGGGAGGTAGCGGGTGAAGGAGTCCCGCTCCTCGTACATGTGCTGGTCGCAGTCGAAGATGGGCTTGCGCTGTTCGGCCATGGCCGTCGCCTCCGGACCCCAGAGCTATTCAGTACGCCTTCTATAATTATCTAACTGTTTCCTGGAGGCAAGGGGTCAGGTGAAGAGAGGCTCACCGGCGGCTCGGGCGGGTCAGTCGATGAGTTCGAGCACCGTCTTCGGCCCGGCGGCGTTCACGACGTCGTCGGCGCTGGAGATGTGCCGCTGCCAGAGCTTCTCGGCCTCGTCGGCCTTCCCGGACTCGATGAGACCGACCAGCCGGACGTGCGCCCGGTGGCCCTTCAGGGCCTGAGCCTTCTGGGTCTCGGTGTCGGTGGCGGCCGCGGTGTACGAGGCGTTGGCCCGGTCGATGATGTTGCGCAGCATGCCGCACAGCAGGATGAGGGTCTGGTTGCCGGTGAGCTCGACGAGGAGGGCGTGGAAGGCGTCCTGGGCGTCGACCAGGGCGAGCGGGTCGTCCAGGACGGCTTTCTCGGCCGCGACCGCGTCCCGCAGCCGCTTGATGTCCGCCGCGGTGTGCTTCGTGGCGAGCTGGCGGGCGCAGGGCGGCTCGATGAGGGCCGCGGCGCGGTAGATGTCGCCGAGGGTCGCGCCGCGGTACTCGAGGATCAGGCCGGCGAACCGGGCGGCGACATCCGAGTCGGGCGCGCTGACCCGGGCGCCCCCGTGGGCGCCGCGGCGTACCGTGATCAGGGACTCCGACTCCAGGACGCGGAACGCCTCGCGCAGGGTCGGTCGCGAGATGCCGAACTGCTCCATCAGGCCCGACTCCGGAGGCAACGCGTCGCCCGGCTTCAGCTCGCCCCGGACGATCTGCCGGCGCAGGTGCGCGGCGACGAGTTCGGCGGTCTTCGGGACCCGCACCTGGCGTCCGACGCGGCTGCGGGAGGGGGCGGGCACGGTCGCCGGTTCGCTTGCGCGGGCTGCCTCGGCCACGATGGGCTCCTCATATAGCAAAATGAATCGTCTTAGTGTATCGAGGGTACCAGGTCAAGGGATGCTCGATCTTGCTTTGGGGCACTCGGTCTGGCGCCCGGGGTGCGGCCTGGTATATAGATGATTCATCTAGCTATAAAGATGGCTCTGGGTCTTGCCGTGGAGCCAACGGGCCCGTGGGAGTGACCTCGATGACCGAGAATTCGACCCCGGTGATCCTCACCGAGCTCACCGACGACGGGGTCATGGTCCTCACCCTCAACCGTCCGGACCGGCACAACGCCTGGACGCTGGAGATGGAGCTGCTCTACAACGAGCTGTTCGACCGGGCGGAGGCGGATCCACGGGTGCGAGCCGTGGTCCTCACCGGCGCCGGGCGCAGCTTCTGCCCCGGCATGGACATGAGTGTGCTGGACGGGGCGTCGTCGGGCGCCCGGCCGTGGCCCACCGACCGGCTGCCGCCGCGCACCCGCCCGATGACCTTCCCGAAACCGGTCGTGGCCGCCGTCAACGGCGCCTGCGCGGGCATCGGGTTCAATCAGGCGCTGATGTGCGACGTCCGGTTCGCCGTGCCGCACGCCAAGTTCGCCGCCGCCTTCAGCGCGCGCGGCCTGGTGGCCGAGGACGGGGTGTCCTGGATCCTGCCCCGCCTGGTCGGCTACGGCAACGCGGCCGACCTGCTGCTGTCCTCGCGCCGGGTCACCGGGGCGGAGGCCCACGCGATGGGCCTGGTCAACCGCCTGGCCGAGCCGGACGAACTCCTCCCCGCGGCGCTCACCTACGCGACCGAACTCGCCCGCTCGGCGAGCCCGTACGCGATGTCCCTCATCAAGCGGCAGCTCGCCGACGACCAGGCGAAGACCTTCACCGAGAGCCGCGACAGCGCGGCCGCGCTCCTGGCCGTCGCCAAGCGTGCCCCGGACTACCGAGAAGGGGTGCGCAGCTTCATCGAGCGCCGCACGCCCGAGTTCGCGGCGCTGGGCGAGGAGCAGCCGTCGTGACCCGGAGCGAACTGCCGCTGCACCGCCGGACGATCACCGTCTCCGCCTACCGGGAGGGCGACGGCGAGATCTCGGTCGAGGCCCGGCTCCTCGACGAGCGGCCCTGGGCGGAGCCGTCCGCCTCCGTCATCCACAGCATGGCGCTCACGGCGCGGTTGCGCCTTGCCGACATGGTCATCGTGGCCGCCGGGGCCGACATGCGCACCTTCCCGCACGCCGAGTGCCCGCTGATCACGCCCGCCTTCGACGGCCTGGTCGGGCTCAGCGTCGCCGCCGGCTACAACCGCGCCATCCAGGAGCGGTTCCGCGGGGTCACCGGATGCTCCCATCTGTACGAGCTGGCACGCGTCCTCGGCCCCGCGGTCGTCCAGGCCGGCATCTCGGCCAACGCGGGACTCAGGATGGCGGGCCGGCCCTCCCACGACCCGCGCGCCACGGCCGGAGTCCTGAACAGCTGCCACATCTGGGCACCGGACGGAGTGGGCCTGCGCAAGCTCGACGCGGGCTGGCGCCCGGGGACCGGACCGCGTCCCGTCCCCGAACTCGGCACCTTCGAGGGGGCTTAGGGCCTGTCCGGCGGATCCTGCCGCAGACGCGGGGCCTGGCACGCCCTCCCCCACTGCCTTAAGGGCGTGGGGGCGCCCCCAGCCGCGTTGTCGTCAGTCGCCGACTCCCCCACGCTCGAACCGGCTTCGCTCGGCTCGCGCGGGAGGGACCCCCATCGCGTCGACTCCCTCCTCCGCCTTGCAGATGGACGCACCAGGCCCCGCTCACCTGCGTCGACAAGGCACCGTGAATTCCCTGCGGCCTGATCCGCCGGACAGGCCCTAGTAGTGCTTCGTTAGGTTCTGGCTCTGCTTCGGGGTGTGGTGAGGGGGCGGCCGCAGGTGGTGCAGGTGCCGGTCCAGCACCTCAGCAGGTCCTGAAGGGCACCAAGGACCTGGTAGAGGGTCAGGCCGGCGCTTGGGCTTTTGGGTCGAGCCGCCTGAGGGTGAGGAAGGCCTGGGCGGCGGTGACGAGGGTGACGTGGTGGTGCCAGCCGCGCCAGGTGCGGCCTTCGAAGTGGTCCAGGCCCAGGCCGTGTTTGAGTTCGCGGTAGTCGTGCTCGATCCGCCAGCGCATCTTGGCCCACCGCACCAGGTCGGCGATCGGAGTGGTGGCGGGCAGGTTGGTCATCCAGTAGCCGGTCGGCTCGTCGGCTTCTTCGGGCCGTTCGACCAGCAGGGTCCGCAGCGGCAGCACACCGTCCCACCGGCTGCGTCCCCCGGCCTGTTCCTGGGCGGTGCGGCAGGCCTCCTTGCCCGAGGGCCGCACCGGAAGCACCGCGAAGTGCGAGGTCATCGCCCCCTTGCTGCCCTGCCTCCAGGTGACCTCCTCGAACACGGCGGTTTCATCAACGAGGCCGGGCAACGGGCAGGGCTTCTCGCGGTAGCGGGGCAGGGTCGGTGGTCCCAGCCCGCCATAAGCCGGCTGATACGGCTCGGCGTCGGCAGGCCGCGCGATCTCCTTCGGGTCGACGGCCATGACGTAGGTCCAGGCGCGTTCCTCCAGTGCGAGCCGGAAGGAGACGCTGCGGCCATAGCCGGCATCGGCCACGATCACCGGCACCGCCAATCCCTGCCCGGCCAGCCGGTCCAACAGGCCCAGAGCCAGGTGCGTCTTGGAGACATGCCCGACCTCCACGGGTATCCCAGCGCGCTGCCGCCGACCATCGTCGTGCGCCCACTCCTGGGGCAGGAACAGCTCCCACTCCAACGGGCACGATGCTGTGTCGGTGGCCGCGTGGACGCTGACCGCGACCTGGCAGTTCGCCCGCTTGCCCAGCGCTCCGCAGTACTGCCGGGCCACCCCGACCGACGCCGTGCCGCACTTGGGAAACGACACATCGTCGACCACCCACACCTCAGGGCGGATCGCCTCGCACAACCGCTGGGCGATCCGCCGCCGCACCGGCAGCGGGTCCCACGGCGACTGGTTCACGAACTGCTGCAGGGCCTGCATGTTGCCGTCCGGCAGCCGCTCGGCCATCGGCTGGATCGACTTCCGCCGGCCGTCCAGCATCAGACCCCGCAGATAACAATCGCCCCACCGCCGCTGATCCCGCCGCGGCAACGACCCCAAGACATCGGCAACGAACTCTGCTAACTCACCGCGGAGCCGTTCCACTTCCCCCAGCTTCACACCACGAAGATGCCCACCACCAGGCGAGATCACTCGACGTAACGAAGCACTACTAGGCCCCCGTCACTCTCGGCTCACGCGGTAGCCCCAGCACCTTCTCCGCGAGGATGTTCCGCTGCACCTGGGACGTGCCCGCGTAGATCGTCCCCGAGCGGGCGATCAGGTACGTCGTCGACCAGGACGCGGAGGAGTTGGCGGCGCCGGGGTCGTCGGCACGGTAGGTGCGCAGGGGTGGCCGGCCGACCGGCATCTGCGCGTGCATGCCCATGATGTCCATCGCCAGATCGGTGACCTCGGTGTGGTACTCGCTCCAGTACAGCTTGGCGATCGACGACTCGGGGCCCGGCTCGGCACCCTTGAGCCACCCGGTGAGGATCCGGTAGCCGAGACAGCGCATGATCTCGACCTTGGACCAGCACCAGGCGATCCGCTGCCGGATGACGGGGTCCTGGTCCTTGCCGTACAGCCGGGCCAGTTCCACGAGCCGCTCCACCTCCGCCCGGAACAGGATCGGGTTGGTCGCCGCCTCCTCCCCGCGCTCCACGCCCAGCAGGCTCTGGGCGACGGCCCAGCCGTTGTCGACGCCGCCGACGACGAGATCGGCGCGGGTGCGGGCGCCGTTGAAGAACACCTCGTTGAAGTGCAGCTGCCCGCTCATCATGCGGAACGGCCGTACCTCGACGCCGGGTTGGTCCAGCGGCACGAGGAGGAAGGAGATGCCGCGGTGCTTCGGGGCGTCCCGGTTCGTACGGGCCAGGACGAAGATCCAGTCGCTGTGATGGGCGCCCGAGGTCCACACCTTCTGTCCGTCGATCACCCACTCGTCACCTTCCAGGGCGGCTCGCGTGGTCAGCGAGGCGAGGTCCGAACCCGCGTCCGGCTCCGAGTACCCCTGGCACCAGGTGTCCTCGCCGCTGAGGATGCGGGGCAGGAAGTGGCCCTTCTGCTCGTCCGTGCCCCAGCGCAGCAGCGTGTTCGCCAGCATTTTCACGCCGAAGGTGTCCTGCGGCAGCCCGAACGGCACGCCCGCCAGGGCGAGTTCCTCCATCAGGACGACCTGGTGGAGCTTGGACAGCCCACGGCCGCCGTACCGCTCCGGCCAGGTGAGCGAGAGGTAGCCGCGCTCGACGAGCCGACGGCGCCAGTCCCGGGCGAAGGCCCAGGCCGAGTCCTCGTCGAGGGCGCCGATGCCCTTCCAGCCAGGCGGCAGAGTCTCGGCGAGGAACGCCTTCACCTCGGTGCGGAACGACTCGGTCTCCGGGGGATAGCTGATGTCCACCTGCGTTCTCTCCTCGTCCGCCCCGCTCGCACAGTCGGCGCTGTGTTGATTGTTTCAGCTTAATAGGTTATCTATTTAAGAGGAATAGCGTCGAGCCAGGGCGGGCTGACATGGGACTGCTGGACGGCCGGAACGCGGTGATCACCGGCGGCGCACAGGGCATCGGCTATGAGATCGCCGGCGTCCTCGGCGGCGCGGGCGCACGCGTCGTCCTCGGTGACATCGACGAGGACGCCGTGGCCGAGGCCGCCGAACGCCTCGCCAAGAACGGCGTGGCCGCCACCTCACTTCGCTGCGACGTCACCGACGAGGACGAGGTCGCCGCCCTGGTGGCCCACTGCACCGACACCTTCGGCCCGGTCGGCGTCATGGTCAACAACGCCGGGATCACCCGGGACGCAACCCTGCGCAAGATGGCCGTCGCCGACTTCCGGGCCGTGCTCGACGTCCACCTCACGGGCGCCTGGAACGGCACCCGGCACGCCGCCGAGGCGATGCGGGCGCACGGCGAGGGCGGCAGCATCGTCAACATCTCCTCCATCGCCGGCAAGGTCGGCAACTTCGGCCAGACCAACTACAGCGCCGCCAAGGCCGGACTCGTCGGTCTCACCAAGGCGTCCGCCAAGGAACTCGCGAAGGCCGGCATCCGCGTCAACGCCGTACAGCCCGGCCTGATCCGCACCGCCATGACCGAGGCGATGCCCCCGGCCGCCTGGGACGCCAAGCTCGCCGAGATCCCCCTCGGCCGCGCGGGCGAGCCGGCCGAGGTCGCCCAGGTCGTCCTCTTCCTCGCCTCCGACATGGCGAGCTACCTCACCGGAGCCGTGGTCGAGGTGACCGGTGGCCGGTACATGTGAGCGCCGCTCCACTGATGAAAGGCAGGACCGATGCGTGACGCGGTGATCTGCGAACCCGTCCGTACCCCCGTGGGCGGCTACGGAGGCGTCTTCCGCGAGGTGCCGGCGACCGAACTCGCCGCCACGGTCGTACGCGCCGTGCTGGAGCGCACCGGAGTGCCGCCCGCCGCCGTGGACGACGTGCTCCTCGGCCAGTGCTACCCCAACGGCGAGGCCCCGGCGATCGGCCGCGTGGCCGCCCTGGACGCCGGACTGCCCGTCGAGGTCCCGGGCCTGCAGATCGACCGCCGCTGCGGATCCGGGCTCCAAGCGATCATCACCGCCGCCATGCAGGTGCAGACCGGCGCGAGCGACCTCGTCCTCGCCGGGGGCGTGGAGTCCATGAGCCAGGCCGAGTTCTACACCACGGACGCCCGCTGGGGCGTACGCGGCGCGGGCACCATGCTGCACGACCGGCTGGCCCGCGGCCGGGTCACCTCAGGCGGCGTCAACCACCCGGTGCCGGGCGGCATGCTGGAGACGGCCGAGAACCTGCGCCGCGAGTACGGCATCCCGCGCGAGGAGCAGGACCAACTCGCCCTGCGATCCCACGAGAAGGCCGTCGCCGCCCAGCAAGAGGGCCGCTTCACCGACGAGATCGTCCCCGTCACGGTGCGGACCCGCAAGGGGGAGACCGTCATCGAAACGGACGAACACCCGCGCCCTGACTCCTCGTTGGAGAAACTGGCGGGGCTCCGGCCCGTACTCGGCCGCCAGGACCCCGAGGCGACAGTCACCGCCGGGAACGCCAGCGGCCAGAACGACGGCGCGGCGATCTGCATCGTCACGCACCCCGAACGCGCCGCCGAACTCGGTCTGCGCCCCCTCGCCCGCCTGGTCTCCTGGGCCGTCGTCGGCGTACCGCCGGAGACCATGGGCATCGGCCCCGTACCCGCCACCGCCAAGGCCCTGGAGCGGGCGGGCCTCAAGCTCGCCGACATCGACCTGATCGAACTCAACGAGGCCTTCGCCGCGCAGGTGCTGGCCTGCACCCGCGAATGGGGCCTGACCGAGGCCGACTTCGAGCGGTTCAACGTCAACGGCTCCGGCATCTCGCTCGGCCACCCCGTCGGCGCGACCGGCGGCCGTATCCTCGCCACCCTGCTGCGCGAACTCGACCGCCGCCAGGCCCGCTACGGCCTGGAGACCATGTGCCTCGGCGGCGGCCAGGGCCTCGCCGCGATCTTCGAACACACCGCCCAGGGAGGACGCTGACATGGCCGGACTCATCGCCTACGGCGCCTACGTGCCGTACCACCGCCTCGCCCGCGCCGATGTGGCCGCCACGCTCGGCACCCCGGCGGGACGCGGCACCCGCGCGGTCGCGGGCTACGACGAGGACACCACCTCCATGGCTGTCGAGGCGGCCCGCCTCGCCCTGGCCCGGGACTGCCTGCGCCCCCGTATCGGCCAGCTCTTCCTCGCCACCGCCGCACCCGCCTACCTGGACAAGACCAACGCGACCGCCGTCCACGCCGCGCTCCGGCTCGACGAGCACGTGCTCGCCGCCGACATGGCCGGATCCGTGCGCTCCGGCCTCGGCGCGCTGGTCAGCGCCGCCCGCTCGCCGGTGCCGACCCTGACGGTCCTCGCGGACCTGCGCACCGGTCTGCCCGGCGGCGCCGACGAGGCCGCGGGCGGCGACGGAGCGGCGGCCTTCGTCTTCGGCGGACACCGCAACGGTGCCCCGGTCATCGCGGAACTCCTCGCCCACGACACCGTCAGCGACGAGATCCTCGACCGCTGGCGCCTGCCCGGCGCCCCCGCCTCCCGCGTCTGGGAGGAGCGTTTCGCCGAGGAGATCTACGTGTCACTCGCGGACAAGGCGCTCGCCGCCGCCCTGGACCAGGCGGGTGTGAAGCGCGAGGCGATCGACCACCTCGTCGTCTCCGGCCTGCACACGCGCGCGTGCACGGCGGTACGGCGCGCGGCCGGCGCCAGGCCCGAAGCCGTGACCCCCGACCTCAGCGGGACGATCGGCAACGCCGGCACCGCCCAGCCCGGACTCCTCCTCGCCGACGTCCTCGACCGCGCGGCACCCGGCGAGATCATCGCCCTCGTCGTGCTCGGCGACGGCGCCGGAGTCCTGCTCCTGCGCACCACCGACGCGCTCCCGGCCCACCGCAGCGCCCGCCCGGTCGCCGCCCAGATCGCCGCGGGCGGCGCCCCGATGCCGTACGCCACCTACCTCTCCTGGCGAGGCCTGCTCGACCGCGAGCCGCCCCGCCGCCCGGACCCCGAACCGCCCTACGCCCCGCCCGCACACCGCCGCACGAGCTGGAAGTACGGCTTCGTCGCGTCCCGTTGCGAGAAGTGCGGGACCCGGCACCTGCCACCGGACCGGGTGTGCACCTCCTGCCGGAGCGTCGACGCGATGACCGACGAGCCGATGGAGCACGTGCGCGCGACGGTGGCCACCTTCACCGTGGACCGGCTGGCGCACACCCCCAGCCCGCCGATGCTCGTCGTGGTCGTCGACTACGACGGCGGCGGCCGCTTCCGCTGCCAGCTGACCGACGCGACCGAGGCCGACGCCGTCATCGGCGCCCGGGTGGAGATGACGTTCCGGCGCACCGTCACGGCCGCCGGCGTCCACAACTACTTCTGGAAGGCCCGGCCGCTGCGCACGGGCGAGACCGAGGAGACACGCGGATGAGCTCGCACGGAATCCGGGACCGGGTCGCGATCGTCGGCATGGGCTGCACGCCCTTCGGCGAGCACTGGAACCGCTCGGCCGACGACCTGCTGGTGGACGCCGTCGGCGAGGCCGTGACCTCAGCAGGCGTCACCCTCGACGACATCGACGCGTTCTGGTTCGGCACCCAGGCCTCCGGAGTGTCCGGGCTGACCCTGAGCCGGGCGCTCCACCTGCCCAACAAGCCGGTCACCCGCGTCGAGAACATGTGCGCCACCGGCTCCGAGGCCCTGCGCAACGCCTGCTACGCGGTCGCCTCCGGGGCGTACGACGTGGCGATGGCGGTCGGCGTGGAGAAGCTCAAGGACTCGGGCATGTCCGGGCTGTCCGGCACCGCGATTCCGGGCGCCGGCGACGACAGCCGCGGCGAGATCACCGCCCCGGCCAACTTCTCTCTCCTCGCCCCCGCCTACGCCGCCAAGTACGGCCTCTCCGACGAGGAGATAAAGGACGTCATCACCCGCATCGCCTGGAAGAACCACGTCAACGGAGCCCGCAACCCCCGCGCCCAGTTCCGCAAGGAGGTTCCGCAGGAGCGGATCCGGTCGGCGCCGATCGTCGCGGGCATGCTCGGCGTCTTCGACTGCTCCGGTGTCTCCGACGGCTCGGCCGCCGCGATCGTCGTACGCGCCGAGGACGCCCACAAGTACACCGACAGGCCGATCTTCGTGAAGGCGCTGTCCTTCGTCGCAGGCCCGGCGGACGGGCTGATCGACCCCGAGTACGACTTCACCACCTTCCCGGAGGTCGTCGCCTCCGCCCAGGAGGCCTACCGGCAGGCGGGCATCACCGACCCGCGCACCGAACTCGCCCTCGCCGAGGTCCACGACTGCTTCACGCCCACCGAGTTGGTCCTGATGGAGGACCTGGGCTTCGCCGAGCGCGGCCAGGCATGGAAGGACGTCGCCGGCGGAGCCTTCGACCTGGACGGCGCGCTGCCGGTCAACCCGGACGGCGGCCTCAAGGCCTTCGGCCACCCCATCGGCGCCTCGGGCCTGCGCATGATGTTCGAGGCCTGGCTCCAACTGCGGGGCGAGGCACCGCCCGAGCGGACGGTGAAGTCCGTGGCCGAGGGGCGCTCGCTCGCCCTGACCCACAATCTCGGCGGCGGACCGGGCGAGTGCGTCTCCTTCGTCTCCGTCGTCGGCAGTCAACTCACCGAGTAGAAAAGGCGGTTCGGCCATGGGACGACTCGAGGAGAAGGTCGCGATCGTCACCGGGGCCGCCTCCGGCATCGGCGCGGCCACCGCACGCCGCCTCGCGGCGGAGGGCGCGCACACGGTCGTCGCCGACCTCGACCCCGACGGAGCCAAGGCGGTCACGGAGGAGATCCGCGCCGCCGGAGGCTCCGCCACGGCGGTCGGGTTCGACCTGGGTGACGTCGACAGCGTACGGGCCCTGGTGGCCGCGGCGGTAGAGACGTACGGCGGACTCGACATCCTGCACAACAACGCGGCCGCCACCCATCTGGCGGCCCGTCAGGACCTCGCCGTCGTGGACGCCGATCCGGCGGTCTGGGACGACACGATGCGGATCAACCTGCGCGGGACCATGGTCGCCGTCCAGGCGGCCGTCCCGCACATGATCGCCCGCGGCGGCGGCTCGATCATCAACACCTCCTCCGGCTCCGGCCTCGCGGGCGACCTGCGCAATCCCGCGTACGGCGCCTCCAAGGCCGCGCTCCTCAACCTCACGCAGTACGTCGCGACCCAGTACGGCAAACAGGGCATCCGCTGCAACGCCGTCGCGCCGGGATTCATCGTCACGCCGGCGAGCGCCGGCTCGGCGCACGGGGCGATCCGGGAGGCGATGCTGCGCCACCACCTCACCCCGCGCCTCGGCCGGCCGGAGGACGTCGCGTCGGCGGTCGTCTTCCTGGCCTCCGACGAGTCCTCCTTCATCACCGGCCACACCCTGCGGGTCGACGGCGGCCTGCTGGCCCACCAGCCGTACGTCGCCGACCTGCGGGACGCGTGAGGCGCTCTCAGGCCAGCGCCTCCGGCTCGAGGTCGCCCAGGTAGGCCGCCCGCACCGCCGGATCGCGCCGCACCTCCTCCGGCGTACCCGCGCAGATCCGGTGCCCGAAGTCCAGCACGACGACCTGGTCGCAGACGCTCATCACCATGTCGACGTCGTGCTCGACCAGCAGCACCCCCATGCCCCACTCCTCGGCGAGCCGCCGCACCAGGTGGGCCAACTCCCGTGTCTCGTCGTCCGAGAGCCCCGCGGCCGGTTCGTCGAGGAGCAGCACGGACGGCGAGGCCGCCACCGCGCGGGCGATGGCCAGCAGCCGCCGCTCCCCGTACGACAGGTCGCCCACGGGCCGGTCCAGACTGTCCTGGAGTCCGAACTCCCGCACGGCGACGAGCACATGGGAGGGGAGCGGACGGTTGCCGGGCCGGATCAGATCCATGACGTACGCCCACCTGCCGGGCCGGTCGCAGGCCGCGTACAGGTTGTCCAGGACCGTCATGTCCTCGAACAGTTCCAGCGACTGGAAGGACCGGCTCAGCCCGGCCGCGGCCCTCCGGTGCACCGGCATCCCGGTCACCTCCCGCTCCCCGAGGCGCACCCGGCCGGCCGCGGCCCGGGTGAATCCGGTGACGGCGTCGATGGCGGAGGTCTTGCCGGCGCCGTTGGGACCGATGAGACCGACGACCTGGCCGGGCTCGACGTCCAGCGAGAGCCCGTCGACGGCGACGACACCGCCGTAGCGCACGGTCAAGTCCCGTACCTGGAGGGGGAGTGGCGCGGCTCGGGGCACGGCTGCCTCTTCCGGCAAAGCCGTCGCGGCCGTGACCTCGGCACGCTTCGGCGACAGCCTGCGCCGGACGCTCTCCGCCTGCCGGCCGACGCCCTTCCCGATGCCGTCCTGGTTGCCCACCAGCGTCAGCACCAGGATGATCCCGCCGATCAGCGGCATCCACTCGCTCAGCCCGGGCAGCACCAGGTCCCCGAACCGTGCGCCCACCGTGCCCGCGGCGAAGGTCGCGCCGAACAGCGGGCCGACGAGGAAACCGACACCGCCGATGACCGCGAGCCCGAGCGCCGTGATGGAGTCGAAGGACGCGAAGTCGCTCAGCACCACCGAGGTGGAGCGGAAACCGGTGAGCACTCCGGCGAGCGCGGCTATGGCGGCGGACAGGCCGAAGGCGTAGAGCTTGGCGGCGCGGACGTCGATGCCGAGGGCGGCGGCGGCCCGTTCGTTCGCCCGTACGGCGACGAGCCGGCGGCCGGTGCGGCTGCGGCGCACGTTGGCGACCACGAGCGCGGCGATCACGAACAGCACGAGCACCACCGCGGCGTACCGCTGCGGGTGATCGACTCCGGAGACGCTGATCCCGAAGAGCGTCTGATGGCCCACCGCGATGCCGTCGCTGCCGGGGGTCGTCGACAGGTCGGTGTTCTGGAAGACCATCGCCTCCAGGGTGGTGCCGAGGCCGAGGGTGATGATCGCGAGGTTGACACCACGGGTGCGGACCGCCGGGAGGGCGAACAGCAGGCCGATCGGTACCGTGCCCAACACGCCTGCCAGCAGGGCGAGTTCGAAGGGCCATCCCCAGTCGGCCGCCGTGTGCCCGGCGATGAAGGCGCCGGTTCCGGCGAGGGCGTAGGCGGCGAGGGACACCTGGCCGGCGTAGCCGGTGACCACGACGATCGACAGCAGGATCAGCGACAGCACCAGGGTGTTGGTGATCGCGTCCGCCCACAGCGGTGTCGCGAGGCTCACCAGCAGCAGTCCGACCACGACGGCGACAGCCACCGCGACGGGGCGCACCCTTCCCGTGCCCAGCGCGGGCAGGCGGTCCAGGAACGTGCCGCGCAGCGGCAGCGCTCGGCCGCGCGCGACCAGCACCAGGGCGATGAAGAGGAAGGGCACCGACGCGGCGAGACCGGTGACGTCGGAGCCGAAGCGGGTCAGTTCGGACTGCACGATGCCGATGACCAGACCGCCCGCCAGGGTGACGGGGAAGGAGGAGAACCTGCCGACCAGGGCGGCGGCCAGCGCGCTGAGCAGGAGAGTCGTCAGCCCGGACACCGAAAGTCCGATGACCGGCACGATCAGGATGCCCGTCAGTCCCGCGAGCGCGGAGCCCAGCGCCCAGTTGCCGGTCGCGATCAGGTCGGGGGACCAGCCGAGCGAGGCGGCGGCACGCTCGTTCTCCGCGACCGCCGTGGTGCCCAGCCCGAACAGGGTCCGCCTGTAGAGGAGATGGAGCACCGCGGTGACGGCGACCGCGATGCCGAGCAGCCAGACACGGTCCTCGGAGACCGTCGCCCCCGCGATCGTCAGCAGGTCGGTGGGCAGCTTGCCCGGCACCAGCTGCAGGCTGTCGCCGTAGCGTTTGACGGCGATGGCGGTGAGCACGATGAACACCGCCAGTGTGCCGACCAGCCGAGCAAGTGTGGACGCCCGGCGCAGCGGGCGCAGCACCAGCAGATGCGTGAGCACGCCCAGCAGGGCGGAGGCGAGCACCCCGCACACGGTGGCGGGCCAGTACGGGACATCGTGCCGGGCGGCGAGCTCCCACTGCACATAGGCGCCGGCCATCCCGATCGCGCCGTGGGCGAGGTTGAGCACGCCCGAGCCCCGGTAGACCAGCACGATGCCGTGCGCGGTGAGGGCGTACAGGGCGCCGAGCCCCAGGCCCAGCAGTGCGAAGCGCAGGATGTCGTCCATCGGGATCCTCCCGGAGGCGAGAGCGAGACAGCGCATTTATTTAAATAATTGTGCCGAGAGTACTTCACTAACCCAAAAACGCACCCCATCCTGTTCGGCATCTCGATGACGAGCCCCGCGGAGGGATCATGAACGACTCACGCCGACGCAGAAGTGCCGCAGCGAGTTGTCTCGCGGTGACCGGAGCCCTGCTGGCCGCCGGATGCGGGGGAGAGGCGTCCAGCAGCACGACGGAGAGCTCCGCCCTGAAAGGCACTCCGGTCAAGGTGATGGTCTGGAACCCCGAGGACACCCAGGGCAGCGCCCAGCCCGGCGTCCGGGCGACCGCCCAGGCCTACGAGAAGTGGATCAACGCCAACGGCGGGATCAAGGGCGCCCCGCTGAAGGTGCTCACCTGCAACGAGAAGAACGACCCCGCCGAGGCGGAGAAGTGCGCGCAGCAGGCGGTCGCCGAGAAGGTGGTCGCGGTGGTGGGCTCGTACAGCCTCGCCGGTGACCGCTACATGCCCATCCTGCAGAAGGCCGGCATCCCGTACATCGGCGGCACCGGCGTCTCCGCCGCGGAGTTCTCCAACCCGCTGTCCTTCCCGGTCAACGGCGGCACTCCGACGGTGTTCGCGGCACACGGGCGGCAATTGGTGGAGGAGGGCTGCGAGAAGATCTCCGGGGTGCGGTACGACGTGGCCGCCGCCGCCATCGTCGCCCAGTTCCTCACCCTCGGCGCGACGTCCGCAGGCGGGGCCGCGCCCAAGGACCTCAAGGTGCCGGTCACGGCCACCGACCTGGCCCCTCAGGTCGCCGCCGCGACCAAGGACAGCGACTGCGTGAGCGTCATCCTGGGCACGCACTCCGACCTGTTCGTGAAGTCCTACGTCCAGTCCGGCGCGAAGACCGAACTCGGCAGCGTCGTCGGCAACCTCACCCCGGAACTGGCCGAGACCACGGGTGGCAGCGGCAGCCCGCTGGAGGGCGCCGCGATCACCGGCTACTACCCGCCGGTCTCCGACCAGGCATGGAAGGCCTTCGTCGAGGCCGCCGACGGCACGGACATCGACACCAGCAACGGCGCGAACGAGACGACGTGGGTGGCCTTCACGGTCTTCACCGAAGCGGCCAAGACGCTGCCGACGATCTCGTCCAAGGCGCTCGTCCAGGAGCTGAACACCACCTCGGGCATCGACACCGGCGGTCTGACTCCGCCCCTGACCTGGAAGGGTTCGGCGGCCCTGCCCATGAAGGGGCTGAACCGCATCCACAACACGACCGCCACCGAACTCACCATCCGGGACGGGAAGATCGAGTGGGCGAAGGAGGGATCGACCTTCGTCGACGTCCGCAAGGTGCTGACGTCGGCCGGCTGACCGGAGGACACCGAAGGAGGTCCAAGTAGATCTAAGGAGAACGTCCGTGCGTGACACCGGATCACCCCTGATCGAAGCCCGTGCCCTCGCCGCCGGATACGGCACCCGACCCGTCGTCCGCGACCTCGACCTGGAGGTCCGGCCCGGCGAGGTCGTCGCCCTGCTCGGCCCCAACGGCGCGGGCAAGACCACGACCCTCAGGGCGCTCTCCGGCGACCTCCCCCCGATGGGCGGCGAGGTGTGCTGGCTGGGCGGGAGCGGGCGCGCACCGCTGCACCGGCGTGCCCGCCAGGGCCTGGCCTACGTCGGTGAACGTGCCGTCTTCACCCGGCTCGACACCGCCGACAACCTGCGGGTCGGCCGCGTGACGACCCATCAGGCCCTGGAGCTCTTCCCCGAACTGGAGAAACGTCTGAAGACCGGCGCGGGCATGCTGTCCGGCGGCGAGCAGCAGATGCTGTCCCTGGCCCGCGCGCTGGGCCGCCGACCCCGACTGCTCCTCGCGGACGAGCTGTCGCTCGGTCTCGCCCCGCTCGTGGTCGACCGCCTCCTGCGCGCCGTACGCGAGGCGGCCGACGGCGGCCTGGGCGCGCTGCTGGTCGAACAGCACGTGCGCAAGGTGCTGGACATCGCGGACCGCGTGTACGTCCTGCACCGCGGCCGCGTCACCCTGACCGGCACCCCGAAGGAGCTGCGCGGCAGCCTGGACGCGATCGAGTCGTCCTACCTCGCCGAGAAGACAACGGCCACTACCGATTGAGGTGGGTGCTGCGCCCAGCACACGCGAACAGATCCGATCCCTCGTCCGGTCCACCGACCCCTTCGACCAACCGGCGCAAGACATCAGGGAGTTGCAACTCGAAGCAGCCCGCGAGACCTGCGTTGCCCATCGCGAGCGCATCCCGCTGCTGCGCACCCGGGCGGCGGAGACCGGCGTGCACGAGATCACCGGTCTCGGCGACCTCGTGCCGCTGCTGTTCTCCCACACCAGCTACAAGTCGTACCCCGTCTCCCTCATCACCGCCGGCCGCTGGGACCGGCTCCTGCGCTGGTACACGACCGTGTCCGTGGTGGAACCGGACGACGTCGACATCGACGGCGTACGCGACATCGACGAGTGAACCGACCGCGTCACGGCCGCCGGCCACCGCCCGTACATCACCAGCGGCACGTCCGGGAAGGTCTCCTTCCTCAACTGCGACGCGAGCGACCTGGGTTTCCTGCGCGACATCCTGGAGCACCTCACCTGCCGGCCCGACCCGCTCCCGCCGAAGCCCACGCGCGGCGGCTACCTGCTCGCACCCGCGAGTGGCCCGATGCGCTCCGTCGACGGCTTCCGGTGGCACGCCGAGGTCTTCGCGCGGCCCGGGGAGACCCGGTTGCTGACCGACGTACCGGGTGTGGGGCGGGTACGACGGCCGGGGCCTGGTCGTCCGCTCGCCGGAACCGGTGGACTTTCACCCCGACGGAAAGATCGTCAACGTCGTCCCGGTCGACGACCTCACCGAAGCCGTCGCCCACGCCGGGGTCGCCACACAGACGGCCGGCGTCTACCCCGACGCCCGCAAGGCGGACCTGCGCGACGCCCTCGCCTGCGCCGGAGTACAGCGCGTGGTCTCGCTCGGCAGGGCGGGCGGCATGCCACCGGGCCTCTCCCACGACGGCTTCTACCCGCTGCAACGGCTGATGCGCTGGGTCAACGACGAGTGATGCCGTAGCGAACCTCCTCGGCCGTTCGCCGTGTGTTGTCCGGGGAGGTTGGTGACGCGGCTGGCTGGGGTGTGGCCGCTGATGCCGGTGTGGGGTCGGTGGTAGTTGTACCAGTGCAGCCAGTTGGGAAACGCTGCCTGGCGTTCGGCGTCTGAGGTGTAGGGCCGGTGGTAGGCCCATTCGTCGAGCAGGGTGCGGTGGGGACGGGTACGTGTCGGGACACCGTAGAAAGATGCAGGTCAGGCGCACAAGTGGTGGGACTGCATAGTTCGGGGGCGGGGTGTGCGGGTAGCCCCCATGTCAGTGCTTGAAGGACGGTTACTGCGGCGGCGTCGGTGTGTCGTGTGTGCGGTACATCGCCTGGACGTCCAGCTCCAGCTGGACCATCGGGCCGACGACCGCGATGCCGCGCGCCAGCATGGAGCGCCAGTTGAGCGTGTAGTCCTCCCGGTGCAGTTCGGCCTTGGCCAGGGCGGCGCAGCGCAGTTCCTCGCCGTAGCCGCCGTTGACCATGCCGAGGTAGTTCGTGTCCAGCGACACCGACCGGCTCACGCCGTGCATGGTCAGGGTGCCCAGGAGCGACCACTTGCTGCCGCCTCGGTAGGCGAAGCGCGTGCTGGTGAAATCGATGTACGGAAACTGGTCCACGTCGAGGAAGTCGGCGGAACGCAGGTGCGTGTCACGGGTCTTGTTGCCGGTGTTGATGCTGGACGCGTCGATGCGCACATGGACGCGGGAGTCGGACATCTCCTGGGTGACCTCGATCCCGCCCTGGAAACGTTCGAAGCGGCCGTGCACATGGGCCATGCCGACGTGCTTGGCGATGAACCGGATCGCTGTGTGCGGCGGGTCGAAGAGCCAGGTTCCGGGGACGGGGAGTTCGGCCTGCCGGCCCAGTTGAAGCCAGACGCGTTGCGGGGACGGTCGGGTGTCCGCGACGACTTCGATGGTCTCGCGGTGCGGTTCCAGCCCTTCAGCCATGATCATCAGGCTGTAGTCGCCCGGTGGCAGGACGGCCATGAAGAAGCCGTACGGGTCGGTGATGCCGCGCGCCGCGACACGGTGGCTGGTGAGTTCCGTCACCGTCACCTCGGCCGAACCCAGGGCCTGGTTCACCGGGTCCAGTACCTCGCGAACGACGACCCCCGCGCCGGCCGGGACCGGAAGCGCGAGGCCTGCTGCGCCTTCGGAGGGATGGTTGAGTCGCCGCCGGAACAGTCCGAGGGGCATGGTTTCACCTTTCAGTCTTGGTGGGAGGCGGGCCGGCGGGCTGCCCGCCGGCGGGGCGGTCACAGAGGTCCCGACGGCCGATCGCCTTGGTAGGCGGCTCTCAGTACGTCCAGGACGCCTGTCGCGGTGATCGGCCGTGGGTTGGGGTACGGGTGATTGCTTGCCGCGCGTGCTGCCACGACCAGGTCGGCTTCCCTGAGGCCGAGTTCGGCCAGGGAGCGGGGTGCGCCGAGGCGGCCTGCCAGTTCCCACAGGGCATACGGGGCGTCATCGGTGCCCAGGGCTCGGCCGAGTGCCGCCATGGCCTCGGGTGCGGCGGGCGCGTTGTGGGCGAGGGCGTACGGCAGGACCACGCTGTGGGTCGCGGCGTGCGGCAGGCCGAAGGCGCCCCGAGGGCGTGGCACAGCTTGTGGTGCAGGCCCATGGTGGTCGCGCCGAGCGCGGCCCCGCAGAGCCAGGCCCCGTAGAGGGCGCGGCCGCGCGCGTCCAGGTTCCGGTGGTCGGCCGCCACTGCGGGCAGGGCTTCCGTCATGGCTCGTGCGCCCTCCTCCGCCATCAGCGACACCAGCGGCGAGGCGTCCGGCGCGTACAGGGCCTCGGCCGCGTGTGCCACCGCGTTGATGCCGCTGGTCACGGAGTTGCCCACCGGGAGGGAGAGGGTGAGCTCGGGGTCGTAGACGACACAGCGTGGCAGGACCGACGGGTCGCGGCCGGTGCGCTTGGCGCCGTGTTCGGTCAGACCCCAGACCGGGGTCATCTCCGAGCCGGCGTACGTCGACGGCACGGCGATCAGCGGCATGCCGGTGCGCAGCGCGATCACCTTGGCGAGGCCGATCGCGGAGCCGCCGCCAACGGCCACGCAGCCGTCGGCCCCGGCGGCGCGCGCCACCTCGACGGCCCGGTCGGCGGTCTCGGCGGGCACGTGCATACGCGCCTCGGCGTGCAGCCCGACACAGGAGCCGCCCAGCGCGTCCGCCACGTCCCGAGCCGTCGCCGCCCCGCGCGGGCCGCTGATCACCAACAACCGTCGTAGTCCAAGGCGTTCGGCCTCCTGCGGAGTCGCCGTGATGGAGGATCCGGGCCGCAGGACGACCCGCATGGGCTGAGCGTCGTAGGTGAACTCCCTCACGACGGCTCCGGATTGAGTACGAGGTCGAAACGCGCGAGCCGGAACGGGTTCGGAGTGCCGAACTCCTGCGCAAGGGACGGGTCGTCGGTCTCGGTGAAGTCCTGGACGAGGCTCTCCTTGACGGCGAACACGGCATCCGAGTGGAGGTGTTCGCTGCCGGCCACGAAGATGTGCGTCGTGACGGGGGTGTGTCCTTCGGCGGAGGCGATGAAGTGGATGTGGGCCGGACGGTAGGGGTGTCGGCCGGTCGCGCGCAACAGATCTCCGACGGGACCGTCCGTGGGGATCGGGTACGGGCTCGGCACGCACGTCCGGAACCAGAAGCGGCCCTCTGAGTCCGCCGTGAACAGCCCGCGCCCGTTGCCCGCAGGCTGGACATCCGGCTGCTGCACGTCGTAGTACCCCTGGTCGTTCGCCTGCCAGACGTCGAGGACCGCGCCGGGCAGCGGGGTGCCGTCCCGGGACAGCACGCGCCCGCTGACCACGCACGCCTTGCCGCTGCCGATCAGGTCGATGTTCGCGCCGAGTTCACGCACCGGGGACTCGGTCATGTGGAAGGGGCCGAGCACGGTCGACTCCGTCACGTCCCCGCGACCGTCGCTGTTGATCGTTTCGACGAGCATCGAGACGCCCAGAACATCCGACAGGAGGACGAACTCCTGCCGGGTGTCCGTGCAGGTCTGCCCGGTCGCCGTCAGGAAGTCGATCGCCTCTTCCCACTCCGCCATGGTCGGCTCGGTCTCACGCACGAAGGCGTGCAGGTGGCGGGTGAGAGCGGTGAGCAGTTCGCGCAGCCGGGGGTCGGCCGTGCCCTGGAGGCTGTCGACCACGGCCTTGGTGATGTGCGTGGTGAATTCGGTGGTCACGGATGGACCCTTCCCGTCAGACCTGTCCGAGGATCCGCCGCACCGCCTCGGTCAGCACTCGCTCGGCGTCCTCGCCGGAAGCTGCCGCCGTCGCGTGCCGGAAGGCGACGTAGCCGTCCGGGCGTACCAGCAGCGCGCCTCCGTCGGCCACCTCGCTCAGCATCGCCCAGTCCCCGTACGGGTCCTCGTACTCCTGGCCGGGGCCGATGACGACGGTGGCGATCTTCAGGTCCTGGGCTTCGGCGGCGCGCACCCAGTCCGCGCCGCCGATCCCGGTGATCAGGGTGAAGCGGCCCTTTCCGACGGTGTCGAGCGTCGACAGGGTGCGCGTGCCCGAGGTGAGCCAGGCGTGCGGGAGCTTGGCGCCGGGGCGGGAGGTGGGCTGGTGGTACAGCTCGGGGTCGCGGTCGAAGCCGGGATCGTCGGTGCCGTCGGGGACGATCGCGGTGGAGGCGTAGCGCTGGTTGAGGTCGACGCCGTGCGCGTTGAACTCGTACACCTTGAACGCGATCGCCTCACGCAGCTTCGCCCGCTGCTTCTGGGCCGCCTCGGTGTCCTCCTTGCGGGCGGCGATGTTGGCCCACAGCTGCTCGGGGGTCTGCGGGGAGAGCCCGTCGAGCGCCTCGAAGATCGGGGCGGTCTCGCCGATGGACTTGTTGGCGCGGGTGACGATCTGCCTGCCGACCGGGGCGCGTTCGGCGGTGTAGGTGTCGAGCAGCTTCGGGGAGGCCGTGCCGTCGAGGACGAGTTTGAGCTTCCAGGCCAGGTTGTAGGCGTCCTGGATGGAGGTGTTGGAGCCGAGGCCGTTGGACGGCGGGTGGCGGTGCACGGCGTCCCCGGCGCAGAAGACACGGCCGTTGGAGTACGTCTCCGCGTACATCTCGTTGACGGTCCAGGCCGAGGACGACTTGATGGTCACCGGCACGTCGTCGTCGCCGACCAGCTGGCGGACGACGGACTCCGCGTACTCGGTGGTCAGGTCGGGGGCGCCGGCGGTGACGTCGTAGCCCCACACGATCAGCCACTCGTTCCAGGGCCGGACGCAGCGCACCAGGCCCGCGCCGATACCGCCGACGGTGGCGCCCGGGGCGAGCACCCAGTAGAGGGTGGACGGCCGATGGGCGGTGTACCTGGTCAGATCCGCGTCGAAGACGATGTTGATGCTGCCGGCCACGCCCATCTGGCCGCCCATGGGCAGCGCGGCGTCCTCGGCGACCTGTGAGCGGCCGCCGTCCGCGCCGATGAGGTACCGGGCGCGGATCGTGTACTCGTCGCCGCGCAGCCGGTCCTCGACGGTGACCGTCACACCGGAGGCGTCCTGGACGAAGGACTTGTAGACCGTGCTGAAACGCAGCTGCGTGCCGCGCGCGACCGCCGCGTCGACGAGCACCGGCTCCATGAGGTGCTGGGGCATGTCACACATCCGGGTGGGACTGGCCAGCTCGTGCGCGGCCTGCACCAGGGGGTCATTGCCCCAGGAGCGCACCCGGCCGAGCTCCTCACCGGCCAGGCTGGTGCAGAAGGTCGTGTTGCCCATCAAGTGCTGAGGCGTGGCCTTCGCCACGACCTCCTGCTCCACGCCGAGGTCCCGGAGCACCTCCATGGTGCGCTGATTGGTGATGTGCGCCCGGGGCGTGTCGGCGAGGCTCGCGTAGCGGGTGACGACGATGTTCGGTACGCCGTAGGTGCTCAGGGCGAGCGCGGCGGAGGCGCCCGCCGGGCCACTGCCGACGATCAGCACATCGGTCACGACATCGGGCTCGACGGTGTGCACGGGTAACGCTCCTGGGAATGAGAACAGCGGCCGTCCTTCCAAGATCGTGTACGGGCAGGCGGGAGCGTGGGTGTCTCAATAAGAGACAGTGCGTCATAAGAGACAGTGCGTCGGCCGTCTGGTGGGGAAGACGCGGGGCAGTCGTTGCCTGTTCAACCGTCGTGGGTAGGGTGGCTGCCGTCATGGCCACCACAGAGCACTCCGCCGTCCGGCCCGCGCTCGCTTCGCTGCGCAGGGCACGCGAGCTCTTCCTCGCGGGGCGTGAACTGCCCGACGAAGTACCGCAAGAAATCGTCGCCGCGTGGAAGCGCGCCCGGTTCTTCGGTGTGCGGCACGATGTGGCAGACCCGGCCCCGGATGTGCCCCCGCATTGCGTACGAGCGCCCGAATCCCACCTGCTGGCCACCGCCCGGCCCGTCCTCGATCGCATCGCACCCACCGTCAGTACGGGCCAGGCGTCCCTTGTACTCACCGATGGGGCGTTGCGGGTGCTGTGGTCCACGGGATGCGCGCGCTACGGCCTCCGTCGCCTGGATCTCTCCGAACAGGTGGTCGGCCACAACAGCGCGGCCCTCGCACTTCGCACCCGCCGCCGCGCCGAGGTGCACGGTCCTGAGCACTTCCTCGATCTGTGGCAGGACATGTCCGCGGTCAGCGTGCCGATACGGGCGGCGGGGACCTCGAAGGTACTGGGCACGGTCACGGTGACCTCCCGCCCGTGCGTCGAGTGCGGCTCCCATCCAGCGGCTCCGCTCGCCGAGGCCGCGGCGATCGCCGTCGAGGCGGAACTCCTGTCACGCTCACGGGTTGTCGAGCGGGTTTTGCTGGACGCGTATCTACGGGCCGCACAGGAGCGGGTACGCGCGGTCGTCGCGGTCGACGGTCTCAACCGGCTCGTCAGCGAGGCCGCGGGACAGCTACTGTCGCCGGAGGGGCTGGAGGCCCTGGAGCGGAGCGCGGTCGCCCTGCTGCGGAAATCGGGCCACGGGGCGCTGTCGGAGCCGGCATCGGGCAAGTCGGGACCAGATACCGCCGAAGCCTCCGTGGTCGTCCCGCCTGTGACGTCGGGCTCTGACGGGGGAGCCGAAGCGGCGGCCGACACGGCGACTTCGACCTCGTACCGCATCCAGCTCCGGGACAGCACGGACTGTCAGGTGACCCTTAACCCGGTGTTCCATCTGGGATCGATTGTCGGAGCAGTGGCCGTGCTGGAGGAGGTGGGGCGATGTGCCGCGACTTCGGCCCTCCGCACCGGCGTGCGACTGGCCGGGCGATCGGTGCCGTGGCGACATGCGGTCGGCCGCGCGACGGAGTTGAGCAGGTCTCCCGAGCCCCTGCTCCTCATCGGGGAACGCGGCACCGGGAAGACATCACTCGCACGAGAACTGGTCGCCAACCCTTTGATCATGGATGCGGCGCAAGGCGAGTTCCGCTTGCCGATCGACGAGTTGGCCGGCGGTCAGCCGGTCTTGATCCGTCATGCCGAGCGGCTTGCACAGTCCGGCACAGCGACCCTGAATTCGCTGCTCGACGCGCATCCGGGTGCACCCCTGCTGGTCACCTACACCCCTGGCGCGCCGCCAGGTCCGTGCCTCCAACGGCTCCTGGACACCCTGGCGGCACGCTCGGTGACGCTTCCGGCGCTACGCGAACGGCCGGATGACATCAGGGAGTTGGTGCAAGACCTGACTCCAGGGCCGGCCCCGGGACGACCTCCCCTCTCCTGGTCGCTGGACGCGTTGCGCGCCTTGGAGCAGTACTCGTGGCCGGGAAACGTCACCGAACTCGCCCAGCTCGTACGGGCCGTGGCCGAGCGTCGTCGAGCGATGGGTCCTGTCCGGCGTGCCGAGTTGCCGGACCCTGTGCGCGAGGGACCGGCGCCCCGGTCACTCAGTCCGATCGAGCACGCCGAACGCTCCGCCATCCTGGACGCCCTGCGCCTCCACGGCGGCAACAAGGCTCGCACCGCGGCGGCCCTGGGCATCGCCCGCGCCACGCTCTACCGGAAGCTGCGGAGCTACCGGAGCTGAACCGATCCGAACCGCGCATGACGAACCGGACAACGAAGGGGTCGCGGCGAGCGGCATGCGCGGTATCGACGGAGGTCCCACAAACAGACGTCGGCCGGCCCGGCTCGGCCCAGGCCACCGTTTGGGTCGATGCCCTACGCCGAGGAGCAGTCGAGGCTTGCGAGGTCGACCGCGTCGGCCATGGCCTGCATGCCCTTGTCGTTGGGGTGCACGTGGTCGCCGTTGTCGAGGAAGGGGAGCATGCGCTCGGGGTCGTAGGGACTGCGCAGAGCCCGGTCGAAGTCGGCCACGGCGTCGAACTCGCCGCTGTCCCGGATGAACGCGTTGACCTCCTGCCGAACGGCCTCCCCAGCCGGATCCCACTCCGGCCAGCCCTTGAAGGGGCCGACCGTGGCGCCGACGATGCACAGGCCCCGCGCGTGCACGCGGTCGATGATCTCCCGGTACCCCGCGATCATGTCCTCGGCCGTGACGCCGGTGTGGGCCTTGATGTCGTTGACGCCCTCGAAGAGGAAGACGGTCCGGACCCCGGGGTGGGACAGGACATCGCGGTCCAGGCGGTTGAGGGCGCTCTGTCCGGCGCCGTCGGCGAGCACCTTGTTGCCGGAGATGCCCTCGTTGGCGACGCCCTCGACGGTCGTCGCGGTGGAGGTGCGCAGCCGGCGGGCGAGGTAGTCGGGCCAGCGGCGGTTCAGGTCCGTCGACGACTGCCAGCCGTCCGTGATGGAGTCGCCGAGCGTGACCACCGCGCCGACCGAGGAACGGGTCCGCACGGTGACCGCGTCGAGGTAGAACCAGGAGCCGGTCGTCCCGGTCCAGTTGGCGGCGCTCTCCTCGGCGGTGTGGTCGCCCTGGGTGAAGTACGACGTGGCCATGGCCATGCCGTGCCCGGTCCCGGGGCCCGCCGCGTCCGGGCTGTGGATGCTGACGACGAGGTTGGACTCGGCGGCCAGCCTGCCGGGCAGGGGGTCGCTGTAGACCGTCTGCCCGGCCGGGACGGTGACCGAGCGGGCGCCGTCGAAGGTCAGCCGCTTGTTGCTGCCGCGGACCAGTTCGGCACCCGACTTCTGCAGCCCGGCGTAGACGCTGTCGAAGGTCACCGGCCGGTCGCCGAAGGCGTTGGACAGCCGGATCCGCACGTTGTCGCCGCCGACGCTGGTGTGCACGACGAGCCGGTAGGCCCGGTCGGCGACGCCCTCGCCGAGCCGGTCGGCGCTGGCGCCCCAGGTGACGACGGAGTGCTTGGCCGCCGCCGACTGCCCGCTGCCGGCCGCGAGTGCCTGGCCGGACGGGACGATCAGGGCGCACACCATGGCGAGCGCCCCGCCCACCGACGCGATCCGGCGGTTCACCGGTCGAAGTCCTTCAGGGTGACGGACCCGCCGGGCTTGAGCGTGACGGTGCGGGTGCGGCTCGCGAACTCGACGGCGGTCGTACGTCCGCCCACGCTGCGGATCTTCACCGAGGTCGGCTTGCCGTCCTTCCAGCGCAGGTCGACGACAAAGCCGCCGCGCGCCCCGACGCCGGTGACGGAACCGGACTCGGCCCAGGCGCCCGGAAGCGCCGGGAGCAGCTCCAGATGGCCGGGGCGGGAGTACAGCAGCATCTCCAGCATGGCCGCGGGGGTGCCCCAGTTGGCCTCTGCCTGGAAGATGCCGCGGCCCTTCTCCACCTCGTAGATGTCGAAGAGGTTGAACGCCGTGCCGTTGCTGCCGCCGACGGACGGGCGGAGGTTGTTGACGATCAGCTGGTAGGCCTTGTCGGCGTCCTTGAGCCGGGCCCAGCACAGGCTGCGCCAGGCGTTGGCCCAGCCGAAGCTCTCCATGCCGCGTGCGGTGAGCAGCGCGGTGGCGCCGTCGACGATCTCCTTGGGGGTGGAGCCGTCGGGGCGGATGCGGTCGCCGGGGAACAGGTTGATCAGCGGTGACAGGTGCCGGTGGGTGGTCTCGCCGAGGTTGTCGGGCGACATCCACTCCTCCAGCCAGCCCGTCTTGGGGCTGACCTGCGGCAGGTACAGCTTCTTGCGCATGCCGGCGATGGTGTCCGCGTAGCGGGTGTCACGCTTCAGCTCGGCGGACGCGATGCAGAAGTAGCCGAACAGCATCCACACCAGTTCCTGGTCGTACGTGATGCCCTTGGCGTCCTGGGGGCCGTGCTCCGGCGACCAGTCGCTGTCCGCGATGAGGACCTCCCGCGAGGTCCCCGGCAGGGTCGTGGTGAGCAGCCGCGACTCCCAGAACTCCACGGCGCCCTTGAGCAGCGGGTAGATCTTCGCGAGGTGGGTGCGGGACTGGGTGAACTCGTAGTGCTCCCACAGGCTCTGGCACAGCCAGGCGTTGCCCGCGGGGTGCCACCACCAGCCGAGGCCGCCGTAGATGTTGGTGGAGAAGGCGACCGTCCATCCGGCGATCTTGCCGCTGGAGTTGCGGAAACGGTTGCGCGGGTCGTTGAAGTGCTTCTGGGTGAGCTCGGTCCAGGACGGGAGCTGGTCGAGACAGTAGTCGGTGAAGGCGTCGAAGCACTGGGAGAGGCCGGCCCGGTCGGTCATCCAGTAGTTCATCTGGATGTTGACGTCGGTGTGGTAGTCGCCCATCCAGTCCGGATCGTTGCCGTCGAGCCACACGCCCTGAAGGTTCAGGGGCAGGCTGTCGCGGGAGCCGCAGATCGTGAGGTAGCGGCCGAACTGCAGGTAGGCGACTTCCAGTTCGGGATCGGGTACGTCGTCGCGGTCGCGCGCGTGCAGGCGCTCCCAGGTGTCGAGTGCGCGCTGTTCGGCCGAGGACGTGCCGAGCGAGAGGTCCATCTGCCCGTAGAGCTTGCGGTAGTCGGCGATGTGGGTGCGGCGCAGGGAGTCGGCCGATTCCGAGAGGGCGTCGCGGACCTTCGTACGGGCGAGTTTCTCGGGGTCGAGGGAGGGGTTGCGGTAGTTCTTCTCGACGTCGGGTGCGTAGTTGGTGCCGGCGCTGACGACGACGGTGAGTTCCTTGCAGCCGGAGAAGTCGATGCGGGTGCCGTTGACGGTGACCTTGCCGCCGTTGCCGCGGGCCTTGACGGCGGCGCCGTAGCGCAGGCCGTTGGCGAGGGTGGCGCCGAACGACTCGGCGGCGGTGATGGTCTCGCCGTGGGTGCCGGTGAGGCTGATCGAGCCGGTGTAGCGGCCGCCGCCGCTCTGGGTGAAGTGCAGGACGATCACGTCGTCGGGGTGGCTCGCGTACATCTCGCGCCGGTAGGTGACGCCGGAGCGGACGTAGGAGCTGGTGACCAGGGACTGGGCGAGGTCGAGGGTGCGGCGGTAGCCGTTGACAGCGCCGAGGTCGTGGTCGGGGATGTCGATGGCGAGCTTGGCGAGCAGCGTGAAGGAACCGAAGTCGGCGCGGCCGTAGGGGAACTGGCCGTCGTTGTCGAGGGTGCCGTTGAGACCGCCGGTCCACATCGTGAGGTCGGTGATCATCAGCAGTTCGCGGCCGGGGTCGTTGCTCGCGAGCGCTCCGAGGCGGCCGTTGCCGATCGGGAGTCCCTGTTCGATGAGCGAGCCCTCGTCGCCGGGGGCCTGCCACCACAGCTGCTGCCTGGCGGCGTCGGCGGGCAGCACGGCGTCCTCGGCGGGGCGGGCGGGAGCGGCGGAGGCGGTGAAGGCGGGCAGCGTGGCGAGGGCCGCCGTGAGACCGGCGGTGCCGGCGAGGGAGAGGACGGTTCTTCTGCTCGGGTCGTTCGGGGTGGTGTTCATTGCGGCTCCGGATGCGTCTGGGGCGGGGGCCCGGCCCGGTGCGGGGCCGGGCCCCCGGCGGGGAGGACGGAAGGAGATCGGAAGGGCTACTTCTGTACGTCGATCCGGTCGATGTCCGGCGCGTAGCCGGTCCCGCTGTCGAACGTGATCGTGTTGGCCCCGGCCTTCAGCTTCACCGGCACGTAGACGCTGTTCGTCGTCCCCCAGTCGCCCGTGGACGCGAACTTGTGCGAGGTGCCACCGCCGCCGTTGGCCGAGACGGCGATGGAGCGGGGGTCACCGCTGACATAGGCGACCCTGACCTGGTAGGTGCCGGCCTTGGCGACCGTGATGTCGTTGAAGGTCAGCTTGCCGCCGGTGTAGAGGTTGCCGACCTTCTTGCCGCCCGAGCAGGCGGAGCAGTCGGCGACGGAGGCATTGCCGCTCAGCGTGTTGGTGTCGGCCTCGGCCTCGTAGCCGGTCCACTTCAGGGCCGTGCCGCGCGGGGTGACGGTGAACAGCCGGGAGCCGTGCGCGGGCAGCGCCTGGGTGATCTTGTCCGTGTAGGAGCCGAGGTTCTCCTTGTTCCAGTTGTCGCGCACCGAGGCCTTGCCCGTGAAGCCGAGGGTCGACCAGTTCGCGGTGACCGAGGCGGGCGCGTCGGCGAGGTTGAACAGCGCGACGGTGTAGGTGCCGTTGGGGTTCTTCGCCGCCCACACCTGCTGCGGGTTGGCGGAGGTGACCGGCTCGGCGGGCCTGGTGTTGTCCTGCTGGTTGATCGCGATGACCTCGCGGTTGGTCAGCAGCGACAGGCCGTAGGAGTCGAGCTCGGTGAGGTCGTCGCCGGTGAACAGCGGGGACTTGGCGATCGCCCACAGGGTGGCGTAGCTCTGCCGCTCGGCCTTGGTCAGGCCGTCCATCTCACCGTTGCCGACGTTGAGGGAGTCGAGGTCGTTCCAGCCGCCGGGGCCGGCGTGGTCGGTCCAGGCCGGGGCGTCGTCCCAGCGGTCGTCGACCGAGTTCTCCCAGGTGACCAGGGTGTTGCAGTAGCACTCGACGTCGGTGTCTATGCGCCAGCCGTTGGAGTACTTCTTCCAGTCCTCGACGTGGCTGTAGGCGAGCGACCAGGACAGCTCCAGGTGGATCGGGCGGCCCGCGGTGGCGATGGCCTTCTGCCAGGCGGCCACGTCGGCGACGTTGTTGTAGTTGTCGCCGCTCTTGAAGGAGCCGGGGCCGACGCCGTCGAGCTTCAGGAAGTCGTAGCCCCAGTCGGCGAACATCTGCGCCTGGGAGTCGATGTACTTCTGGGCGCAGGGATCAGAGAAGTCGATCTTGTAGGCGCTGTCCCAGCCGTTGGTGGTGCGCAGGTCGTCGTAGACGATGTCGGCGGTGGTACAGCCCTCGGCGTTCCAGATCGGGTTCTTGCCGTCGTTGTACGCCCCCTTCTCCAGGCCGACCGGCAGGTAGATGCCGGCCTTGAGGCCCTTGGCGTGGATGCGGTCGGCGACGGCCTTCATGCCGCTGGGGAAGCGCTCCGGGTCGGCCTTCTGCCGGCCGTACTGGTCGAACTGCGACTTCCAGGACCAGTCCATCCACCAGCCGGCGTCGATGTTGATGTACTCGTAGCCGTACTTCTTCAGCTTGGCCGCCATGGCGTCGGTCTGCTTGATGACGTTCGCCTCGGACAGGTAGCTGTAGTCGCCCTTCGGGTTGAGGCCCGGGTACTTCGACGACTGCATGGTCCAACTGGTCCAGCCCATATAGGGCTTGGCGGCCACGGGGGTGGTCGTGGCGGCCGGGGACGCGGTGGGCTCGGCCTGCGCGGCGGGGACGGCCGTCGCGAGTCCCGCGGTGAGGGCCAGGACGACGACTGTTCTCAACCGTCGTCCGGGCAGGACGGAGTACGAGGATGACCGCATGGGTCGTGCCTCCTGTTGTTCGGTGCGGCGAGGGATACGAGGGCGGCTCAGCCCTTGCTCGAGCCGATGGTGAGCCCGCTGATGAACTGGCGCTGGAGCGCGAAGTAGACCAGCAGCGTGGGGATCGCGGTCATCAGGGCGCCGGCCGCGATCAGGTTGGGGTTGGTGAAGTAGGCGCCCTGGAGGTTGGCGAGCGCGGAGGTGATGGGCCGCTTGTCGCCGGTGTCGACGAGGGTGAGCGGCCAGAAGAAGTCGTTGTAGATCCAGATGGACTCCAGCGTGGCCAGCGCGGCGAAGGCCGGCCGGCACAGCGGCAGGATGATCTGGAAGAACTGCCGCCACACCGGGGCGCCGTCGACCTGCGCGGCCTCGGTGATCTCCTTCGGGATCGTCTTCATGTAGTTGCTGAGGACGAAGGTGCAGAAGCCGCACTGGTACGCGATGTGGATCGCGATGAGGCCCCACATCGAGTCGTACAGCAGCATCGAGTCGCTCATCCACCACGGCAGCGGGATCAGCAGATACAGCCGGTACAGCGGGGTGATGAGCACCTGGGCGGGCAGCAGGTTGCCTGCGGTGAACAGCATCAGCAGGGCGAGGTTGAAGCGGAAGTCGAAGCGGGAGACGAAGAACGCGACGGCCGCGGAGAACAGCAGGGTGCCGAGCACCGCGGGGACGGTGATGAGGACCGAGTTCCAGAAGAAGTGCGGCATGCCGGACTGGGTCCAGGCGTCGGTGAAGTTGTCCAGGCCGAAGCTGCGCGGCAGGGAGAAGTAGCCGTTGCTCGCGGTGTCCTCGTACGACCTGAGCGAGGTGTACACGGCCCACAGCAGCGGGACGAGCCACAGCAGGGCGATACCGCCGAGCAGCACGTGCCGTCCGATGGTGCTCGGCGGGCGCTTCGGTCCGCTCTTCGGCGGCCGGCGGCGTCCGGTCCCGGTGCGGGAGGCGGGCCGCTCGACGGTGGTGGTCACCGGTCCTCCTTCCGGAAGGTCTGCACGAGGAAGGTGCCGATCGCGGCGAGCGACACGAGCAGCAGGATCACGGCGAGGGCGGAGCCGTAGCCGATGTGGCCGGCCTCGCCGACGATGTTGTCGGTGATCAGCAGGGAGAGCAGTTCCATGCCCGGTTTGCTGCCGGTCCCGCCGCCGAGGACGTAGACGATGTCGAAGGCGCGCAGCGACTCCATCACCGTGACGACGAGGATGATGACGTTGACCGGCTTCAGCGCGGGGAAGATCACCTTGAGGAAGGTCTGGCGACCGCCTGCGCCGTCGAGGGCGGCGGCCTCCCGCAGGGCCGGGTCGACGCTCTTCAGCCCCGCCAGGTAGAGGATCATGATGTAGCCGGTGTGCCGCCAGGCCGAGGCGATGAGTACGGCCCACAGGTTCAGGTCGGGGTTGCCGAGCCAGTCGATGTGGCCACCGGCCCCGGCGGCACCGAGGACGCTGTTGAGCAGCCCGGTGTCGGGGTTGTAGATGATCTCCCAGATGAAGCCGACCACGGCCAGGGACAGCACCATCGGCAGAAAGATCGCGGTCTGGTAGACCCTGGTGAACCGGATCTTCCTGTCGAGCTGGTACGCCAGGAAGATCCCGAACGGCGTCGGCAGCAGTGCCGTGAACAGCAGCCAGATCACGTTGTGCTGGACGGCCGGCCAGAACGGCGGGTAGTTGGTGAAGATCTGGGCGTAGTTCTCCAGGCCCGTCCAGTGGATGTCGGACAGGTCGATGCCGTCCCAGGTGGTGAACGACAGGGCGATCGAGGCGAGGGCGGGCAGCCAGACGAAGACGAGCAGGGCGAGCAGCGGCAGTCCGATGACGAGCGTCAGGAAGAGACGGTCGCCCCGGCTCAGCCGTCCGGGGGAGGTCGCGGAGGACACGGTGCGCAGGCCTTTCCGGTCCCGGTCAGGACCTTTCCGGTCCCGGTCAGGAGGTGAAGAAGCGTGAGCGCTGGGACTCGATCTTCTTGAGGGTCGCGGTGCCGTCGTCGGGGTGGCCGAGCCACTCGACCAGGCCGGGCAGGACGACGGTGGAGATGAAGCCGGGGTCGCTGTCCCGGTCGGCGAACTGGCTGATGTGCTTGGCGGAGCCGATGAGTTCGGCCGACTTGGTCTGCAGGGCGTTGTACGAGTCGGTCTTCGCCTGGTCGTTGGCGGCGAGGTTGCTCGGGTCCACGCCCATGTACAGCTCCTCGGCCCGGGCGCCGCCCAGGAACTCCAGGAACTTCTTCGCGCCGTCCTCGTTCTTCGGCTTCCGGCTCAGCATGAAGCCGTCGGTGGGCGCCTCGACGGCGTCCAGGCCGTGGGCACTGTCGATCTCGGGGAAGGGGAAGAAGTCGATGTCCTCGCGTATCGCCTCGTCGGTGATCTGCTGGCCGATGAACAGGCCGATGACCGCCATGCCCGACTTCTTGTCGATGAGCGACTGGGCGGCGTCCTGCCAGGACCGGCCGCCGCCGCCCGTCTGGTAGTAGGGGGTCAGCTCGCGCCACAGGTCGAGGACGCGCACGGCGCGCTTGTCGGTCCAGGCGACCTCGCCGCGCATGAGCTGCATGTGGAAGTCGTAGCCGTTGGCGCGCAGGTCGAGATAGTCGAAGGCGCCGAGGACGGACCAGCTGTCACCGCCGCCGTAGCCCGCGGTGACCGGGGAGAGTCCGTCCTTCTTCATGCGCTTGGCGAGCGCGATGAAGTCGTCCCACGTGGCGGGGACTTCGTACCCGCGGTCCTGGAAGAGGCTCTTACGGTAGAACACCGCCCAGGGGTAGTTGTAGAGCGGGACGAAGTAGTACTTGCCGTCCTCACCGCGCGAGAGCTGCTTGGCCGCTTCGCTGAAGCCGCCGCCGATGACGTCCCAGACGTCGTCGACGGGACTCGCGAGCCCCTTCTTCGCGAAGTACTGCATGCGGTAGCCCGCGAACCAGGTGAACACGTCGTCCGGGGTGCCCTGGAGATAGCTGGTGATGCTCGTCTGGAAGGTGTCGTGGTCGACCGTGTTGGTCTTCACCGTCAGGCCGGAGTCCTCGGTGAACGCCTTGGTCACGGCCGCGTACGCCTTCTTGGGCGTGGCGTCGGCGCCGTTGGAGCCGAACGTGACCGTCTTGGGGTCGCCCCCCGGGCCCCCGCCGCAGGCGGTGAGGACGGGAGCGGCCAGGGCCGCCGCGGACAGGCCGAACAGTCCGCCGACCACTCGGCGCCGGCCGGGGCTCCGCGCAGCCAGGGGGAAGCTGCTGTGCTGCGTCATTCGTCGCTCCTCGTGCTCGTGCGTCGCTAGGCGCGCGCGGCAGCGCCGTTGGTGCGCTGCTGGTGGGTGTCGGATCTGATGAAGCTCTGGATCGCGGTGGCGGCTGCCCCGCGGGCCCACTCCTCGAAGGGCAGCGGGCGGGTCTGCACGTCGCACTGCGCGGCGGAGCCGAACGCGTACGCGGCGAAGGTGTCGCGGATCTGCTCGGCGAACAGGTCGTAGGCGGCCAGGCCCTCCCCGGAGATGATCACTCGCTCGGGCCCGAACAGATTGGCGACGGTGGCGATGCCGCGGCCGATCGCCTCGCCGGCGGCGGCATAGACCTCCCGTACTCCCGGGTGTCCCCGGTGGGCGAGGTCCACGGCGTGGGCGGTGTCGGTGACCGCGGCCCCCGTCGTCTCGGTGATACGGGCGAGGATGGCCTGGTCGGCCGCGATCGCCTCCACACAGCCCCGGTTGCCGCACCGGCACATCGGGCCGGCCGGATCGATGGCGACATGCCCGATCTCGCCGGCCACCCCGTGCGCCCCGGCGACAACCCGCCCGTGGACCACGAGTCCGCAGCCGATGCCCGCGCCGACGGTGACCAGCGCGAAGTCGGACAGCCCCACACCGGCGCCGAACCACTGCTCGGCGACCGTCAGGGCCCGCACGTCGTTCTCCACGGTGACCGGCAACCCGGTGGTCGTGTTGGCGAGTTCGCCGAGCGCCACGTCGCGCCACTCAAGGAACGGCGAGTAGCGGACGATGCCTTCGGCGCGGTCCACGTCGCCGGAGACGGCGAGGCCGAGACCGAGTACCGGGACACCGAAGCCCTCGGCCTCGGTGAGCAGTTCCCGCACGAGTTCCGTCAGCGCGGCGAGTACCGCTGCCGGGGCCGGGTCCGTCAGCGGCAGGTGCCGGGCCACGCGGATGCGGCAGCACAGGTCGGTGAGCACACCGATGAGTTCGTCCCCGGTCGCCTTGACGCCGATGAACAGCGCACGGCCTCCGTCGACCCGCACCGGATTGGCCGGCCGCCCCAGGGCGCGGCGGGCGTCGTCGGTGTCCTCCACGAGATACCCGGCCTCGATCAGCGGCCGTACCGCCTTGGTCACCGCCGCGGCGGACAGCCCGGTGCGCTCGGCCACCGCGGAACGGGTCAGGGGGCCGTGCGAGAGCACCGTGGTGAAGACCTGAGCGACGGCGGGCGTCTGCGCCGGGAAGGCCTCAGGAGGGGAAGTCGCCTGCATGGCCGGGAACTTAGGGCCCTTATTTTCCGGTGTCAATGAAAGAAGCAGAAACTCGTGAAACCGTGGTGATGCATGCCTGAGGCTTTCAAACTGGCTGCCGTGCACAGCCGTTGACAGCTGATCGAAGGTCGCGTTGGCTGAGGGCCAGCATCTTCCCCGCTTGGACGTGAGGCCACATGCCGCTGATCTCCCATTCCCCCGAGGCCGGGGTCTGGCTGCTCACCACCCCGCGCACGTCGTACGCCCTGCGCATCGACGAGACCGGTGCTCCCGGCCATGTCGCGTGGGGACCCGGACTGTCCCTGGCGGAGGCGCTGGAGCTCGCCGTTCCGCTGGGGGAGGCGCACAGCAGTTTCGAGGGGCGACGTGCGGTCGGCGAGGAGCTGCCGGCGGACGACGGACTTCACTACGGGCCGCCGTCGCTCCAGGTGCGCCACGCCGACGGCACCCGCGGGTTCGAGTGGTGCCTGGAGGGGCACGAGGTGCTCCGGCCGTCACCCGGCGCCGAGGAACTCGTCCTGCGGTTCCGCGACCGTCTGTACCCGCTCCAGGTGGCGCTGCACTACCGGGTACGCGAGGACACCGACGTCATCGAGCGCCGGACCGTGCTGCGCAACGCGGGCGGCGACCACATCGACCTGCTGCGCGCCGACTCCGCCGCCTGGACGCTCCCGCCGCTGCCCGGGTACCGGCTCAGCCATGTCACCGGCCAGTGGTCGGCGGAGACCCAACTGCGCCGCGAGCCGCTGCCGTACGGGGAGACCGTGCTGACCGGCCGCCGCGGCATCACCGGTCATCACGCCAACCCATGGGTCATGGTGGACGCCGGCGAGGCCGACGAGGAACACGGCCGGGTCTGGAGTGCGGCGCTGGCCTGGAGCGGCAGCTGGCGCGTCACGGTGCAGCGCACACCCGACGGACTGGCCGGTCTCACCACCGGCGTCGGACACGAGGGCACGGTCCTGCCGCTCGGTCCCGGCGAGGAGTTCGAGACGCCGGTGTGCGCCGGGCTGTTCACCGACGGCGGGTTCGGTGCCACGACCCGGGCCTGGCACGCGTACATACGCGCCCATGTGCTGCCACGGGCCGACGAGTTGGCGCCCGTGCTCTACAACTCCTGGGAGGCGACGGGCTTCGACGTCGCCGAGGACGGCCAGAAGATGCTGGCCAAGCGGGCCGCCGCCCTCGGCGTGGAACTGTTCGTCGTCGACGACGGCTGGTTCGGCGCCCGCCGCAGCGACCGCGCGGGCCTCGGCGACTGGACGCCGGCCCGCGACCGGTTCCCCCACGGACTCGGCCCGTTGGCCGACCATGTGCACGGGCTCGGCATGCGGTTCGGGCTCTGGGTCGAGCCGGAGATGGTCAATCCGGACAGCGATCTGTACCGCGAACACCCCGACTGGGTGCTGCACCTGCCCGGCCGGCCACGCACCGAGATGCGCAACCAGCTCGTCCTCGACTTCTCCCGCCAGGAGATCGCGGACTGGGCGTACGACTGGCTCACCCGGCTGGTCGCCGACCACGGCGTCGACTTCCTGAAGTGGGACATGAACCGCGCCTTCGGCGAGGCGGGCCGGCCCGGGGAGCCGGGCGGCGGCGACGCGCTGTGGACGCGGTACGTGACGAACCTTTACGGCGTCCTGGACCGGCTGCGCGCCGACCATCCGCGGCTGCGCATCGAGACGTGCAGCGGCGGTGGCGGCCGGGTCGACCTGGGCATCCTCGCCCGCACCGACCAGGCGTGGACGTCCGACAACACCGATGCCGAGGACCGGCTGGCGATCCAGCACGGCTTCGCGCAGATCTACCCGGCGTGCTCGATGTCCGCGTGGGTGACGGACGTGCCGAACCAGCTCACCGGCCGTTCCGTACCGTTGTCGTTCCGCTTCCACGTGGCGATGTCCGGCCTGCTCGGCATCGGCGGCGACCTCTCCCGCTGGACGGAGGAGGAGGTCACCGAGGCCGCCGAGCTGGTGGCCACGTACAAGCGCGTACGTCATCTGGTCCAGCGGGGCGTTCTCCACCGGCTGCGCGGGCCGGCGGGGGAGGGGCCGACCGTCGTGCAGTACGTCGCCGAGGACGCCGACGAGGTGCTGGTCCTGGCATGGCAGCGCGGACCACGCCACGGTGCCCCGCGCCAACCGGTGCGCCTGCGCGGCCTGCCCCCGGGCGCCCGCTACCGCGACACCCGCACCGGAACGGTCCACCACGCGACGGTTCTCACCGACTACGGCCTGCACTTGAACCTGCCGCTCGGCGACTGGGCCAGCAAGGCGCTGCACCTGGTGCGCCTCACGCCGCATGGCGAGGGCAGGTGAGGTTCCGTACTCGTCCAAGTCCACCGGGTTCGTTTTCTATATGATCCTGCATTGCGTAGACAGTTCAGGTTGCTGGGATCGCAATCCGGGATCTCCCCGCCCATTCCGGCAAGTTGAGACATGCAGACCGGTTGTTGAGGCGCTTCGCCGATCCCGTCCCGTACGGCCCTTGACGCGGGTCGAGGCGCTCCCCGAGCATCACGGCAGAGAAATCCTATTTGATTTGAGTGGGGCATCACCATGAGCCGTCGCAGAACCGCCATGACCGCCGCCATCACCCTCGTACTCCTGGCCGCCGCTTCGTCGGCCTGCACCATCAAGAACTCGGACGAGCCGGTCGCCGCCGGCGCCGCCTCCGGAAAGGCCGGCGGCGGGACGGCCGAGCTGACCGACGGCTCCGGGACCAAGGTCGCGCTCGTCCCGGGCGGCGCCCACCCCTACTTCCAGCCCTGGAAGACGGCCGGGCAGCAGGCCGAGAAGACGCTCGGACTGGGCGACGTCACCTTCGACGAGACCGCCGAGTGGGACCAGCAGAAACAGAACAACCTGCTCTCGACGCTCGCCGCCCGCGGCTACAACGCCTTCGGCATCTTCGGGGTCTCCCCGACCGACATCAACACCACCTTCAGCGACCTCAAGTCCCAGGGCTTCGCCGTCGCGTCCTTGGCCTCCTGCCCGGCCGGCGGCGAGAACGCGGCGGACTTCTGCCTCTCCACGGACGTCGAACTCGCCGCGTACAAGGCCGCGAAGGCCGCCATCGAAGCCATGGGCGGCAAGGGCGCCCTCGTCCACCTGACCGGCAACAACGTCGACGCCAACACCCAACTGCGCAAGCGGGGAGTGGAGAAGGCGGTTGACGAGACCGGCGGCCAGGTCACCCTGCTGCAGACCATCACCGACATCGACAAGGACCTCCAGACCGCGCAGAAGGCCGTGTCCGACCTGCTCGCCGCCAAGGGCGCCCGGATCGCGGGCATCGTCTCCACCGCCTACAACCCGGCCGTCGCCGCCGCCGAGGCCGTGCGGGAGTCAGGCTCCAAGGCCAAGGTCGTGGCCATCGACGACGACGCCAAGATCCTCTCCTCGATCGAGAACGGCTCCGTCAGCGCCACCGTCGTGCAGAATCCGGTCGGCCAGGCGGAGATCGGGGCCTGGGTGCTCGCCCTGCTGCAGACCAAGCAGTGCACCATGAAGGAGCCCGGCAAGATCGTCGACTCCGGCTCCTTCGTCGTCACGAAGGGCAACGTCTCCGACTACGACGACGCGCGCAAGGCCAAGACCGCCGAGCTGAAGAGGCAGTTCGCCGACGAGTTCCTCGCCTGCGGGTGAACGCCCGCCCCCGACACAGAAAGCCGGCACGCGCATGCCCCTCATCACCAACGCGACGGCCCTGCTGGCCGACATCGCCGTGGAGACCGACCGCACCGACGCCGTGCAGTCGTTCGTCAAGCAGGAGACCGTCCTCGTCACCATCACCACGGCCGACGGCCTGGTGGGCACCGGCTACGCGTACACCATCGGCACCGGCGGCAGTTCGGTGCTGGCGCTGCTCCGGGAGCACCTGCTGCCCCTTCTCACCGGCAAGGACGCCCGCAACGTCGAAGGCCTCTGGCAGTCCCTGTTCGCCCACACCCGCGCCACCACCACCGGCGCCATCACCTCACTGGCGCTGGCCGCCGTGGACACCGCACTGTGGGACCTGCGCTGCAGACGCGCCGGCGAACCGCTGTGGCGGCTGGCCGGCGGACACCGCCAGGAGATACCCGTCTACGACACCGAGGGCGGCTGGCTCCACCTCGGCACCGAGGACCTGGTCAAGTCCGCGCTCGCGGCGAAGGACGCCGGGTTCTCCGGCGTCAAGATCAAGGTGGGCAAGCCGCATGTCGCCGAGGACGCCGAGCGGCTGCGCGCCGTCCGCGCGGCGGTCGGCCCCGGGCTGCACATCATGACGGACGCCAACCAGTCCCAGTCGCTGTCCTCCGCCGTACAACTCGCCGCCGCACTCGAACCGTACGGCCCGTACTGGCTGGAGGAACCCCTGCCCGCCGACGACCTCAGCGGTCATGCCCGGCTGGCCCGCTCCACCCGCATCCCGATCGCCGTCGGCGAATCCCTGTACTCACCCATGCAGTTCCGCAGTTACCTGGAGACCGGCGGCGCCTCCATCGTGCAGGTGGACGTCGCCCGGATCGGCGGCATCACCCCGTGGCTGAAGGTCGCCCACCTCGCGGAGACCTTCAACGTCCGAGTCTGCCCGCACTTCCTGATGGAACTGCACGTCAGCCTGGTCGCCGCGGTGCCCAACGGCGCGTTCGTCGAGTACATCCCGCAACTGCGCGCCGTCACCCGCACCGAGATGGTGCTGCGCGACGGCCACGCCGTGGCGCCGGACGAGCCCGGCATCGGCATCGACTGGGACCTGGACGCCATCGACGACCGGAGGGTCGCATGAAGGCGGCCGTCACCCCCACCGACAGCGACACCGACCGCCCCACCGACGGGGCCCGCCCGGCCCACCGGCTGCCCTTCTGGGTCAACCAGCGGCTCGGACTGCTCGTGCTCGTCGTCGCGCTGGGCGCCCTGTTCGGCGCGCTACGACCCGCCTTCTTCGACGAACGGCTGGTGCTCTTCCCGCTCCTGAGGGACATCTCGACGCTCACCGTGGTGGCGCTGGCGCAGATGGTCGTGCTGTCCATCGGGCACATGAACCTCGCCGTCGGACGCATGGCCGCCTTCGGCGCCCTCTTCGCCGGCTTCGGCTACGACCGGCTCGGCCTGCCGCTGCCGCTCGGCCTCGTCCTGTGCCTCGTCGCGGGGTGCGCCATCGGGGCGCTCACCGGCTGGATCATCGCCCGCACCGGCGTGAACTCGTTCGTCGTGACGCTGGCGATGGACTTCGCCCTGCTGGGTCTGGTGTCCCTGCTGTACTCGGCCCTCACCGAGAACGCCGCGTTCACCACACGGCCGGACGGCCTGGCGGAGCTGCGTTCCTACTCGCTCGCGGACATCTGCGTCGGCCCCGTCTGCGGCTCACCCGCCATCCCACAGCTGGCCCAGTTCACCGTGCTCGCCCTGGTCGGCCTCGGCTTCCTCTACGCCCGCACCCGCATGGGCCGGGAACTGCTGCTGACCGGCGCCAACCCCGCCGCCGCCGAACTGTCGGGCATCCCCACCGGACGCCGGATCGTCCTGGCCCACGCGCTGTCCGGACTGCTCGCGGCCCTCGCCGGCTTCATGGCCGCCGTCGGCACCGGCACGTTCCGCGCCTCCATCGGCGACGACTTCATGCTCCCCTCGTTCCTCGGCGCCGTCCTCGGCGGCACCCTCCTCACCGGTGGCGTCGTCTCCGTCATCGGCGCCCTGCTCGGCACCGCCCTGGTCGGCGTCATCCGCAAGGGGCTCGACCTGCTCGGCGTCGGCCTGGAAAGTCTCAACATCTACCTCGGCTGGGTACTCCTGCTGGCCCTGTCCGCGGACCGGGTGCGCGCCGTCGTGTCCTATCGCAAGGTGGTGCGCTCCACATGACGACGCTCCGCGACCGGGTGCGGCGATTCAGCCGGTCCACCACGATGACCCTGCTGTGCGTGGTCGTCGCCGGCTACGTGGGCCTCGGCATCGCCTCGTCCGGCTCCTTCTTCGAGGGGTCCTCGCTCCGCACGTTCCTCCAGTACCTCGCCACGCCCATCCTCATCGGCCTGGCCCAGATGGTGGCCCTGTGCGTCGGACAGCTCAATCTCGCCGTCGGCGCGCTGGGCGGGTTCACCGCCTGCCAGATGGGCGTGCTGATGGCCGACCACGGGATGCCCGCCGGCCTCGCCGTCCTGGCAGGCGTCCTCACCGCCACCCTGATCGGGCTGCTCACCGGCGTGTTCATCGTCGCCACGCGCATCAACGGCTTCATCGTCACCCTCGGCACGATGACGATCCTGCTCGGGGCGCAGTACCGGCTCGCCGGCACCCGCACGATCGACGGATACTCGGCGACGCTGCGCGACTTCGGCCACTCGGCGCCGCTGAGCATCCCCCTCGTCTTCGTCACCGCGCTCGCCGCGGCCGCGCTGCTCGCCGCCTTCATGTACCGCACCATCGCCGGCCGGCGCCTGCTCGCCGCCGGCGGAAACCCGCTCGCGGCCCGGCTGTCGGGCATCTCCACCGACCGGCAGATCGTGCTCGCCCACACCCTGTCCGGCCTGCTCGTCGGCATCGCGGCACTGATCGCGACCGCCTCGCTGCCCGGCGTCAACCGCAGCGTCGGCGGAGACTGGCTGCTGCCCAGCTTCGCGGCTCCCATCATCGGCGGCGTCGCGCTCACCGGCGGCTCGGTCGCCGTGCTCGGCACCGTGCTCGCCGCCTTCGTGATGCGGCTCATCGACACCGCGCGGGCCCAGTTCTCCCTCGACCCGAGCTGGGTGAACTTCCTCATCGGCCTCGTCGTCCTCGGCACGGTCGTCGGCGGCCGCATCCACCAGAGCCACCTGGAGAAGAAGGGCAGGGCGTCCCATCGCACACCGCCCGCGCCGCCGGCCGCGGCCCTGCCGAGCACGGGAGGCGCCCGATGAGTGACGACGTCCTGCTGGCCTGCGAGAACATCGTCAAGGTCTTCCCCGGCGTACGCGCCCTCGACGGCGTGGGCCTGACCCTGACCGCCGGGTCCGTGCACGCCCTGCTGGGGGAGAACGGCGCGGGCAAGTCCACGCTGATCAAGGTGATCACCGGCGTGCACCCGCCCGACGGCGGCAGACTGCTCCGGCGCGGCGAGGAGATCCACCCGCGCTCCCCGCTGGAGGCCACCCGGGCCGGCATCGGCGTGGTCCACCAGGAGCGCAACCTGATCCCCGGCTTCTCCGTGGCCGAGAACATCACGCTCCAGAACCCGCCCGCCCACCGGGGACTGGTCGACCGGGAGGCGATGACCGCCCCCGCCGAACGCTGCCTGGCCGAACTCGGCCTGGACCTCGACCCGCGGCGCCCGGTACGCGAACTGTCCGTGGCACAGCAGCAGTTGGTCGAGATCGCCAAGGCCCTGTACACGGAGAGCGAGGTGCTGCTGCTCGACGAGCCCACCGCCTCGCTCTCCCCGCAGGAGGCGGAACGCCTCTTCGACGTCGTCCGCCGGCTCAAGGAGCGCGGCACCTGCGTGGTGTTCGTCAGCCACAAGCTGGAGGAGGTCTTCGCGATCTGCGACACCGTCACCGTCCTGCGCGACGGCCGGTCGGTGCTTCAGTCGGCGCCCCTCGCCGACTACGCCCAGGACGACGTGGTCACCCTCATGGTCGGCCGGGCCCACTCGGTCACGGACATGACGCCGCGCGCGGTGGACACCGCCGCGGAACCGGCCCTGTCCTTGTCGGGACTGTGCACCGCGGCCGGACACCAGGACGTCTCGCTCGACGTCCGTCCCGGCGAGATCGTCGGCCTGTACGGCCTGGTCGGCGCCGGCCGCAGCGAACTGGTCAAGGCCGTCCTCGGCCTCGAACGGGTCACGGCCGGCGAAATCCGGGTGTACGGCGAACCGGTGCGGATCAGCTCCCCGCGCGAGGCCCTGCACACCTACGGCATCGGCTATCTGACCGAGAACCGCAAAGAGGAAGGGGTCTTCCTGGAGCAGCCCATCGTCCGGAACATCACCGTGACGGTGTGGAACAGACTCGGCCGGTTCCTCGGCGACATCTCCGCACGCCGGGAAAGGGAGGTCGCGCAGGACCTCGTCGACCGTCTCGGCATCCGCGTCTCAGGGTTGCAGCAGAACGCCGGTGAACTGTCCGGCGGCAACCAGCAGAAGGTGAGCCTGGCGAAGTGGCTCGCAGCCGACACCCGGCTGCTGGTCGTCGACGAGCCGACCGTCGGGGTGGACGTACGCACCAAGCACGCCTTCCACGAGCTGATCTGGGAGCTGGCCCGCGGCGGCCTGCCGATCCTGCTCATCAGCAGCGACCTGACGGAGATGATCACCCTCGCCGACCGGGTGGTGGTCATGGCCGACCACCGCGTCCGCGGCGAGCTGGACAACGACCACGACTACGACCGCATGAGCGGGAAGATCATCCGGATCATCCACGACCGCGCCGTCTCGGCCGTGACCGCGAAGGGCGCCGCCTCATGAAGCGGGTCGCCCAGGTCATCCACGTCGTCCCCGAGAAGGTGGACGAGTACCGGGACCTGCACCGGCGCGTCCCCGGGCCGGTCCTCGACCGGCTGCGCCGCTCGCACATCGCCAACTACTCGATCCACCTCCTCGGCGACCGGCTCTTCGCCTACTTCGAGTACCACGGCGACGACCTCGCGGCCGACCTCGCCGCGATCGCCGAGGACCCCGCCACCCAGCGATGGTGGCAGCTCACCGCCCCCTGCCAGCGGCCCGTCGACGAAGCCCGGCCCGGTGAGTGGTGGGCCGACATGGAACAGGTCTTCCTCATGGAGTAGGCCGCGCTCCGTGCGAGGTCGCCGACCGGGCTCACGTCCTCAGCCACGTACCCGGTCCTCGCCGGGCCGCGGGCGGCGGCGGTCATTCCCCCTCGAAGCGGGTCAGCTGGCGCTCCAGGCTGCGCGTGAGGTGCTCGGCCATCGCCTCGGCGGCCCGCTCGGGCCGACGGCGCAGAATCGCCCGCACCACACGCTCGTGCTCGTCCCGGGTGGGGTCGCCCGCGTCCTGGATGCTGCTGAGGCGGAAGATGTGCAGGTGCGAGTGGAGCCGCTCCACCGCGTCGGCGAGCAGCGGTTGGTGGGCGGCTTCCGCGACGGCGTCGTGGAACCGCTGGTCCAGTGCGGCGAAGTCGCGGTAGGAGGGGTACGGCCCCCCGGGGCCGGGGTGGGCCTGCATGGCCTCCAGCGTCGCCTCGATGGCGTCGAGCTGACTCTCGTCGGCGTTGCGGGCGGCGAGGGCGGCGGCGCGCGGCTCCAGGAGCAGCCGCATCTCGAACAGCTCCTCCACGCCCTGACGCGTCAGCAACTCGGTCGCACGGTACCCGGACAGGGACCGCTTGACGACGAGACCGTCGGACTCGAGCCGGGCCAGCGCCTCGCGTACGGGAGTCGGCGAGACGTCGAGTGAACGAGCCAGCGCCTCGATGCCGACCCGCGCCCCCGGAGCGATCTCGTGGTCCATGATCTTGGCCTTGATGTCCTCGTAGACACTGTCGGACAGGACCTGCCGGACCGGCGCGGTGGGCGGCTCACTCGCACCAGCCGCGTCGGCGGGGACGGACGGGTCCTGTGCCGGCATCCGTGTCTCCCTGCCCTCAGTGTGCTGCGTCCACCAGCAGTTTAAGGGGCTGGAAGGCCCCCGCGGGCGAGTGCCTGCGGGGGCCTTTTTGACGCTTCGTCGCATGACGTGGAAGGCGTCAGGCGTACGGATCGAAGGGGATTCCGTCCGGACTCGCGTAGTCGAGGGCCCACTGGAAATCGCCGTCATCGATCTTGATGGTGGCGGAGCCGAAGTCGGCGCTCATGAGCTTGTCGCGGTACCCGGCCGGATATCCGTCCCAGCCGACGAGACGCGGGTAGAACCAGTTGCCGGTGGCGTTCTCCGCCGGCTCGTCGTTGCTGCCCGCGAAGCGGAAGCAGTGACTCGAGACGCCGTCCTTGTGGTAGACGATCTTCGGGTGGGTGCCGTCGAAGCGGATCGCCGAGCGGGCGGCCACCTGGTAGGTGTTGTGCTGGGACACCGACACGTACTGGACCTCGTTGTTGTTGATCCACACGATGACGTGCTCCCAGTCGTGCGTGTGGCCGAGTGCCGCCGGGCCCAGGGTGATCTGATCCTTCTCGAAGTAGCTGGCGTACATCACGGCACACCAGCCGTTGTTGCACTTGGAGCGTGAGTAGGTGTTGGCGTTGGCCAGCTGGGCGTAGTCGTGGCACTTGCCGTTGACGTCGCCGCCGAGCTTGAGGCCGGGGTTGATGGTGCCGTCGGCGCCGATGGCGGCGGTGGCGTAGCAGCCGTCGCCGTCGTAGTCGTAGGCGGGGGAGAAGGTCTGGTCCAGGCCGGGGGCGTTCTGCGGCAGCAGGGTCAGGACGTTCGCGTGGGCGGTCGCCGGGACTGCCACGACGAGCGTCATCGCGCCGACCGCACCGAGGAGGACCTTGGCGAGGGAACTCATCGCGCGCATCTCAAGTCCCGTCGTCAGCAGTAGAGGTTGCCGCCCGGCGACACGCCGAGGATCGAGGTGAACCGGTTGTAGGCGTCGACGCGGCTCTGCACCTGGGCGGGGTTCCTGCCGTCGCATTCTAGCGAGCCGTTGATGGAGCGGATGGTCTGGCCGAAGCCGGCCTGGTTGACCATGGCGTTGTGCGGGGTCATGGTGCCGGGGCCGCTCTGGGTGTTCCAGTACCACAGGCCGGTCCTCCAGGCGACGGAGGCGTCGTTCTGCACCAGCCACGGGTTGTTGAGCAGGTCCAGGCCGAGCGCGTCACCGGCGGCCTTGTAGTTGAAGTTCCACGACAGCTGGATCGGGCCGCGGCCGTAGTAGGCGGCCTGACCGGCCGGGCAGCCGTACGGCTGGCCCCAGTCGCAGTAGTGCGGGTAGTTGGCCTGGTTCTGCTCGACGACGTGCACCAGGCCGCCGGTCTCGTGGTTGACGTTGGCGAGGAAGGCGGCGGCCTCCTGCTTCTTCACCGTGTCGCTGCCCGTGTTGGCGAAACCGGGGTACGCGCTGAGCGCGGCGGTCAGGCCGCTGTACGTGTAGAAGGGGTTCCGGTTCGGGAACATCTGGTTGAACTGGGCTTCGGTGACCACGAATCCGGACGGGTTGCCGCCGCCTCCGCTCGCGGGCGCGTTCCACTTCTGGTTCGCTCCGCCGGAGCAGGTCCAGATCTGCAGCCGGGTGCCGTTGGCGCTGTTGTTGTCGCGGACGTCCAGGCACTTGTTCGCGGCCGGGTTGACGATGTCGCGCGCGGCGGTGACCACCCACTGCTGGTTGGCGCCGCCCGAGCAGTCCCACAGTTGGACGGCCGCGCCGTCGGCGGTGCTGCGGTCGACGACGTCCAGACACTTGCCGAGGGCGCGCAGCGTCCCGTCACCGGGGTTGGACCAGATCTGGGCGCCGGTTCCGTTGCAGTCGTAGAGCTGTACGGCGGTGCCGTTGGCGCTGCTGGCGCCCGCCACGTCGACGCACTTGCCGGCGAGCCCGGTGATCGAGCCGTCGGCGGCCTGTGCGGGCGTCGCCGTGAACAGGGCGGTGAGGACGGCGCCGAGGGCGGCGAAGACCGCGAGGCGGCCCAGGAAGCGGGGTCTGTGCATGGTGGTGAGCTCCTTGGGGGTGTTGGGGGTGGAACGGCCGTCCCCCGGGTTGAGGGACGGCCGTCGGCGGAGCTGGTGCCGGTTACGGGTAGCTGGTCAGATTGGCCACGTTGGTCGTGGAGTTGGACGGGCCGCCCCGGTCGTTGACGATGTGCCGGATGGTGCCCGTGCCGCCGAGGGAGACCGTCACCATGTTGGTGAAGCGCACATTGGGGTTGTTCGGCGCCTCGATGGCCCGCTCGGCGGTCACGCTCGGGTTGACGTTGAAGAAGCAGTAGCTGCCGAGGCCGTAGGCCTGGTGGCTGGTGACGGAGTTGGCGACCTTGTAGGCGGCGTAGCCCTGCGTGGAGCCGTTCATCCAGGCGGCCTGGTTCGGCGGGTCGTACGGCATCTCGTTCTGGTAGAAGTACGTGCGGCCGCCGTTGCCGTTCCAGATCGTCTGGTACTTCTGGTAGTGCTCGACGAACAGGCCGTACATCGTGACGTTGTCACCGTTGACGATCAGGCCGGTGTCCCCGGTGTTGGAGTTCCAGCCGATGCCGCTGCCGTGGTCGCCGCGCCAGATCCAGGTGTGGTCGCCGATGACGTTGTCGCTGTTGACCACCAGGCTCGTGGTCGCCTTGCCCACGGCAGCGCCGCCGACGCGGAAGTACACGTCGTGCAGGGACGTCGGGTTGGCGGCGTGCGAGGCGGACGCGCCCGTCGGGCCGACCTCCATCAGGGTGGGCGAGTTGGTGGTGCCCGCGTCGAAGAGGATGCCCGCGACCTTCACACCGTCGACGTCGGCCACCTTCATCGCGGTGATGCCGTTGTCCGGGATGAACGTGGCGAGGCCCAGGCCGAGGACGACCGTGTCGGCGCGGTTCACCTGGAGCGTCTGGTTGAGGTGGTAGACGCCGGGGGTGACCAGGAGGTTCTTGCCCGCCGCCAGGGCGGCGTTGATGTCCGCCGCGCTCGCGCCCGGCTTGACGATGTAGAAGGTGTCCAGGGACAGCGAGCTGCCGGGGGCGTTTCCGCCCGCCCAGCTGGTCGCGGTGGAGTTGGACCGCAACGACGGCACGAACACCTGGTAGGCGCCGTTGTCGTCGACGTACAGGAACGGCTTCTCACGGCTGACCGGGGTCTGCGCGACCGTGGTGTAGGGCGGGTTGGGGAAGCTGTTCGTGGGGACGCCCTGGCTGCCGACGAAGACCATGTTCCAGTTGGAGCCGGTCCAGCTGCCGAGCTGGGAGTTGCGGGTCAGCCACTGCTGCTGGGTGCCGGAGTTGACCTGCCCGTCGATCTTGGTGTCCGCGAGCAGGCCGCCGCTGGACCAGCCGCCGTCGTCCAGGGCGAGGTTGCCGCGCAGATGCATGCGGCGGTAGGCCGAGGCCTGCGAGACCGCCCAACGGTCGCTGCCGTTCGTCGGGTTGACGGACATGTTCTCGGCGCCGCGCCAGAAGTTGTGGGTGGCGTTCTGCGGCGGGAACCAGTCGGCCTCGACGTGCACGGCGCCGTTGATCGTGACCGCGTCCGGGCCCAGGCCGAGACCGGCGACCTGGGTGTAGTAGCCGACGTTGACGTCCGCGTCGTAGGAACCCGGCTTGAACAGGACGGCGTAGCGCTGGGAGCCGAACTGGTTCGTCTCCTGCTGCTGGAAGATGGTGTTCAGCCTGTTCTGGATGGTCGACGCCGACATGGACGGGTCGAAGACGACGACGTTCGGGCCGAGGTCCGGATTCGTGCTCGACTGGGTCACCGGGACCACCTGGAAGCGCTGGGCGGCGCTGCCGTTGCAGGTGTACTGCACGAACTGCACGCCGTCCGCGGTCGAGGCGCCGGGGTCGTCCAGGCACTTGCCGCTGTTGCGGTTGACGAAGTGGTAGGCGCCACCGCCCTCGTGGACCGGCAGCCACTGCTGGTTGGCGCCGCCGCCGTAGGCCCACAGGTGGACGGGCGCGTTGTCGGCCGTGGAGACGTCGGAGACGTCCACGACCTGGTTCGTGTTGTTGCGGTTGTTGATACGGACGTAGCCGTCGCTGGTGGTGGAGAAGCTCCACTGCTGGGCCGCGGTGCCGTTGCACTTGTACTGCTGTACGACGGTGCCGTTGGCGGTGCCGGCCGCATAGGCGTCCAGACACCTGCCGCTCGCGGCGTTCATGACGGTGGCGAAGTCGGTGGGCAGTGCCTCGGCCGCGCTCTCCGCCGCGTCCGCGGGCGCGGGTGCGGTGGTGAGCAGGGAGGCGACGGCCGCGGTGACCAGCGCGGCCGCAGTTGATCTGCGGCGGCGCGTGAGCGCGGAGCGCAAGGAGGTGAGCACGGGTTCTCCTAGCCGAGCGAAGCGAGATGGGGGTCCCCGGCCGAAGGCCGGGCAGGTCGGCGGACGGGTGGTGGGGGTGGCGGGATCAGCCGGTGTAGCCCGCGAAGACGCGGGTGTAGTCCCAGTCGGACTGGCTCACGCCGGAGCAGCTGTCGGCGGGGCCGCCGGTGCACGGACGGTCGCGGTTGACGGACCAGAAGGTCAGCCGGGCCAGGTGGTGCTGCTGGGCGTAGGCGAGCATCGTCCGGAAGTCGTTGACCGTGACGGTCTCGCCCTGGTCGGTGATGCCGTTCATCGACGAGATGCCCATGGACCGGTAGGCCTGGTCGTCGCTGTAGCCGTACGCCGCCTTCAGCGAGTTCTTCAGGCCCTCGGCGGCCCGCACGGACAGGTTGCCCATGTTCTGGCCCACGCCGCCGAAGTTGAACGGCATGATCGTCCAGGCGTCCACGGTCAGACCGGAGCTCGCGGCCCGGTTGATCAGGCTGGTGTCGGGGCCGCTCTGGCCGGTGCCGATGGTGACGTACACCTTCAGGCCCGGGTTGTTGGCCTTGACGGTCTTCAGCGCGTCGACGGTGCGCTGCTGCACGGTCGGGCTGTCGTACGCCTCGGCCTCCAGGTCGATGTCGATCGCCTTCAGCCCGAAGGCGCTGACGACCTTCTGGTAGGCCGCGGCCAGCTCGCTCGCGGAGGAGCAGGAGCTCTCCAGCTTGTTGCCGCTCCAGCCGCCGAAGGACGGGACGACGTCGCCGCCGCCTGCCCGCACGGTGTTGATCGTCTGCTGGTCGACGCCGCCGGTCAGTGCCCGCCAGCCGTCCCACTGCGGGTTGCAGTAGCCGTTGCTGAGCACGAAGGCGAGGGTGAAGTGCTTGACACCGGTGGCGTTGGAGACCGTGGTGGGGTTCGGCGGGCTGCCCCAGCCGTTGTAGAGGTACGGCGCCACGGCCATCGGCGCGGAGGGCGGGTTGCCGTCGCCCGGGGCCGGCGCGGTCCACTTCTGGTTGGCGCCGCCGCCACAGCTCCAGATCTGGATCCGCGTGCCGTTGGCCGAGTTGTTGCCGGTGACGTCCAGGCACTTGTTGGCCTGCGGGTTGACGATGTCGTTCGCGGCGGTGACGGTCCACCTCTGGTTGGCGCCACCGGTACAGCTCCACAACTGCACCGTCGCGCCGTCGGCCGTCGAATTGCCGGTGACGTCGAGGCACTTGCCGAGGGCGCGGATGGTGCCGTCGCTGCCCACCGTCCACTGCTGGGCGGCGGTTCCGTTGCAGTCGTAGAGCTGGACGGGTGTGCCGTCGGCGGAGTTCGCGCCGGCGACGTCGAGGCATTTGCCGGCGAGGCCGGTGACGGCGCCGGTGGCGGCCTGCGCGGGGGACGCGGTGAGCAGGCCGGTGGCGAGCGAGAGGGCGGCCAGGGAGACAGCCGTGGGGAGAGGTCTGGGCATATGCGCGGAGAGCCCTTCGTGGGGGGTGAACAACCTGGGACCGCGTTCACCTCATGAACGCGTCACACGAGGTGATGCTGAGCCGTGAACCTAAAGGTCCAGACCGCTTTCGTCAAGAAGTGAAGTAAGTGCTGAGGGAAGTGAGTTGTTGCTTCCGGCCAGGCTTCGCTCACTCGGGGGGGGGACTCACGTACCCGGTGTTCGCCCCGACCTGCTCAGACCGTCGCCAGGTCGAACTGCTCCCAGGTGCCGATCGACGTGCGGCCGGCGATGAGCGGGTCGGCTCCGCCGTTGTCGGCCGTCACGTACTTGCCGTTGGCGGCGGCGAGCAGACTGACCGTGCCGTTGGAGTTCCGCACCAGCTGGAAGGTCTCCCAGGGGCCGATGGCGGTGCGGTTGGCGATCAGTGCGGCGGCGCCCGCGTTGTCCGCGGTGACGACACGACCGTTGGCACGGGAGCGCAGGGCGATGGTGCCGCCGCCCAGGTCGATCTGGTCGCAGCGCTCCCAGGCGCCGGCCGAGTCGCGGTTGGCGATCAGGGACTTGGTGCCGCCGCTCTCGGCGGTCACGAACTTGCCGTTGGCCCGCGCCTTGAGGGTGATCGTGGCGGCGGCCGGGGTGCCGGCGGACGTGCCGTTGACGTACGGCTGGGTGGGGCGGGTCGCGGTCAGGGCGAGCTCGCCCTTGAGCATGCGGCCGCCGTCGCCGGTCAGGCGCAGATAGTAGTCGGCGGAGCAGGCGGTGCCGTCCTCGTCGAGGCCGAGCAGACCGGCGTCGGTGGGGATCCAGCTCTGCGACTCGGCGGTCTTGGCGATCTGGTTGCCCTCGTTGTACTCGTCGTACATCGAGATGTAGATGCCCTGCACCCCGGCCCGGACCACGTTGTAGAACTGCCGCCACATGAAGTCGCCGTGCGCGCGCTGCCGTTCGGCCACATCGCCGGGGAGCACGCACGGCTGGTAGTCGATGCCGTGCGCGGCGCACTCCTGCATGTCGGGGACGGTCGCCACGTTGTAGAAGTTGTCGGAGTCGGCGGCCTTGCCGATCCGGCCCACCATCCACGGGGAGATCATGTTGAAGGCGTGATAGACCTCGCTGAAGCCGGGGCGGGAGTCGCTGTTGCCGGTACGCCACCAGGTGGGGACGCCGCCGATGACGTAACAGCCCTGGTTCTTGAACCAGTTGACGACGTCGAGGCAGGCCGCGGGGGCGAAGTCGCGCTTGGCGTCGTTGAAGCCGAAGCCCCAGACGCACACGACCGGCTTGCCGTTCTGCTTGGCGTACGCCGGACTCGACGTGTACGCCGACATCTTGTTCGTCCAGTCGGTCTTGATCTCCGACTGCATGTTCGTCCAGCTGGTGACGTCGTACATGATGTAGAACTTCCGGCCGTACGCCTCCGCCGCGCTGCGCACCTTGGCCGTCATGGCGTCACGGGTGGGTCCTTCACCGCCCGTGGGGTTGAAGCGCTGGAGCGCCGCTGTGTCGATGCCGTACTGCTGCATCCACAGGAAGTGGGTGTCCACGGTCTGCTGGTCGTGGGAGGAGAACAGGTTCGGCGTGCGACCGTTGCCGAGATTGGCGTAGGCGGTCGTGTACGTCTTGGTGTAGTCGCGGACGTCCGGCCAGGAGGTGATGCCGTGGTTGGACGGGGACGGCGGCTGGGCGCTGTTGGGGCTCCAGTGCCACCAGGCGTTGATCGGCGCGCCGTCGCCCTTGCAGGCGAACCAGCCCTGATAGCCGACGGTGACCTTGCCGACGACGTCGCCGGGGCCGCTCGCGGTGACGCTCGTGTCGGCCGCCGAGGCGGCCCGCGCTGTACCGAACGCGCCGACGGCGGCGGCTGCCGTGCCGCCGGCCGTCGCGCCCAGCACTCGGCGGCGCGTCCAGGTCGGTGTGCGGTGGGACTTCGGCATGGGCTGCTCCGAGGGGGGAGGGACCGGGCGGGGCCCGGCGGGTAACGGGGGTGAGAATCCGGCTAGTTCAAACCTTGAGTTAAGTCACGACGCTGCTGGGGCGTCAAGGCCGGCCGCGTCACATGAGGGCAATGAGCGCCTGCTGTGGCGCTTCACTCGCGGCGGCCCCGGGCACCCCGCCTGTGCCGCGCTTGCCCTGTGACCCACATCACATGCGGTTCCTGTCAGGAATCGGGGCGCTGTTCCGCTCAATCACCAGGAGCAAGCGAATCGACGGGAGCAACACATGAAGCACCGCATCGTCGTCCTCGGCGCCGGCTATGCCGGGGCCTACGTGGCCGGGAACCTGACCCGCCGGCTGTCCCCGGCGGACGCCGAGATCACCGTGGTCAACGCCGAGCCGGACTTCGTCCAGCGGCTGCGGCTGCACCAGTTCGCGGCCGGCCAGGAGATCGAGGCTCCGAAGCTCACCGACGTCTTCGCGGGGACGGCGATACGGCTGCGCCTGGCCCGTGTCACAGCCGTCGACCCCGAGCGCCAGGTCGTCGCCGTGGCCGACGCCGACGGCGGCGGCGAACTCGGCTACGACACGCTTGTCTACGCGCTCGGCAGCCACGGGGACGACGGCGGCGTCCCCGGCGTGGGCGAGCACGCCTTCGACGTCGCCGCCCGGCCCTCGGCGCTGCGCCTGCGCAAGCGCCTGGACAGCCTGGACGGGCGGGGCGAGGGCGGGAGTGTGCTGGTCGTCGGCGACGGGTTGACCGGCATCGAGACCGCCACCGAGATCGCCGAATCCCGGCCCGGCCTGTCGGTGGCGCTGGTCGCCCGCGGCGAGTTGGGCGCCCGGCTCTCCGCCGGAGCCCGCAGCCACCTGCGCCAGGCCTGCGACCGGCTGGGCATCACCGTCCTGGAGCACACCAGCGTCGAAGCCGTCGAAGCGACGCGGGCGCTGTGTGCCGACGGCACCGCCCTGGCGTCCGACGCGACCGTCTGGACGGCCGGGTTCGCGGTCGACCCCGTCGCCGCCGCCGGCGGGCTGGAGGTCACCGAGAACGGGCAGATCGTCGTCGATCGCACCATGTGCTCGGTCTCGCATCCGAACGTCTACGCCGTCGGCGACAGCGCCTACGCCATCGGCGACAACGGCCGGCCGCTGCCGATGTCCTGCGCCTCGGCCGGCTACACCGGCAGGCAGGCGATCCACGCGATCGTCGGACGCCTGACCGGCCGCGAGGTCGCGCACACCAAGCTGGACTACGCGGGCAACCACATCAGCCTCGGGCGGCGGGACGGGATCCTGCAGATGGTCGACGACGAGGGGCAGGCGAAGCCGAAGTACGTGGGCGGCCGGAAGGCCGCGCGGGTCAAGGCGGCCATCCTCAAGATGTCGCTGTGGGCCAACTCCCACCCGACCTTCGGCATGCCCAAGCGCAAGCACCGCCTGACCGCCGCGCCGGATGCGTCCGCCGACAGGGCCGCCGCCCTCTCGCCGGACGGGTCCGCCGAGAAGGCGGCGGCGTAGCCGCCCAGGGTGGTCCGCGTGGACAGCACCGCCACTGATCGCTTCGACGCCAGTCGCTTCGAGGCCGGCCGGAGCCGGCTGGCCTCGCTGGCGTACCGACTGCTGGGCTCCGCCACCGACGCCGAGGACGTCGTGCAGGACGCGTTCCTGCACTGGCAGGCCGCCGACCGGCAGCGGATCAACGTGCCCGAAGCATGGCTGACCAAGGTCGTCACCAACCTGTGCCTCGACCGCCTGCGCTCGGCACAGGCCCGCCGCGAACGCACCGTCGGCGCCTGGCTTCCCGAACCGCTCCTCGACGGCGACCCGATGCTCGGCCCGGCCGACACCTTCGAGCAGCGCGAATCGGTCTCCCTGGCCGTGCTGACGCTCATGGAGCGCCTGTCACCCCTCGAACGGGCCGTCTACGTCCTGCGCGAAGCGTTCTCCTACAGCCACACCGAGATCGCCGAGATCCTCGACATCACCGAGTCCGCGAGCCAGCAGCACCTCCACCGGGGCCGGGGCCGCATCACCGCCGCCCGCCGGCGCGGCGCCGGCTCAGTCGACCCCGCATCCGCTCGCCGGATCGTCGAGGAATTCCTCGCCGCCGCCTCCTCGGGGCGCACCGAACGGCTGGTGGCGCTGCTGACCGACGACGCCACCGCGATCTCCGACGGCGCCGGCCTGACCAAGACGCTGCAGCAGTACGACACTCCGCAGCGCATCGCCGCCGTCGTACGGGCCGGCTTCAAGCCCACACCCGCGAAACGGCGCCTTGCCGGCGGCACGCCCGCCATTCACTACGCCCTCGTCAACGGCGCCCCCGCCATCCTCTTCGTGCTCGGCGACCAGGTCGTCGGCTCCGTGACCTTCGACATCACCAACGGCAGGATCGCAACCGTGCGCGGCATCGCCGCCCCCACCCGCCTCGCCCGCCTCACCGAAGCCTGGCGACAGCACGAACCGGACACGCCGCTCATCGCCGAGTGGTGACCTGACGCCGACGCCGACGCCGACGCCGACGCCGACGCCGACGGCGGCCAGGCGCAGCGCCGCGCTGCGATGAACCGCGCCCGGGCTCGCCGAGATCCGCGAACTTGTCGGACAGCGGAGCGAGTCGGGCGCCCCCGAGGCGTGCTCCCGCGAGGAGGCGTTCGCACCGCTGGTCTGCCCTCAGGAGATGTGCCGCAGCAGGGCGGCGACCGCCGGGGAAGCTTCGCCACGGGGCCGTACGACCATGACGTTCCAGTGCGGCGCGTGCCGCTCGAACCGGCGTACGGCCAGGTCGGGGAAGCGTGCGGCGATCGACTCGGGCATGATGCACACGCCCAGGTCGTGGCGGACGAGTTCGGACGCCGCGATGATGTCGTTGACCTCGAAGGTCGTGTCGCGCTCGACGAGGGCGGCACGGAACGCGCGGTCGACCGAGTCGCGGATCGCCCAGCCGGGAGCGAAGTCCACCAGCGGCAGCCGGGCCACCTCGTCGAGCGTGACCGTGTCCTCCGCTCCCGTTCCGGTGAACTCCCGCGCGGGTGAGGCGACCAGCACCATTTCCTCACGGGCGAGCAGGCGGGTGGCCAGCCCACGCTGTTGTCGACGGTCGAGAGCGACCACAGCCAGATCCACCGTCCCGTCGCGCAGCGCCTGACGGATGTCGGCAACAGCTGCCTGCCGAAGCCGGACCACCACGCCGGGGTGCTGTGCCCTCAACCTGGCCAGAGCATCGTGCAGACCGGCCCAGACGCCTTGCATCGTGCCGACGGTCACCGTGCCCCGCAGCTGACCCCGTACCGCGTCCACCGCCGACCGCGCTTGATCCGCGGCACGCAACGCCGCACGCGCGGCCGGCACGAACGCCTCGCCCGCCGGTGTCAGTGCCACGCGGTGCGTGGTGCGGTCGAACAGCCGGGTGCCCAGCTCTCGCTCCAGTGTCCGCACCGCGCCCGAAACTGCGGACTGGACTACATGGAGCCGCTGGGCCGCGGCCGTGAATCCCCCTTCTTCGGCGACGGCGATGACGACTTCCATCTGCCGCAGGTCCATGAGCACCTCTCCTGGCTGGGAACTGGCCGGGTAGGTCATCTCCAACAGAGATAACAGTCTTCGTCGATTATCGCGCCCGGTGCGGAAGGGCGGCTTCCTGTTGGGCGTTGCTGCGGTTGCCATGCCGAATACGGCAGCCGTAGAGAATTGAGGTCGGTCATGTCCCAGTCCACCGTCGGCACAGCCCGGGCCCGGGGCACGAGGGGCGCCCACCGGCGTCACTCGGACGCCCGCCATCACACCGGTTTCTGGCTGATCGCCGCGACATTCACCCTGACCATGGCCTTCTCCACCGTGCCCACCCCGCTCTACCCGCTGTACCAGCGGACCGATGGGTTCGGGCCGTTCGTCGTCACGATCGTCTTCGCCACCTACGCCGTCGGCGTGCTGGCGGCCCTTTTCCTGGCCGGCCATCTGTCGGACTGGCTCGGGCGCAGAACGGTGCTGCTTCCGGCGGTCGCGCTCAGCATCGCCTCCGCGATGGTCTTCGTGAGCTGGTACTCCGTTCCCGCACTGATCGTCGCCCGCCTGCTTTCGGGACTGAGCGTGGGGCTGCTGACGGCGACGGCCACCGCGCACCTGGACGACCTGCACCGGCATGCCCGGCCCCATGCCTCCCCCGTCCGCGCCAACGTGGTGGCCACGGGCGCCAACCTCGGTGGGCTCGGAATCGGCCCGCTGGTCTCAGGACTGCTCGCCGATCACGCCCCGGACGCCTTGCGCACGCCCTATCTGATCTTCCTCGGCCTGCTCGCCCTGGCAGCGGTGGCCGTGGTCGTGGTTCCGGAAACCGTCGTACGGCCCGAACCGCGGCCGCGTTACCGCCCACAGCGCGTCAGCGTTCCCGACCGGGCTCGTCCCGCGTTCTTCGCCGTGGCCGGTGCGGGTCTGGTCACGTTCGCGGTGCTCGGCTTGTTCACCTCGCTGACCCCCCTCGTCCTGGGCGATCTGCACGTCGCCTCTCCCACCGTGACCGGGCTCGCGGCCTTCCTGGTCTTCGGTTCGGCGGCGCTGGCTCAGATCCTGCTCGCTCGTGCGGGTACCCGCACCCAACTGCAGGCGGGCCTGGGGCTCCTCGCGGTCGGCATGGCCGTACTGGCCGCGGCGGTCTGGACGGCCGACCTCCCGCTGTTCCTCGTCGGCGGAGCGGTTTCCGGTGCGGGTGCCGGCACGGCCTTCAAGGGCTGCGTCAGCACGGTGCTGTCGATGGCCGTGCCCGAGCGACGCGGCGAAACCCTGACAGGGCTGTTCCTCGCCGCCTATGCGGGGCTGTCCGTTCCAGTGCTGGGCCTGGGACTGGCCGTGCAGACGGTGCCGGTCCGCGATGCCGTGCTGGCTTTCAGCGGCCTGGTCGCGGCATTGGCGGTCCTCTTGGCGCGTCGGTTCGCTCGTTCGTCGCTGAGCGGCTGACCGTTTCCATGGCTTCGACGGTGTGATGAGGGGATGAGATCGTGGAACTTCGACACTTGGAGTACTTCGTCGCCGTGGCCGAGGAACGGCACTTCACTCGTGCCGCCGAGCGGTTGCTGGTGTCGCAGTCGGGGCTGTCGGCCTCAGTGCGCTCCCTTGAAAAGGAGCTGGGTGCCCAGCTCTTCCTGCGCAACACCCGCAGCGTGGATCTGACCGAGGCGGGCCGGGCACTGCTCGACGAGGCCCGCCGCACTCTCGCCGGAGCGCGCGCCGCCAAGGACGCGGTCGCCGCCGTGCAGGGACTCCTGCGGGGCGCCTTGGCCGTGGGAAGCGAGCAGTGCCTCGGCGCGGTTCACGTGTCCTCGGTCCTGTCCCGCTTCCGCGGTCGGCACCCTCGTGTGGAGATCCGCATGAGACAGGACGGCTCACAGGCCCTGATCCAGGACGTCGCCGCCGGACAACTGGACCTGGCGTTCGTGGCGGTGAGCGGCCAACCCCCGGGCGGGGTTCGGCTCTTGCCCCTGTCGACGGAACCGATGGTCCTGCTGTGCCACGCCGATCACGCTCTCGCGGAACGCGAAGACGTGGAGTGGAAGGAACTCGACGGCGAGGGCTTCGTGGACTTCGCACCCGAATGGGGTGCGCGCGCAGTCTCCGACCGTGCCTTCGCCGACGCCGGACACCAGCGGCTGGTCACCCTGCAGGTCAACGATGTACACAGCTTGCTCGACCTGGTCGGTCACGGCCTGGGAGTGGCCCTCGTGCCCCAGCACGTCGCGCGCAAGCCGCAGGCGGCCGCCTTGAGCGCCGTGCGCCTCGCCGATGGGGAGGCCGCCGTCTGGCGGGCGGCCGTGGCCGTGCCGGATCCGGAACGGATGGCACCGGCCGCACGGCAGCTGTTGAGCATGGTGCCCGGCCTGGACGCCCTACCGGGCCGGGCACACACGCCGCGCGCCTAGAGTCCGAGGGTCACAGCACGCCCTCGGGGGTCGCGCCTTCGACGGAGACCGCATCGGCCGTGAGCTCGTCGATCACGGCAAGGTCCTCGGCGCTCAGCTCCACGTCGGCGGCCGCGGCGCTGGCCCTGATGTTGCCGCTGCTGCGCGCGCCGACAATGGCCACGTGCACCCCCGGCCGGGCAAGCACCCACGCGATCGCCAGCTGACTTACCGTCAGCCCGCGCTCCTCGGCGAATTCGGTCAGTCGCCGTACGACCGCCAGGTTGCGCTTCAAGGTGTCGCCGGTGAACGCGGTGGCCCGGCCCCGCCAGTCGCTGTCCTCGAACGTGGTGTTCTCGTCGAAGCGGCCGGTGAGCAGACCGCTGGCGAGTGGGCTGTACGCCAGGACGCCGATGTTGTGCTCGATCGTGTAGGGCAGAACCTCGGCCTCGATGCCACGGCGGAAGAGGTGGTACGGGGGCTGCAGGGTGTCCACCGGGCGTACCGCGGCGAACTCCGCCATCTGCGGGGCGTCGTAGTTGGACACGCCGGCGAATCGAATCTTGCCCTCGTCGACGAGCTCCTGGAGCACGCCCGCCGTCTCCGCGGCGGGCACGTTCGCGTCCGGCCAGTGCACCTGGTACAGGTCGATGGTCTCGACGCCCAGGCTGCGCAGGCTCTGTTCCACACCCTGACGCAGGTACGCGGCGGACGCGTCACGCCCACCCTCCGGCAGGACGCCGCCCTTGGTGGCGATCACCACGCTGTCCCGGTCCCCGGTGATCTCCTTGCGCAGGGCCTTGCCCAGGACCCGCTCCGAGGCGCCGAAGCCGTAGGCCTGAGCGGTGTCGAAGAAGTTGATCCCGAGCTCGCGGGCCTCACGGATGGCGGTGATGGCCCGATCCTCGTCGAACGCTCCCCACTGCCCGCCCAACTGCCAGGTGCCGAAGGCGATGCGGGAGACGTGAAGCCCGGTCGAACCGAGAGAGATCCATTTCATGGTCGTGCTGCTCCTGAAAGTGCGGTGTCGCTGTGCCCTTCATGCTGGGAGCGGCTCTGCCATGCGGTCCAACAGAAGAAAACGAACGCGGCAATCATCGGAACTTCTCAATCAGCGCAGGCGTCGCGCGGTACCGGGTCGGCCGACCGAGGTCCAGGGGAGTAGGTGTCTCGGCCCTTCGATGTAGTTGCCGATTTCAACTGTTGCACGTGCAGTTACCTTGCTAGCGTCCAGCCCGGCAATCCCGTCAACAGCAAGTTGGAGCACGCATGCACAGCGACGAGTCGTCGCCTTCGGCCGGGCAGGACGCAAAGGACCACACCCGGTCCCGGCTGGGGCGCAGATCCTTCCTCGTCGGAACCGGTACGGGCCTCGGAGTCGCGGCCGTCGGGCTGGGCGCCACAGCCGTGGCCCGGCCGCAGGCGCCCGTCCGGACACCCTCCTTCAAGCCCGGCCGCCCGATCGTCTTCCGCAACGCCACCGTGGTGACCGGCGATCCCCGACTCGGGGTCCAGCACAACGCAGACGTGCTGGTCACCGAGTCCACCATCCAGGCCGTGGGACCCAATCTCACTGCCCCCGAGGGCGCTGCCGTCATCGACGGACGCGACCGCATCCTCATGCCCGGCATGATCGACACCCACCGGCACATGTGGCAGACGGTGCTGCGCGGCGTCGGGGCCGAATGGACCATCCAGAACTACTTCCAGTTCATGTACCTGGGGTGGGCCAAGTACTGGCGCCCCGAGGACGTGTACGCCGGCAACTACCTGTCCATGGTGGAGGCCATCAACAGCGGGGTGACCACCAGCCTCGACTGGTCACATGCGCTGTTTACCCTCGATCACGCCGAAGCCGCCGCGGACGCCCTCTTCGACTCCCGTGGGCGGGCCCGCCTGGCCTACAGCGACCTCTCCGCCCCGCCGCAGGAGTGGGCCACCGCCGGTGGTGACGTGGACCGGCTGCTGCGCAGCCGTTTCTCGTCCAGGAACCAGCTGGTCACCCTGCAACTGGCCTGGGACACCCCCACCGACGTGGCGTTCCCGGAGCGGCCCGCGTGGGAGTTCGCCCGGGACCGGGACCTGATGGTCACCCAGCACGCCGGCATCTGGGAGTTCTCGCCCGACAACGCCCTGCAGATCCTGCGCGACAACGGCTTCCTGCTGCCCACGAACACCTATGTGCACGGCGGGTCCTTCCCGGACAGCGCCTACGGCCTGATCGCCGGCTCCGGCGGCAATGTGTCGATCTCCGCCGAGAGCGAGCTCAACGCGGGCCAGGGCTACCCTCCGACCGGCAAGGTCAGGGAACACGGCATCCCCATCTCCCTGTCGATGGACACCAGCGTCTGGTGGAGCTCCGACATGTTCTCCGCGATGCGCGCCACCCTCAACGCGGACCGCGGCCTCGACCACCAGGCCGCGCAGGCCGACGGGAAGACCGTCGTCAACAACGACCTGCGTACTGAGGATGTCATCCACTTCGCGACGCAGGGCGGAGCCGACGCGCTCGGCCTGGGCTCGTCGCTGGGGTCGATCACGCCGGGCAAGCTGGCGGACCTGGTGCTGCTGCGGGCGGACACACCGTCCATGGTCCCGCTCACCAACGCCTCCCACCAGATCGTCTTCCAGGCGACGCGCGCGGAGGTCGACACGGTTGTGGTGAACGGACGTGTGCTCAAGTACGGCGGCGAGCTCATCTCCCCGGACCTGAAGCGGGCCCGGCGCCTGGCAGAGGCCTCACGCGACTACATCCGGGACAAGGCAGGCGAGAAGCAGTGGGCCGAGGGGCAGGAGCCTCCGCCCTACAAGGTCGCCTGAACCGATAGGCGTCCAGCGCCGAACCATTCCGCGTGGCGGCCGGGGAAACCCGGCCGCCACGCCATGTCCTCAAGGAGGTTGACGACCGCACGCCTCACCCGCTCGCGACGCCCGTCTGGAACACCTCCGGGTGATGGGACAGCTCAACCCGTGTACGGCGGATGTGCAGTTCGAGGATCCGCTCGGCGGACCGGTGGTCGCCGTCACGCAACGCCTCGATCAGCAGGCGGTGTTCGGCGTTGATGACCCAGCTGCGCTGTTCGGAGGCCAGCCGGGTGAAGGCCCGGCGGTAGTGCTGCGTGGTGTCCCACAACCGCGCGACGATGCCTGCGAGTTCGTCCGCCCGGTGGTGCCGGTAGGTCTGCCAGTGCAGCTGCCGGTCGAGCACGAGGAACTGTTCCACATCCTGCGTCTGCTCGATGCGCTCCTGCAGTTCGGCCAGCTCCGCGATGTCCGCGTCCGTAAGGTGCGGCGCCGACTCCGAGAGCAGGAGTGGTTCGAGTCGCTCGCGCATCTTGTAGCTCAGCTCGCACTCGCGCATGTCCATCTGCGTCACCCATGCGCCCTGGTTGGCCCGCAGGGTGACCAGACCTTTCGACTGCAGGATGCGCAGTGCCTCACGTACCGGCAGTCTGCTGGTCCGCAGTTCCTCAGCGAGTTCGTCCTGAATGATCCGCGTGCCCGGTGCCAGCCGGCCCGACAGGATGCGCTCGCGCAGCTGGTCGGCGATCCGCTGGCTGGCCACACCGGCCCGCAGGGTGCCGTTGCCCTCGGACACTGGCCTCACTCCTGTCCATGCTCATGCCCGGGCTCCTGCTCAGGCGAAGGCCTGCGGATCGTGGTCGAAGGCCTTGCCGCCAGGATAGGAAACCAGCTCGAACTGCATGCCCCAGGGTGACAGGAAGTAGACCCAGCGCTGTCCCTCGCTGGCGCCCCTGCTGGTCGTCGGCTCGCCCAGTACCCGCAGGCCACGCCGGTGCAGGTCCTCCACCGCGGCATCGAGGTCCTCGACGTAGAGCGCCACGTGGTGGCCGCCGACATCGCTGTTGCGTGGCGCCTGCGTGCGCTGGTCCGGCGCCTCGTACTGGAAGACCTCGAACAGTGCCTGCCCGCCGAGCCGGTAGAAGTGCAGCCGACGCATCACGGCCCGGTCGTCGACTCCCAGGTGCTCGCTCATCCAGTGACCGTCGTGCTGGTAGGGGCCCAGCGCGTACATGTACTCGCAGCCGAGCACGTCCACGAAGAACTCGTGCGCCTGCGCGAGGTCGGGCACGGTGAGGCCGATGTGGTCGAGGCGGGTCAGTCCTGGGATGGGCATGATCTCTCCAATGGATCCATTCGGTCTTGCGTTCACATGCTTCGAGACGCATAGTCTAGGGCAGATGGCCCGCTCGACGGGCTGCGTCACAAGACATTGGATCCAATCCAAGGTGTCCAGTCACACTCCAGGGAGAACCCATGCCCAGCCGTGACCCTCTGTCCCCCAGCTCACCCTGGGTCGAGCTGAGTGCCTCAGCCGATGACTGGGACGCCGCGGATCCCGCCCTGCTGCTGGGGATGCTGGGCCAGGGGCTGTGGATCCGCGCGTTCGAGGAGTACGCGCTCGAACTCGCCGGTGAAGGTCTCATCCACGGACCCGTGCACTCGAGCATCGGGCAGGAGGGCGGCGCGGTCGGATCCGCGCTGCCCCTGCGCAGCGACGACTTCGTCAACGGCACGCACCGCGGACATCACCAGTTCCTCGCCAAGGCGTTCGGCCACGTCCTGCCCGAGAAGTACGACGGGCTGCCCGAGCTGGACGACAACGTACGCACGGTGCTCCGACGCACCCTCGCCGAGATCTGCGGTCTGTCCGACGGCTTCTGCCGGGGCCGCGGCGGTTCGATGCACCTGCAGTGGCGCGAGGCCGGGGCGATGGGCACCAACGCCATCGTCGGCGGCGGCGTCCCGCAGGCCGCCGGCTTCGCCTGGAACCAGCTCCACGCGGGCACGGACGCGGTGACGGTGACCTACTTCGGCGACGGCGCCGTGAACATCGGCTCGGTCCTGGAGACCTTCAACCTGGCGGCAGCCTGGCGCCTGCCCATCTGTTTCTTCATCGAGAACAACCTGTACGCCGTGTCGACCCCGATCGGCGAGGTGACCGGGGAGCCGAGGCTGTCGGCCCGGGGGGCGGGGTTCAACATCCCCAGCTGGCGCGTGGACGGCATGGACGCCCTCGCCGTCAACCTGGCCATGAACGAGGCGCTCGACCACATGCGGGCCGGCCGCGGCCCGACCATCGTCGAGGCCGAGGTGTACCGGTACTTCCACCAGAACGGGGCCTACCCGGGCAGCGCCTTCGGTTACCGGGACAAGGCGGAGGAGAAGGCCTGGCGCGACCGCGACGCCCTGGAGCAGCTGCGGTCCCACGTCGTCCGCCGCAAGCTCGCGACCGCGAGGCAGATCACGGCCGTGCAGAAGCAGGTCGCGGCCGTGATGCGGGAGATCGGTGAGTCGTTGCTGGAGCCGGACCCGCAGGGCAAGCCCGGCCAGCGCCGCATCAAGCCCACGGCCTGGCCGGACAGCTCCTTCGTCGACGCGGGGGTCCGCGGAGACCTGAGCGAACTGGACGGCAGCCGCTACGAAGAGCCCGACACCTTCTCCGGAAAGCTGACGGACCGACGCTTCATCGACGTCGTGAGTGACGTGATCGGCCGGCGGATGGAGACCGACGAGCGCATCGTCGTACTCGGCGAGGACGTCAACCGGCTCAGGGGCGGAACCAACGGCGCGACCAAGCGGGCACTGGAGCTGTTTCCCGACCGGGTGCTGGGCACGCCCATCAGCGAGAACGCCTTCACGGGCCTGGGCGGGGGCATGGCTCTCGACGGCCGGTTCCGCCCGATCGTCGAGTTCATGTACGCCGACTTCATGTGGGTGGCCGCCGACCAGCTGTTCAACCAGGTCGCCAAGGCCCGCCACATGTTCGGTGGCGACAGCGCCGTGCCGTTCGTGCTGCGCTCCAAGCTCGCCGCCGGAACCGGGTACGGCTCGCAGCACACCATGGATCCGGCCGGCATCCTGACCACGGCGGCGGGACTGCGCGTGGTCGCCCCGTCCAACCCCTTCGACTACGTGGGCCTCATGAACACCGCGCTCGCCTGCGACGACCCGGTGGTCGTGCTGGAGCACGTCGATCTCTACACGACGACGGGGACAGGCCCGGTCGACGACCTCGACTACCGCATTCCGGTGGGCAAGGCTGCGCTGCGCCGGGAAGGCGGGGACCTCACCGTCATCTCCTACCTGTCGATGGTCAACCACTGCCTGGAAGCGCTCGACCAGGTGCCGCAGATCCAGGCCGACCTCATCGACCTGCGCTGGCTCGACCGCGCCAGCCTCGACTGGGACACCGTCGAAGCGAGCATCAAGAAGACCAACCGGGTGCTCATCGTCGAGCAGGGCGCCGTGGGCACGTCCTACGGCGGCTGGCTCGCCGACGAGATTCAGCGCCGCCTGTTCGACTGGCTGGACCAGCCGGTCGAGCGCGTGACGGGGGCTGAGGCGTCGCCGAGCATCAGCAAGGTCCTCGAGCGCGCGGCCATCGCCGGCACCGACGAGATCGTCGCCCGGCTGAAGCAGATCCGCGAAGCCGACTGAGCTCGCCGCATTCCCGCACGACAGGACATTAGGAGAGGTCATGGCCAAGCTGCTGCACATGCCCGAGGTGGCGGCAGGATCAACCGAGGCGATGCTGTCGCAGTGGCTCGTCCAGGAGCACACCGGCTTCGCCGCCGGGGATCCGATTGCCGTCATCGAAACCGACAAGGCGATGGTCGAGCTCGAGGCGGAACACGACGCCATGCTGGCCGGCATCCTCGCGGAGGCCGGCAGCACCGTGGAGATCGGCGCACCCATCGCGGTGCTCCTGGATCCCGGCGAGGACGTCGCCGATCTTGACGCGGTGCTCGCCCAGCTGGGGGTCGCCGAGCGCCCTGCGGCGGACTCCGCCGCGGGGGTCGACGGCACGTCCGGCGCGCCCCAAGAAGGGCAGGGCGCCGCCGCTGCCGCACCAGAGGAACCCGAGCGGATATTCGCCAGTCCGCTGGCGAGGCGGTTGCTGAAACAGGCCGGACTGTCACTGACCGACGTCCATGGCACTGGTCCGCACGGGCGGATCGTCCGCAAGGACGTCGAGGGGGCCATCGCAGCCCGGGCCGCCGGCGGCACGGCCGCGGACGACGGCTTGGCCCCCAACCACACTGTGGCCGATCCGGCCACTGTCAGCCAGACCGTGCCGGAGCCGGCGAGCCCGGTGACCACGCCGCCGACGGCCCCGGCACCGGGTGCGGAGCCCAGCCGGCACGCCGGAGCACCACAGCCTGGCGTTGCCGAGACCATCCCGCACACACGCCTGCGGCGTGCTGTCGCCGCCCGCCTGACCCGGAGCAAGCAGCAGGCCCCGCACTTCTATCTCAAGGGCAGTGCTCGCATCGACGCTCTGTTGGCTCTGCGGCGCGAGATCAACCAGGTCTCTGCCGTCCGCGTCTCGGTCAACGACTTCCTCATCAAGGCGGCGGCACACGCGCACCAACAGGTTCCGCAGATGAACGCCATCTGGCAGGACGAGGCAATGCTCCGCTACGCCTCCGCCGACATCGGCGTTGCCATCGCCTCCTCCCGAGGCCTCGTCACCCCCGTTGTCAGGTCCGTGGACTCGCGGTCCCTGGGCAGCGTGGCCGAGCAGGTCAAGCAGTACGTCGAGCAGGCCAACAGCGGAAGGCTCGCCCAGAGTGACCTCGAGGGCGGCACCATGACCATCACCAACCTCGGCATGTTCGGGGTGGAGGAGTTCGCCGCCATCATCAATCCGCCCCAGGCCGCCATCCTCGCCGTCGGCGCAGGCCGCCAGGAGCCGGTGGTCGCTGACGACGGAACACTCACTGCGGCGACCGTCATGCGGGTGGTGCTCTCGGTCGACCACCGGGCCGTCGACGGTGCTGACGCGGCACGCTGGATGAGCGAGTTCACCAAAGCGGTCGAGCAGCCGATGCTCATGCTTCTTTGAGCCCGTTCCTTCGGGCTTCCCACCCGACGCGACCACTTCGCGTACATGCTCCGACCGCGCGCAAGGGCGCTGCCGTCGTCGCAGCGGCGGCAGCGCCCTTCCGAACCCGACCAGGACAAGAGGCTCGTACACCCGTGGAACCACACAGCCCCACCGCAGCGACGGACACCGAACTCCTCGAAGCGGCCTTCGCGCTCCACCGAGGCGGAAAGCTGGAGACGCGTGCCACCGTGCCGGTCAACGATGCCGCCGACCTTTCCCTCGCCTACACACCTGGCGTGGCATGGGTGTGCTCGGCCATCGCGAACCAACCCGACCTCGTGCACGACTACACGTGGAAGTCGTCGACCGTCGCCGTGATCACCGACGGCACCGCCGTACTCGGCCTGGGAGACATCGGTCCGTACGCTGCTCTCCCCGTCATGGAAGGCAAGGCAGTCCTCCTCAAGCAGTTCGCCGACGTCGACGCGGTCCCCATCGCACTCGACTCCACCGATGTCACAGAACTGGTCGACACGGTGGCCCGCCTGGCGCCTTCCTTCGGCGGGATCATCCTGGAAGACATCTCCGCACCACGCTGCTTCGAGATCGAACGCCGCCTGCAGGAGCGCCTGGACATCCCGGTCTTCCATGACGACCAGCACGGAACCGCGATCGTCACCCTGGCCGCGCTGCGCAATGCCGCGAAACTCACGGGCCGTTCACTGAGTGACCTGCGCGCGGTGATCTCCGGCGCCGGTGCGGCCGGCGTGGCCATCACCAGAATCCTCTTGGAGGCAGGCATCGGTGACGTCGCCGTCGCCGACCGCCGCGGCGTTGTGCACTCCGGACGCGACGACCTGACCGCCGTCAAACAGGAACTGGCTGCCCTCACCAACAAGGCAGGCCTGACCGGTTCATTGGAACAGGCCTTGGCCGACGCCGACGTCTTCATCGGTGTTTCTGCCGGTACCGTGCCTGAGGCAGCGGTCGCAGCCATGAACAAGGGTGCCTTCGTCTTCGCGATGGCCAACCCAACGCCTGAGGTGCATCCCGACATTGCGCACAAGTACGCGAGTGTCGTCGCCACGGGGCGCTCGGACTATCCCAACCAGATCAACAACGTTCTGGCCTTTCCCGGCGTCTTCGCCGGCGCTCTGCGCGTACGCGCCACTCGCATCACCGAGAACATGAAGCTGGCAGCCGCCCGGGCACTGTCAGCGGTGGTGGAGGACGAACTGACTGAACAGCAGATCATTCCCAGCCCGTTCGACGGGCGGGTGGCCCCTGCCATCGCCGATGCCGTGGCGGCCGCCGCCGCAGCCGACGGAGTCGCCCGCAGATAGCCGATGCGCGCCTTCCCGGCAGCACACGAGGACGCCGCACGGCTCGCGCCGGCCATGCCCGCATGGCCGGCGCCTTCGCGTTGTGCACTCCCAAGGTCGCGGCACGCGGCGCGACGCTGCCCCGAAAGGTCGTGCCGCAGGGGTTGACAGCCCTGCGGGACGCTACCAGCATGGCGGCACCGCAATGCAATCGATTGCTTAGAGGGGCTTCCAGTAGAAGCGGCCAATCCCTCCGCATAAGGCGGCAGGCGAGGCCAACAGCGACGCCTTCGCTCCTCCGCCCGCCCCTACTCGGTGCATCCGATTGCACAAAATCCCGGAAAACCAGAAGAAGTCGAGCGAGCGACCTTGCCGCGCCGTCCGCTGCCGGGGCTCAGCCGAGTCCGAGGCAACCGCCCTTCCTCAGCACCGCCGGCAGAGCTGTCGCGCCACCCCACCGCGGCACCACGACGACCGACGTGCGCGACATCCCGTCCGGCTCGCCGGTCCACTGCATCCGAAAACACAGCGGAGACAAAGGAGTCACCATGACAGCCGCCAACCCCACACCGAAACGCCGCACGCCGGCTCGCCGGGACCGCACGCACTACCTGTATCTCGCGGTACTCGCCGCGGTGATCGCCGGTGTCACTCTGGGCCTGGCGGCACCTGGCGCCGCGGTTGCCCTGAAACCCCTGGGTACCGGGTTCATCAACCTGATCCAGATGATGATCAGCCCGGTGATCTTCTGCACGATCGTCCTCGGAGTCGGCTCCGTCACCAAGGCCGCCAAGGTCGGCAAGGTCGGAGGCCTGGCTCTGGGCTACTTCCTGGTCATGTCGACGATCGCCCTCATCCTGGGCCTGACCGTCGGAAACCTCATGGAGCCGGGCTCCGGCCTCCATGTGACCGAGGAGATGAGCAGAGCGGGCCGCGAACAGGCAGGCGACGGCGCCGGTGAAGGCCCCGCCGACTTCGTCCTGGCCGCCATCCCCACGTCCCTGCTGTCGGCTCTCACCGAAGGAGAGGTGCTGCAGACGCTTCTCGTCGCCCTGCTCGTCGGCTTCGCCGTGCAGGCCATGGGGCCCGTGGGCGCCCCGGTGCTTCGAGGCGTGAAGCACCTCGAGCGGCTCGTGTTCCGCATCCTGGCGATGATCATGTGGGTGGCGCCGGTGGGCGTCTTCGGCGCCATGGCCGCCGTCGTAGGGGCCACCGGCCTGGCCGCCCTCAAGAGCCTGGCCCTGGTCATCCTCAGCTTCTACGCAACGTGCGCGGTCTTCATCATCGTGCTGCTGGGGACCCTGCTCCGCGTGGTCACCGGCCTGAGCATCTTCGCCCTCCTCGGGTACCTGGGCAGGGAGTTCCTCCTGATCATGTCGACCTCCAACTCGGAGACGGCACTGCCGCGCCTCATCGCCAAGATGGAGCACCTGGGTGTCAGTCGCCCCGTCGTCGGTATCACCGTGCCGACCGGCTACTCCTTCAACCTCGACGGCACCGCGATCTATCTGACCCTCTCGTCGCTCTTCGTCGCCGAGGCGACGGGCCGCCCGCTGGGCCTGGGGCAGCAGATCTCCCTGCTCATTTTCATGATCGTGGCCTCCAAGGGAGCCGCCGGCGTCACCGGCTCCGGCCTGGCCACGCTGGCCAGCGGTCTCCAGGCGCACCGACCGGACCTCGTCGACGGGGTGGGCCTGATCGTGGGTATCGACCGCTTCATGTCCGAAGCCCGTGGGCTCACCAATTTCGCCGGCAATGCCGTGGCCACTCTGCTCATCGGGCACTGGACCAAGGAAGTCGACTACCAGCAGGTCCGTGCCGTCCTGGACGGCAAGCTGCCGTTCGACGAGAGCACGCTCATTGACGAGGTGGACACTCCCACCACGCCCCCCGGCCCGCCCGCGCAACCCGCACACGCGCCGGCGCGGCTGTGACCCACCCGCAACGGCAGCGGTCGCCGGCTGAACAGGTCCGGCGACTGCGCTGCCCCACCCAGCCTGCGGGAGCACGGGAGCAGGGCACGTGACGGTGGCCGCGGGTCAGGCGCCGTGAGGCGGCGGCGCGGCGGTGGACGCGCGGACGACCAGACGCACCGGTAGCAGGACGGTCTTCGCCATCGGAGCGGGGTGGCCCTTCTCCTCGTCTTGATCCAGACGCTCGAGCAGGAGTCGGGCCGCCTCCGCGCCCAGGTCGAGGTGCGGAACGTGCACCGTGGTCAGCGGCGGCTGGAACTCGTCGGCGAACTGCATGTCGTTGAAGCCGACGAGGGAGAGGTCCTGCGGGCACCGCAGGCCTCTGGCCTTCAGGGCGTGCAGTGCGCCGAGCGCGATCAGGTCGTTGCCGGCGCAGATGGCCGTCGTGTCGGGGTGACTGTCCAGCAGCTCATGTGTGGCCTGCTCGCCCGCCCGCACGGTGTAGGCCTCGCCCACCGCGACCGGTGCCGACTCGGGGTCGATCCCGGCGTTCTCGACGGCGTGCCGGAAGGCTCGCAGGCGCGTGACGCCGGTGGACATGGTCTGTGGGCCCGCGATGTGGGCGATGCCGCGGTGCCCGATACCGAGCAGGTGCTCGACGGCGAGCGCCATCCCGGCGGCGTCGTCGCCTGCGACCCACGGGAACAGTCTGCGGTCGGTGCAGCGGTTGACGAGCACGATCGGTATGCCCGATTCATGGGCCTCAAGGAGCAGGGGATGCTCGCGCTGGGCGGTGGCGACGATGAATCCGTCCACCTGCCGTCCCCGCAGAGCTTCGAACTGGGTGCGTTCCTTGGCTCCGTCGTTGTCGGTGTTCGCCAGCAGTGCGGTGTAGCCACGCGCGTTCAGAACTTCTTCGATGCCGCGGGCAACCGGGGGGAACAGCGGATTCGTGAGATCCGGCAGCAGGACGCCGACCGTGAAGGACCGGTTCGTGCGCAGACTGCGGGCCGCCGAGTTGGGGGTGAAGCCCAGCTGTTCGGCGGCCAGCCTCACCCGTCGGGCCGTCGCCGCCTTCACCAGACCGCTGGTGTTCGGGTTGAGGGCGCGCGAGGCGGTGGCCTTGTGCACTCCGGCGAGTGCTGCGACGTCGGACATGGTCGGGCGTTTGCTCACCTGGGCAGTCTAGGGAAGCGCCAGGTCGGGCAGCAACCGATTGCGCCTGCATAACGGCCGAACCGGAAGGCTCCTTCGCCGGGCGGCGAGACGCAAGAGCGGCTGCGAGAAGGGTTGACAACATGCAGCCCTCAAGCAAACATGAATGCGATCGATTGCATTGAGGGTTTGCGGTACGGATCCGGAATGGCTGCCTCGGGGCGCCGACCCGAAGGTGCCGAGAATGCACAACCGGCTCAGCCGGCATCGATCTCCGTTCTCATCAGCCATCGGCAGGAATCATGCGCCTGCAACCGGATGCAGAGCCGTCAAGGCGTCACCGCTTCCAGCACGGACAGGCGTGACCTGCCCTCGGACCGCGCCTGCCGAGCCGTCTTCCAGGATTGAGGTAGAGAAATGACATACACAGCCAAGGACCGCCCGCGCATCGGATGGATCGGCGCCGGCCGCATGGGCTTCCAACTGGCCACGCGGCTGCTGGAAGCCGGGCACGACGTGGCCGTCTACAACAGGACCCGCGCCAAGGCCGAACCACTGGCCGAGCTGGGAGCGACCATCGTGGACGCCCCGGTCGACCTGGCCGACCGGGACGTCGTCTTCTCCATGGTCTCCGCATCGGCCGACCTGGAGGCGGTCACCACCGGTCCCGGTGGCGTGCTGACCTCACCCGACGCCGCACCGGGAGTGCTCATCGACAGCTCCACCGTGTCCACCGGGGTGTCCGCGCTGATCCGGAACGAAGCCGCCAAGCGGGGCACCGACTTCCTGGCCGCCCCGGTCAGCGGAAACCCGAAGGTGATCGCGGCCGGCAAGCTGACCGTCGCCGTCTCCGGACCGCGCGAGGTGTTCGACGCCGTCGAGCCGCTGCTCAACCTGCTGGGCCGCGGTGTGACCTACGTCGGCGACGACGAGGTGGCCCGCCTCGTCAAGATCGCGCACAACGTCTTCCTGGGCGTCGTCACCCAGTCGCTGGCCGAGATCACGTTGCTCGCGGAGAAGGGCGGCGTGAAGCGCTCGGCGTTCCTGGAGTTCCTCAACGACTCGGTGATGGGCTCGGTCTTCACCCGGTACAAGTCGCCGGCGCTGGTCAACCTGGACTTCAAGCCGACCTTCACCAACATCCTGCTCCGCAAGGACTTCGACCTGGGTCTGTCCGCGGCCCGTGAGCTGGAGGTCCCGATGCCGGTTGCCTCCGCCACCGCCCAGCTCGTCCAGGCGGCGATCGGCGCCGGACACACCGAAGAGGACTTCGCCACCCTGATCCTCGAGCAGGCACGCCGCTCCGGGATCACGCTGGAGCCGGAGAACGTGACGGTGGACGACGGCCTCACCCCCGAGTCCTGAGCGGCCCCGCCCCTCCTCCGACCGCGCCCGCACCCGCCGTACGCCGGCGTCCCGGGCAACGCGACAAAGGACGATCCACACGATGACAGTGACAAGCGCGAGCACCTCGCGACCCATCCCGGCCCATGGCCACAGCGCGGTCGACTACGAGATGCGCGTCGACTACGACCGGCTGCGGGCCTACCGGCTGGCGCGCACCCGGGCCGCGCTGGACGCCAGTGAGTGCGGTGCCTTCCTGCTGTTCGACTTCTACAACATCCGCTACTCGACGCAGACCTGGATCGGCGGCGCCCTCGGGGACAAGATGACCCGGTACGCCCTGCTGACCCGCGACGGTGGCGATCCCGTGCTGTGGGACTTCGGCTCCGCGGCCAGGCACCACCAGCTGTTCGCGCCCTGGCTGAAGCCCGAGAACTCCCGCGCCGGCATGCTGGGCATGCGTGGGGCCATCGCGCCGGACGCCGGACTGATGGCCTCCGCGGTGCGCGAGATCAAGGGCATGCTCGAGGACGCCGGTGTCGCGGACCTGCCGGTCGGCGTCGACATCGTCGAGCCGCCGTTCCTGTTCGAGATGCAGCGGCAGGGCCTGAAGGTCGTCGACGCCCAGCAGCTGATGCTGGACGCCCGGACGATCAAGTCGCAGGACGAGATCGCCCTGCTGTCCATGGCCGCGGCCATGGTGGACGGCGTCTACCAGGACATCGTCGACGTGCTCAAGCCCGGCATCCGGGAGAACGAGATCGTCGCGCTGGCCAACAAGCGCCTGTACGAGATGGGTTCGGACCAGGTCGAGGCGATCAACGCGGTGTCCGGCGAGCGCTGCAACCCGCACCCGCACAACTTCTCCGACCGCCTCATCCGCCCCGGGGACCAGGCGTTCTTCGACATCATCCAGTCGTACAACGGTTACCGGACCTGCTACTACCGCACCTTCGCGGTCGGTAGCGCCACCCACTCACAGCGTGACGCCTACACCAAGGCCCGCGAGTGGATGGACGCGGCCATCGCCGTGGTGAAGCCGGGTGTCGGCACCGACCAGGTGGCCCGGGTGTGGCCGGCGGCGACCGAGTTCGGCTTCGCCGACGAGATGGCTGCCTTCGGCCTCCAGTTCGGGCACGGCCTCGGGCTGGGCCTGCACGAGCGCCCCATCATCAGCCGCCTCAACAGCCTGGACAACCCGGTGGAGATCCAGGAGGGCATGGTCTTCGCTCTCGAGACCTACTGCCCGGCCTCGGACGGTTTCTCCGCCGCGCGCATCGAGGAGGAAGTCGTGGTGACCGCCGACGGTCCGCAGATCCTGACGAAGTTCCCGGCGCAGGAGCTGTTCGTCGCCAACGAGTACTGAGTCGCCAACGAGTACTGACGGGACACACCCGTCGACCGGGCCCGGGCCACGACACGCGACGATCGCGGCCCCCACCAGCTGGTGGCCGGTCTCGACCTCCCCGGAGGCCGGCCACCCGTAACACCACCCCCGCACCTGCCACCACCCGCCGCCGACGCGTCGGAGCACCCGGCGCCCCGTCGGTGGACCGCACCATCGAGACCGTGCAGAAGGCGATGAAATCAGTGAGCGCACACCACTCGGGCTCCCCGGCTCGACTCCGGATCGACAAAGTCCCCACCGACCTGTTCATCGGCGGCCGCTGGCGGCCGGCGAGCGACGGCTCCCGTTTCGACGTCATGGACCCGGCCACGGGCGAGAAGCTCGCCGACGTCGCCGGCGCGACCACCGAGGATGCCCTCGCCGCTGTCGCCGCGGCCGACGCCGCCCTCCCGGGCTGGGCGGCCACTGCGCCCCGGCAACGAGCAGAGCTCCTCCGCCGTGCCTTCGACCTGATGACCGAGAGGGCGGAGGACTTCGCCGAGCTGATCGTCCTGGAGAACGGCAAGACCCTCGCCGACGCCCGCGGCGAGGTCGCCTACGCAGCGGAGTTCTTCCGCTGGTACGCCGAGGAGGCCGTACGTACGCTGGGCAGCGTCCAGACCGCGCCGTCCGGCGCCAACCGGATCATGGTGCTGCGCCAGCCGGTCGGCGTCTCGGTCCTGGTCACACCGTGGAACTTCCCCGCCGCGATGGCCACCCGGAAGATCGCTCCGGCGCTGGCGGCCGGCTGCACCGTGATCCTCAAGCCCGCCAGTGACACGCCACTGACCGCACTGGCCGTCGCCGACCTCTTCGAGGACGTGGGCCTGCCCGCCGGTGTGGTGAACGTGCTGCCCTCCCGCCGCTCCGGCGCGGTCGTCGGCGCGATGCTGGACGACCCCCGGGTGCGCAAGCTCTCCTTCACCGGCTCCACCGAGGTCGGACGAGTCCTGCTGGCCGCCGCGTCGAAGACCGTCGTCAACTGCTCGATGGAGCTCGGCGGCAACGCCCCGTTCCTGGTCTTCGCCGACGCCGACCTGGACGAGGCGGTGGCCGGGGCCATGGTCGCGAAGATGCGCAACGGCGGTGAGGCCTGCACCGCAGCGAACCGCTTCTACGTCGAGGCGTCCGTCGCGGACGAGTTCACCCGCCGGCTGGCCGAGGCGATGGGCGCCCTCAAGGTCGGCCCCGGCCTCGACGACGGCACACAGCTCGGCCCGCTCGTCAACGCGGAGAGCCGGGACAAGGTCGCCGAACTCGTCGAGGGCACCGTGCGGGCCGGCGCCACGGTGGTCACCGGCGGCGAGCCGATCGAGAACGTCGGCTACTACTACCCGCCGACCGTCCTCAAGGACGTCCCCCCGGGCGCGCCCGTGCTGGAGGAGGAGATCTTCGGCCCGGTCGCCCCGGTCGTCGCCTTCACCACCGAGGAGGAGGCGATCGAGCTGGCCAACGCCACCGAGTACGGCCTGGTCTCCTACGTCTACACCACCGACCTGGCCCGCGGCCTGCGGGTGAGCGAGCGCCTGGACTCCGGCATGGTCGGCCTCAACCGTGGCGTCGTGTCCGACCCGGCGGCCCCGTTCGGCGGCACCAAGCAGAGCGGCATCGGCCGTGAGGGCGGCCACGAGGGGCTGCTGGACTACACGGAGTCCAAGTACATCGCCCTGTCGTGGTGACCTCGCCCCAGCGCCCCGGCACCACCCGGCCCTGACGCGGCGTACCGCCCGTATCGCCGCCACCGGCCGGATCGAGGCCCCTCGATCCCGTCAGCAGCACCCCCGCACCCCTCCGGACATCGAAGTCCTGGACGGAAAGGAACCCCGGAATGGAGCACTCCCAGTCCGCCTCCTCGGCACCGGACACGGTCTACGTCAACGGCCGGATCTGGCCGGGGCTGCCTGCCCACGGCTCCCCGGCCGACGAGGTGCCGGAGTACCGGGCTCTCGCCGTGGCGCGAGGGCGGGTGGTCGCCCTCGGTGACACTCGCGAGCTGCTCGAATTGGCGGGGCCTGACACCGAAGTGGTGGAGCTGGGCCACCGAACGGTGGTTCCGGGACTGATCGACGGCCATATGCACGCGGCCCGGGCCGGCGCCACCTGGTCGAGCGAGCTGCACTGGCAGGGGATGCCCAGGCTTTCGCACGCGCTGGACAGCATTCGCGCGGCCGCCCGGAACGCGGCGGCCGACGCATGGGTCCGCGCCATCGGGGGCTGGCACCCCTGCCAGTTCGAGGAGAACCGGCCGCCCACACAGGCCGAACTCGACGAGGTGGCGCCCGATCGCCCGGTCTATGTGCAGGCCCTGTACGACGTGGCGGTGCTCAACACCCGCGCCGCGCGGATCGTGGGCCTGGAGGAATGGACCGACCTCCCCGGAGGCACCGTCGAACGGGATCCGGACACCGGCCGGGCCACCGGGGTAATTAGGGGACTGGGAGCGTTCACCCGGTGCATGGCCGCCATCCCCGAGCCGAGCCCCGCAGAACAGCGCATCTCCACCCGGACCATGCTCACCGACCTCAACGCCGCGGGCCTGACCGGCGTGATCGACGCCGGCGGCTTCGGGATGTCCCCCGAGCGTTACGACGCCCTCTTCGACCTGTGGCGCACCGGTGAGCTGACCGTCCGGATGCGACTGTACGCCTCCGCCGTCGATGCCGGACGGGAGCTGGACCAGCTCGACGGCTGGTTGCGTCAGTCCCGAAGCCGGTTCGGCGACGACCTCCTGCGGGTGCTCGGCGTGGGGGAGATCATCCACTACGGCTGTCACGACTTCGAGGGCCTCACCCCGTTCGAACTGGGCGAGCAGTCCTACAAGGAACTGCTGGCGATCACCCGGCGCGTCGCCGCACGCGGCTGGCCGATGCACATCCACGCGGTCCTCGACTCGACGATCGACCGCATCCTGGACGCCTGGGAGACGGTCCACCACGAGACCCCACTCGACGCCCTGCGTTTCTCGCTCGCGCACGCCGACACCATCAGCGACCGCAACATCCGGCGGCTGAAGGCACTGGGCGCCGGGGTCGTCGTCGACGACCACCAGGTGTTCAAGGGCGGTACCTCGGAACGGGAGTGGGGTCCGGGCAGCATGGAGTCGGTGCCTCCGCTGGGAGACCTTCTGGAGGCCGGGGTGCCGGTCGGTGCAGGTACGGACGCGACCCGGGCTTCCTCGTACAGTCCCTGGCTGTCCCTGTGGTGGCTGGTCGAGGGCCGCTCCCTGGACGGCGCCGTCCAGCGCGCCCCACGGCACCGGCTCTCCCGCGCACGGGCGCTCCACCTCCACACCCGCGGCAGCGCCTGGTTCTCCTTCGAGGAGTCCGACCGGGGGCATCTCTTCCCCGGCGCCCTGGCCGACTTCGCCGTGCTCAGCGACGACTACTTCAGCGTCCCCACGGCGGCCATCCCCTCCATCACCTCGCAGCTGACCGTGGTCGGCGGGCGCACCGTCCACGAGTCCGCCCCCTCATGAAGCGGGAGTCATGAAATGAACCACGAGATGCTGATCCGTGGCGGCACCGTCCTCACCGTCGATCCGGAGCTGGGGGACCTGCCCAGAGGAGACGTCCTGGTGCGGGACGACCGAATCGTGGCGGTCGGCCCGGACATACCCGCCGCCGGCGCGCAGGTCGTCGACGCCACCGACATGATCGTCATGCCCGGCCTGGTGGACACCCACCGTCATCTGTGGCAGTCGGCCACCCGGCAGATCGCCGCGGACTGGACGCTGGGCCAGTACGCGGAACGGATGCTCGGCGTCATCGGCCCCCGCTTCACCGCCGAGGACGTCTACATCGCCGACCTGATGGGGGCGTTGGAGTGCCTCAACGGCGGTGTCACCACGGTGCTCGACTGGTCGCACATCATGAACACCCCCGAGCACGCCGACGCGGCCGTGCACGGCCTCGCCGACTCCGGCATGCGAGCCGTCTTCGCCTACGGCTCGCCCAAGTCGCCTGCCGCGAAGTGGTACGCCTCGGACCTCACCAGGGTGGCCGGGACTTACTGCAGCTCCAAGGACCAGCTGCTGACACTGGCGCTGGCCAGTCTGGGGCCGGAGTTCTCCTCCGTGCAGGAGACCGTCGAGGACGTCCGGCTCGCGCGGGAACTGGACATCCCCACATCGCTCCACGTCGGTGCCGGGATGCTCGGGCAGAGACGCGCCGTCACCCGGATGGCCCGGTCAGGACTGCTCGGGCCGGACATCGTCTACGTGCACTGCAACACCTGCACGGACGAGGAGCTGCGCCTCATCGCGGAGTCGGGCGGACATGCCTCGATCTCGCCACGGGTGGAGATGCAGATGGGGCACGGCTACCCGGCGACCGGACGCCTGATCGCGGCGGGGTCCAGCCCAGCCTGAGCGTCGACGTCGTCAGCGGGGTCGGCGGCAGCCTGTTCGCCGAGATGCGCGGCACCTTGGAGGCGGAGCGCGGCTGGCAGAACCACCTGGCCCTGACGCGCGGCGAATGGCCCGGCGAACTGGCCCTGACCACCCGGGACGTGGTGCGGATGGCGACCCTGGAGGGTGCCCGCACCCTCGGTATGGAGGACCGGATCGGTTCGCTCACCCCCGGCAAGCAGGCGGACATCGTGCTGCTCAAGGTGGACACCCCCAACCTGAGTCTGATCAACCATCTGCCGGCCGCGGTCACGCTCTCCGACAGCGAGAACGTGCACACCGTCTTCGTGGCGGGCCTCCCGGTCAAGGTCGCGGGACGGATGCTCGGTCACGACCTGAGCTCCCTGCAGGAGAACCTGCGCGCGTCCCGGGACCGCCTCCTGACGGGCACGCCGTTCGCTCCCCCGACGACCTGACTCCTCCGAGCTCTGCGCCACCGTTCCGCGTTCGGGCACGTCCCACCTCGCGCGTTCACCGTGCGCACGTCGCCGGCGGCGGCGGGTTCGGGACTGCTGTTCGCCAAGCTTGTCGACGCCGTCGGCTGGGCCGGAGCCGGACTGTGGATACCGACCGTCCTGCCGCTGGCGGGTGTCGTGGCGCCGGCCTTCGTCGACACGTCGCGCTTCAACAACGCCAAGGCGCCGGTCTGAGGGCAGCGGCACCCGGGCCGCGGGCGCCGTCACGTCGTCGAGAACGGTAAGGAACGGTCCCCGACGCCGAGTTCGAACCAGGTCGTCTTGCCCCGGCCGGCCGGTGAGCTGCCCCAGGCCGATGCCAGTACGTCGACGATGAGCATCCCGCGTCCGGACTCGGCCTCGGCGTCTCCTACCTCCCCGGGACCGAGGTTGGCGACCAGGACAGGCGGGCGGGGGTCGCTGTCGCGGACCTCGACGCGGAGGCGATCGGGATACCCCCGCAGTCGCACGTCGACTTCGGTGTCGGCGTGAATCAAGGCGTTGGTGACCACTTCGGTGATCAGGAGTTCGACATCGTCGAGCAGGACGGCGAGCCCCCAGCCGGGCAGCAGGTCCTGTAGGAAGTGCCGAAGGCGCCGCACGTGCTGGAGGTCGCGGCGCTGGACGAACACCCGGGCGACCCGACGGTGCGGTCCTTCGCGCACGCCGTCGTAGCGCACCAGCAGCAGGGCCATGTCGTCGTCGCGCTGGGCCTGCGGACGGGCATCTCCGACGAGCCGGTCGGCCAGGACCTCCAGGTCCTCGCCGCGGCCGTCGACGAGGGTGCGGCGCAGCCGTTCAAGGCCGTCGTCGACCCCACGGTGACGCCGATCCAGCAGTCCGTCGGTGTAGCAGGCGATGATCGAGCCGGGCGCCAGTGATGTCTCCGTCTGCTGGTAGACGGTCTCGCGGTCGACTCCCAACGGCGGGCCGACCGGCAGGTAGGGCGTGGTGACGCGACCTTGCGCGTCCATCAGGACCGGCGCGAGGTGACCGGCGGTGGCAAGGGTGGCCGTCCCGGTCTCCAGGTCCAGCCAGAGGCAGCAGCACGTGGCGAAGAGATCGGTGTCCAGTTCGGTGAGCAGCCGGTTGCTGCGGTTCAGCACGGTGGCGGGGTCGTGTCCCTCCGTCGCGTACGCGCGCACGCCGCTGCGCAGCTGTCCCATGGTCCCGACGGCTTCGAGGCTGTGTCCTTCGACATCCCCGATGACGAGTCCGACCCCGCCTCCGCCGGGCAGGCTGATCATGTCGTACCAGTCGCCCCCCACTTCGGCACCGGCGGTCGCCGGGAGGTAGCGCGCGGTGGAGACGATTTCCTTCAGGTGCGGCAGGGCCCGGGGCAGCAGCCCGCGCTGCATGCTCCGGACGAAGCTGTGCTCGAGCTCATGGGCCCGGGCCCGCTGCAGCGACTGACCGACCTGGCCCAGCATGATCATGAGTACCGCGAGTTCCTCGTCCCGCAGTCTGTACGGCTGGTCGGCGGACAGGACGCAGCAGCCCACCGCCTGGCCGTCCGCGATCAACGGGAGAAAGAACCAGGCCCTGGGGTCGTCGTAGTACCGGTCGAGATCCGGATACGCCGAGTGCAGCTCTTTGCCCGTCGCGTAGAGCAGAAGCTGGAGGTGGAGTATCGCGTCGGTCTCCGGTGCGCTCCGCATGAGGGGGAGCCCGTCGACGCTGCGCAGGTCTCCCTTGGAGAAGCCCGATGCGCCCACAACGCGCAGCCGGCCCCTTTCGGCCAGACACAGGGCCATCGCGCGCCCGCCGAACGGGCGCACCACCTGGGCCTGCGTGGTCGCGACGATATCTCTCGGATGCCGGGCGGCGGTGAGTTCGGTGGCGAGACGCTGGAACTGGTAGAGGAAAGCGGTACTCCCGCTCCAGCCTTTGCCGGGGGATTCCGGGATGAACCGTGGCACCGGTGGCGCCTCGACGGCGGCGCCCTCCCCGGCCACCTGCTCCAGTTCGACAGCGAGTCGATTCGCCGCGTCCACCAGGAATTCCATGGATTCCGGCGGCACGTCCCGCGGCGGAGCCCAGCGCAGCGTCACCGCACCGAAGCGTCGGCGGTCCGTACGCAGCGGAACGGACACCACGATCATGGCGTAGGGCACGTACTGGATCATCGCCGGGTCGTCGTGGATCAGGGCTCGGATGCGCTCGTTGTCCCAGATCACCGGTTCATCGGTGCGGTAGGCGACCGCGGTCGCGAACCGCCCGTCGTCCATGGCCATGCCCGGGGTCAGGGTGAAGCCCAGCGGGGTGTCGATCGCCATCGCCGCGGCCAGGGGGCGTGCCTCGGGCTTGGCATCGGAATCGGCATCGGCCGCAACGAGATACGCCGTGGTCGTGCTCGGACGCAGCCTGGCGTGAATCCGGCGCAGAGCCGCGGCGAGGTACGCGTCGCGACGGTCGTCCGGTGACGCGACGGACCCCTGGACCCGCATGGTGGCTTCGCCATCCATGGACCCATCCTATGTTCATTCGAGCGCGACGATCAGCTGAGCATGTACTCCCGGACACCTCGGTTCAACAGCCGGCTCAGCTCCATTGCCCTGGATGTTTCAGCCCCGCCATTGAGAAGCCCAGACGCTGAATCGCTTCGATTTCTTCTGTTGGACCGCGGTCGTGAGCCGCAGGCAGGGTGTGACGGCGCGCCGCACCACGAGCTGCGGCACCGTGCGCACGTGCACCCGTTCCAAGAAAGGCTCACATCGCCATGCAGACCCGCCGTATCGGCTCTGTCCACATCAGTGCCATCGGCCTCGGGGCCATGCCGATGTCGATCGAGGGCAGACCCGACAACGCTCGCTCCATCGACACCATCCACGCCGCACTGGACGCCGGCGTGACGCTCATCGACACCGCGGACGCCTATCACATCGGCCCCGACGAGGTGGGGCACAACGAAACCCTGATCGCCAAGGCCCTCTCCTCGCACAGCGCGGGCTCCGAGGTACTGGTGGCGACCAAGGGCGGTCACCTGCGGCCCGGTGACGGGTCGTGGACGCTCGACGGGTTCGCCCGAGCACATCAAGCGTGCCTGCGAGGCGTCGCTGACCCGGCTGGGTGTGGAGGCGATCGGGCTGTACCAGTTTCACCGCCCCGACCCGCGGGTGCCGTACGCCGATTCCATCGGTGCCCTGGCCGACCTGCTCGACGCAGGCAAGATCCGGATGGCGGGGATCTCCAACGCCGACACCGCACAGATCCGGCTCGCCCACGAGGTCCTCGGCGGCCGACTGGCCAGTGTGCAGAACCAGTACTCTCCCGACTTCCTCTCCAGCAGGGCGGAGCTGGACCTCTGCACCGAACTGGGCATCGCCTTCCTCCCCTGGAGCCCGCTGGGCGGAATCGGCGGTGCCGGGCGTCTGGGAATCCGGCACCTGCCCTTCACGACCGTGGCACAGAACCACCGGGTCAGCCCTCAACGGGTCTGTCTGGCCTGGATGCTGGCCACCTCGCCCGTGGTGATCCCGATCCCCGGCGCCAGTCGCCCGGAGACGATCACCGATTCCGCGGCAGCCGCCGGCCTGATCCTGACCCCCGAGGAGTACGCGCGACTCGACGCCATCTGACTGCTTCCGCCGGGACTGGCCGCCTGGAAGGCCACTGCCGCCCGCATCGGTCGCGGTCACCGCCGTGCGACGGCGAAACACCGCGGACGGACGTCGAGTGCCCAGGGGACGCCCTGGCCTCGTACGCGAAACACGTCCCGTCCCTGACCGGTTGTCATCTCCCATCGGCTCGCACCCGACCACGCGTCGCCCGCCGATGTCGGCGGCACCGCGCCGCACCGGAACGCCCGCGAAGGCACCCGGCCCGGCTCTCTCCTTTTCCCGTCGGCGACCGGATCACGGCTGGCTTCGTCAAACGCGGCGCCGCCTTCTTCAACCCGCCGTGCCGGTCCGTTCGCCCGGACTCGACCCTCTCGACATCCGGCCTCATGAGTGTGCGGGCCGGAATTCAGCACGCCCTCCGCACCCACCCGTACTCACCCAGCCCAAGAAGGACACCGCACCATGATGGTGAGACCCATCGCCCGACGCAGATTCCTGACCCTGGCCGGCGGCACGCTCGGTGCCGTAGCGGCGGGCCAGTTGATCGACACGCTGCCCGACGCACAGGCCGCGGAACTGGACCCGGCACCCTTCAGCCTCGGTGTCGCCTCCGGTGACCCGGACCACAGGAGCGTCGTCCTGTGGACCCGCCTCGCGCCCGATCCGCTCGACGCCGACACCGGCGGCATGCCCGACCAGGACGTGCCCGTGCGCTGGGAGGTGGCGCGCGACGCGAGCTTCCGGCACGTACTGCAGTCCGGTGAGGTCACGGCCCGGGCCGAGTCGGCGCACACCGTGCATGTCGCCGTACGGGACCTCGCGCCGGACCGTTGGTACTGGTACCGCTTCCAGGCGGACGGAGTGCACAGCCGCACCGGACGTACCCGCACCATGCCCGCTCCGGGCGCCAAGGCCGACCGGCTGCGGTTCGCCATGGTCTCCTGCCAGGCCTGGGTGGGCGGCCCCTATCCCGCCTACCGGGACCTGGCGGAGCAGGACGTCGACTTCGTGCTGCACCTCGGGGACTACATCTACGAGACGGCCAACGGGAGTTTGAAGGAGTTCCGACGCCTGTACGCGCTGTACAAGACCTCCCCGGACCTGCGCGCCGCCCACGCACGCTTCCCGTTCGTCCACACCTGGGACGACCACGAGGTGCAGAACAACTACGCGGCGGACGTCCCGGGCGGCGCCGGGGACGGACGCCCGTTCCTTGACCGGCGGGCCAACGGATACCAGGCCTTCTACGAGCATCTGCCGATGCGCCCCGAACAACGCCCCGAGGGGCCCGACGCGCTCATGTACCGGCAGTTGAGGGTGGGCAGACTCGCCCAGTTCAACGTGCTGGACACCCGGCAGTACCGCAGCGACCAGGCCAACGGCGACGGCCGCAAGGCACCGAACGACGAGGTCTACGACCCGTCCCGCACCATGACCGGCCCCGAGCAGGAGCGCTGGCTGCTCGACCAGCTCGACCGGTCCAAGGCCCGCTGGAACGTGATCGCCCAGCAGACGATCATGGCGGCGTTCGACTACGACCTCGGCCCGGGCCAGATCGTCAACCTCGACCAGTGGGACGGCTATCCCGCCGCCAGGTCCCGCATCCTCGACTTCATCGCCGAGCACCGGCCCTCCAACCCCGTCGTGCTCAGCGGCGACTGGCACACCCACTGGGTCAACGACCTCAAGACCGACTTCACCGACCCCAAGTCCAAGACGATCGCCACCGAGTTCGTGGGTACGTCGATCTCCTCCGGCGCCGGCTGGGACAACGACGTACGGCAGGGTCTGGCGGCCAATCCGCACGTCAAGTTCTACAACGGCACCTACCGGGGCTATGTGCTCTGCGATGTCACCGAGAAGCGGTGGCGCAGCGACCTGCGGATCGTGCTCAACTCCCGTGACGCGGCCTCCCCGGCCTACACGATCGCCGCCTTCGAGGTGCGGGACGGCGTCCCGGGCGCGCGGCGGATCGATGACGGCGACGGCCTCGTCGGGAAGGTCGTCGACGCCGCCACCGGCGCGCCGCTGGTCAACGTCGCGGTGACGGTCACGGCGGCCGACGGCACCCGGGTCGCGGCGACGACGACCGACCCCTACGGCGAGTACATCGCCTTCGCACCGCCCGGCACGTACACGGTCACCGCGAACGGCGTCGGCTACGACCCGGCAGACGTGACGGTCACCGTGGGGGAGAGCCAGGGGGCACGGGCCGACGTGCGCCTGCGCCGCGCCACCGCGTACGCCGCCAAGGGCCGTACCGTCCCAGGCCCGCAGTCGCAGGCCACGACCTCCGACATCGTGCTCGGCAACGACCTGGTCGCCCTCGCGATCTCGGCCGGTTCCAACGATCCGCAGCTGCCGGGAGCCACGGCCGGCAAGCCGCTCGACCTGGCCGCGGTGGGCCACCTCGACCAACTCGACTGGCTGAACCTGCCCTACGCCTCCCCGACACAGCCCCGAGGAGGCAACGCCTGGCAGCAACTGACGGTCCGCTCGACATCGGTCGAGGTCCTGGACACCGGTGGTGACACGGCGTCCGTGCGCGCCGTCGGCGCCGGTTCGAGCGTGCCCGACCTGGAGGTCGTCACGACGTACACGGTGCGCACGGGCGAGCCGTGGGTCACGGCGGAGACCGCCTTCACCCATCGCGGGACCACGGTCCAGACCTTCTGGACGGGCGACGTGCTCGACCACGACGGCGTGGGCCAGCGCAGCGGCGTCCCCGGCGCCGGCACCCTCACCAACGGCGAGCCCGCGGACTTCACGCCCACGGCACCGTGGATCGGCATGACCGGCGCCGACCGGCAGACCTACGGCCTGCTGTACGACGACGCGGCGTTCACCGCGTACGCGTGCGGCATCTGGATCATGAGCCAGCGTCAGGTGACCTTGCGACCGGGGGAGACCCACACCCTCCGCCGGCGCATCGCCGCCGTCGACAACGGTGGCGATGCGGACCCGTTCCAGGTACTCGGCCGTCTGTAGGCACAGGCGCATGCCGGAAGCCCGGCCGGGTTTCCGGCATGCGGTTTCCGTATGCGCAGGCGGCTACTCGGGCCAGTCGGAGTTCTTGATGACCTCCACGAAGTCGCCGCGCACGAAGCCGGGGGAGAAGTGGGCCAGCACGTCCGCCTTCACGTTGCCGAAGGTCGTCTCCGGGCGGTCCTCGATGCCCTCGGTGAAGGCGGCGAGGATCCGGTTCTTGAAGTCCGGGCGAGGGTGGGCCGCGACGACGGCCGCGCGCTGGTCGTCGGAGACGGCGTGGTAGCCGATGCCCAGGACGTCCAGTTCCACGCCGCGCGTGACCAGGGCCACCTCGGGCGCCATGTGCAGGGGGATCTCCGGGGTGGTGTGCAGGGCGATGGCCGTCCAGACCCGGTCGGCCGGCTCGCCGGTGATGCCGTGCGCGTGCAGGAAGCGACGGGCCTCGTCGGCGCCGTCGATCTCGAAACGCTGGTCGGTGCGGCGGAAGCGATCGGTCAGTCCCAGGTCGTGGAACATCGCCCCCACGTACAGCAGCTCGGCTTCGAAGTGCAGCCCCTGCTCTCGGCCGCGCAGCGCCCCGAACAGGAACACCCGCCGGGAGTGGTCGAACAGCAGCGGCGAGGCGACCTCCCGTACCAGCTCGGTCGCCTCCCGCGTCAGTGCGCTGTCGGGGATCCGCACGCCCGCGATCGATTCATCCATGATGTCTGCCTTCTTCTATTTGATCAGTAGGTGATCTCCTTCAGCGTCGTCCAGTGCCCTATCCTGGCGCCATGTCCTTGCTGCCATCCAACCCACAGATTCAGACATGACCCATCGGGTCGCCTTCCTGGTGTTCGAGGGGGTGACGCTGCTCGACGTCAGCGGCCCCCTGGAGGTGCTGCACCAGGCGGGACGGCTGGGTCACCCGTACGCACCGGTGCTCGCCTCCCCACGGGGCGGTGACGTGACGACCTCCTCGGGCGTGGCGGTGGCCCGGACCATGGCGGCGGCCGACGTCGGGTCGGTCGACACGCTCGTCGTCGCGGGAGCCGACCGGCTCGCCGAGCAGTCCCCGGAGGAGGAACTGCTGGCAGCGGCCGCCGTCCTCGCCGAGCGGGCGTCACGGGTCGCTTCGGTGTGCAGTGGCGCCTTCGTCCTCGCCGAGCTGGGCCTGCTCGACGGGCGCAGGGCGACCACACACTGGCGGCACGCCAAGACACTGGCCCGCCGCCATCCCTCGGTGCAGGTCGAGCCGGACGCCCTGCACATCCGGGACGGCCGGTACGTCACCTCCGCAGGCATCAGCGCGGGCATCGATCTGGCCCTCGCGCTGGTCGAGGACGACCACGGAGCGGATACGGCCCGGGAGGCCGCCCGCGAACTGGTCGTCTTCATGCAGCGCCCGGGCGGGCAGTCGCAGTTCTCCACGGCACTGGCGACGCCACCGGCCCGCAGCGATCTGCTGGGCTCGCTGACCGCGTCCGTGCTCGCCGACCCGGCCGCCGACCACAGCCTGCCCGCCATGGCCGCAGCCGCCGCCGTCAGCACCCGGCACCTGACCCGGCTGTTCCAGACCGAACTGAACACCACACCCGCACGCTGGGTCGAGCGCGTCCGCCTCGACCGCGCGCAGCAACTCCTCCTCGACGGGCACAGCGTGACCTCGGCAGCGCACCACAGCGGGCTCGGCAGCGACGAAACCCTCCGCCGCGCCTTCGCCCGCCACCTGGGCACCACCCCGACCGAGTACCGCAGACGCTTCACCACCACACGCCCCTGGCGTGGCTGAGGGGCGGCCGTATGGGTGAACCGTCGCTCACCCCGGCCGTGTGGAGAAACCAAGGGAGACAGGGCCCATCGAGCGTTGCCGTCCTCCGTTGCGTTCCGTTCGGAGTGGCAACCTGTCGGTGGCCGATCGAAACTGAAACCCGCGGTTCGTGATCAGAAAGAACGCACTCGTGGCTTCCGATCGCTCGGTCGAGCTTTCTCCGGAGCGCGAGGACACCGGGCGGCCATTCGTGGCCGCAGGGTGTCGATGCGTCTTCAAGGAGGTCGCACGGTGGAGCAGTCTTCCGAGGTCGATATATCCGGGCCGGACGAAGTCGTCGTCGACGGGCGTGGCGACGGCTCCGGCCCGGTGAACACGGAAACCCAGACGAGTACGGACACCGAGAGAGAACTCGCTCAAGTCCTGGCCGCCGTCACATGCGTCGACCATGTTCCCGTCGACAGGCACTTCTTCGAAGACTTGGGTGCCAACTCTTTGATCATGGCCCAATTCTGCGCAAGACTCAGAAAGAGACCGGATCTGCCGTCCGCGTCCATGAAGGACATCTACCGGCACTCCACGATCCGAAGCCTGGCGGCAGCTCTCGCGACAACGACTCCCGCCTCCGCCGACTGCTCCCTCCCGAAGTCGCCCGCGCAAGTGATGTCACCCTCGCCCTCGCCGGTGACGTCGACGAGCCGGCTCACATACGTTCTCTGCGGAATCTTCCAGCTGCTGATGTTCCTGGGGTACTCCCTTGTCGCGGGCATGGTGGCCGCTCGGGGTTACGAATGGATCGCCGCGGGAGCGGACGCAGTTGACATCTATCTGCGGTCGCTGCTCTTCGGGGGCGTCGGCTTCGTGGCGCTGTGCGGGTTCCCGGTCGCCGCCAAATGGATTCTCGTCGGCCGCTGGAAACCGTGCGAGTTCCCGGTCTGGAGTCTGACCTACCTGCGCTTCTGGCTCGTCAAGGTACTGCTCCACGCCAATCCGATGCTCCTGTTCGTGGGTAATCCCCTGTACCCGCTGTATCTCCGGGCACTCGGCGCGCGCATCGGCAAGGGAGTCACGATCCTCTCCCACTCCATCCCGGTCTGCACCGACCTGCTCACCATCGGCGCCGGCACGGTGATCCGCAAGGACTCGTTCCTCCTCTGCTACCGGGCACACGCCGGGCGCATCCAGACCGGCCCGGTCACACTCGGTCGGGACGTGTTCATCGGCGAGAAGACCGTCCTGGACATCGACACGCGGATGGGCGACGGAACACAACTCGGCCACTCCTCCGCCCTGTACCGCGGCCAGGAGGTCCCGGACGGCGAGCACTGGCACGGCTCCCCGGCACAGCCCGCGGAGATCGACTACGTGAGGGTGCCGCCGACGCCGTGCGGCACGCTCCGCCGGGCCTCCTTCGGCCTGATCACCCTGATTCAGCTGAGCTTGCTGTACATACCGCTGGGCCTCGGCGGAACCTACATGCTGTTGGCGGAAGTCCCGGCCATCGGCAGGCAACTCGGGCCGGACGCGGCCGGACTCGCGTCGGGGCAACTGATCGGTGACGCGCTGGTGTTGTCACTCGTGCTGTTCTTCGGATTCGTCGTCGCGGGCCTTGTCGCGCTCTACACCGTTCCACGTCTGCTGAACCTCGTCATCGAGCCCGACAAGGCGTATCCGCTCTACGGATTCCACTACTCGGTGCACCGGGCCATGGCGCGCATGACGAACATCAGGTTCTTCGCCTGGCTGTTCGGCGACAGTTCCTACATCGTGTACTACCTGAAGGGGCTCGGCTACGATTTGTCGCGGGTCGAGCAGACCGGGTCGAACTTCGGCACCGAATTGCAGCACGAAAGCCCCTATTTGGTGTCCGTCGGCAGGGGAACGATGGTGGCCGACGGGCTGTCCATCATGAACGCGGAATACTCCAGCACGTCCTTCCGGGTGTCCCGGGCGTCGATCGGATCGCACAACTTCCTGGGCAACAACATCGCCTACCCCACGGGCGCCAGAACGGGTGACAACTGCCTGCTGGCGACGAAGGTCATGGTTCCCCTCGACGGTGAAGTCCGCGAAGGCGTGGGGCTCCTGGGCTCACCCTCCTTCGAGATTCCGCGGTCGGTCGAGCGCGATGCGCGCTTCGACGACCTCAGGACCGGGGAGGTGCTGCGCCGCCGACTCGCCGCGAAGAACCGCTACAACCTTCGCTCGATGGCCCTCATGCTGTTCGTGCGGTGGCTGCACACCTTTGCGCTCACGATGCTGGCGCTCGCCGCCGTCACCCTGTACGGCGTGCTGGGGCAGGTGGTGATCGCCACGTATCTGGCCGTTGCGCTCGGCTTCTCCACCCTTTACTACATCCTGCTGGAACGCTGCATCACGTCATTCCGTGCCCTGCGACCCCGGTTGTGCTCCATCTACGACCCGTACTTCTGGTGGCACGAACGCCTGTGGAAGGTTCCGGACGAGCACCTCGCCATCTACAACGGGACTCCCTTCAAGAGCCTGATCTGGCGGATGCTGGGCGCGCGCGTCGGCAGCAGGGTGTTCGACGACGGCTGCTACCTGACGGAGCGGACCCTCACCACCATCGGGGACGAATGCACGCTCAACGTCGGAAGCAAGATCCAGTGCCACTCGCAGGAGGACGGCACCTTCAAGTCCGACCGCAGCACGCTCGGTGCCGGCTGCACCCTCGGCATATCCGCCCACGTGCATTACGGCGTGACGATGGGTGACGGCGCCGTGCTGGCACCCGATTCCTTTCTCATGAAAGGCGAGGAAGTGCCCCCGAACGCGCGGTGGGGCGGAAACCCCGCCGGCGACATGCCGGATGCCCACGGTCACCCTCTTGGTATCGGCGGGGCAACGACAACGGCAACGCCAAGGTTCTCGGCCGACGGCGCTGCGACGACGCTGAGCTGAGGAAGGCCATTCGATGAAAGCGCGCCTCAATACGGGCTTCAACACGGGCTTGAACTCGGGCTTGAACACGGATCGGGAGTACTGGAGCCGTGTGCTGACCGCTGGTGGTTACACCGCGGTGCCACGGTGGGCCCGGGAGCCGGCGACCGGGGTCGGCGAGTACGAGACGGCGGTGCCGGACGACGTGATGGACGCCGTACGAGGGCTGCTGCGCAAGCTCGAAGTGCCGCTCAGCGCGGTGTTGTTGGCCGCGCACGCCAAGGTGCTGGCCGCGTTGTCCGGTGAGCAGGAGGTCGTGACGGGATACGTCGCCGGGGCCCCGAGCGGCCCGCTGCCGTGCCGGCTGACCGTCGCCCCCGGGTCCTGGAGCGCCCTGGTGTCGAGCGCCTGTCGCGTCGAGGCTGAGCTGCTCGCGCACCGGCAGTTCCCCGTGGACGAGCTGCGCCGGGAACTGGGCGTGGCCGGGCCGTCGTACGAGGTCGTGTGCGATCCGGCGGGGACCGACGACGGGCCGCTCGACGACGCCGTGCTGGGGGTGGGCTGGTACGACCGTGGCGGCCGGCTGGTGATGCGGCTGCGCTGTCGCAAGCAGGTGCTGGACGCCGAGGGCGCGGCCCGCATCGGCGACTACCACCTGGCCGCACTGCGGTTGATGGCGGCCGGCATCGACGCCGAACACACCCGGCAGAGCCTGCTGTCGGCCGACGAGGTGGACGAGCAGCTCGAAGGGCAGGCCGGGCCCCACCGGCCGCTGCCGGAGGCGCGGGCGCACGAGCTGTTCGAGCAGCGCGTACGGGCCCACCCGGACGCGGTGGCGGCGGTGCACGGCGACCGCTCATGGACGTACGGGGAACTCAACGCGCGCGCGAACCGGTTGGCGCGCGCGCTGCTGGAGCGGGGCCTGGGCCCAGAAGACGTCGTCGCGGTCGTCACCGAACGCAACCTCGACTGGCTGGCCGCGACGCTCGCGGTGTTCAAGGCCGGCGGCGCGTACCTGCCGATCGAGCCGCACTTCCCGGCCGGCCGTATCGAGGCCACGCTGTCGCGCGCGGGCTGCCGGCTGGTGCTGACGGAGTCCGGCAGCACCCACACGCTCGACCAGGCCCTGGCCACCCTGCCGGAAACCGGGAAGCTGCTGATCGAGGAGGCGTACGCAGAGCGGCACGCCGACACGGACGTCGGGATCGAGGTCGCCGCCGATCAGCTGGCCTACATCTACTTCACCTCCGGTTCCACCGGCGAGCCGAAGGGCGCGATGTGCGAGCACGCGGGCATGCTCAACCATCTCTTCGCCAAGATCGACGACTTGGACATCGCCGAAGGGCGCGTGGTGGCGCAGACGGCCCCGCAGTGCTTCGACATCTCGCTGTGGCAGCTGGTGTCCGCGCTGCTGGTGGGCGGGCGGACGCTGCTCGTCGCACAGGAGTCGGTCGTCGACGTGGAGCGGTTCCTCGACACGATCGTCCGCGGCCGGGCCGGTGTCGTCCAGGTCGTGCCCTCCTACCTGGAGGTCGTGGTCTCGTATCTGGAGAAGCAGCCCCGCGAACTGCCGGACCTGCGCTGCGTGTCGGTCACCGGTGAGGCGCTCAAGCGGGAGCTGGTGCAGCGCTGGTTCGCGATCCAGCCGGGCATCAAGCTCGTCAACGCCTACGGACTGACCGAGACGTCGGACGACACCAACCACGAGGTCATGGACACGGTGCCCGAGCGCGTACTGCTGGGGCGCGCGGTCAACAACGTACGCGTGTACGTCGTCGACGAGCAGCTGTCACTGGTGCCGCTCGGCGCCCCGGGGCTGATCGCGTTCTCCGGTGTCTGCGTGGGGCGCGGATACGTCAACGATCCCGAACGGACCCGTGAGGCGTACCGCGAGGACCCGTACCGGCCGGGTGAACGGCTCTATCTGGGCGGTGACTGGGGGCGCTGGCACCCAGGAGGCAGGCTGGAGTTCCTCGGCCGCCGGGACAACCAGGTCAAGATCCGCGGATTCCGCATCGAAATCGGCGAGATCGAGAACACTCTGCTGCGGGTGGACGGGGTGCGGGACGCCGCGGTCGTCATCGCCGAGCGGGCCGGCCACAGCAAGCACCTGATCGCCTTCTACACGGGCGAGCGCCAGGAGACGGACGTCCTGCGCTCGGCGCTGGGCGCCGACCTGCCCGCCTACATGCTCCCCTCCGCCTTCCACTGGCAGCCCGGCCTGCCGCTGACCGCCAACGGCAAGATCGACAGGAAGGCCCTGACCGCGCTCGCCGAACAGACGGCGCCACCCACGGACGACGACGCCGGCAAGGACCACGACCGCGCCCCGCTCACCCCGACCGAGCGGAAGCTGGCGGCCGCCTGGGCCGAGCTGCTGGGCGTACCCGAACAGCGACTCGGACGCAACGACCACTTCTTCGACTCCGGCGGCACCTCCCTCACGGCGGTGAAGCTCACCATCGCCCTGGACCGCGCCGTGTCCCTGAAGGACATCACCCGGCACCCGGTCCTGGCCGACCTGGCCGCGCTCCTCGACGGCACCTCCCGGCAACGCCCGGAGCTGCTCCAGCCGCTGTCGGGGACGGCGGGCGGCGTACCGGACTGCGCGCTGGTGTGCTTCCCCTACGCAGGCGGCAACGCGGTCAACTACCAGCCGATGGCCGGCGCGTTGGCGGGCAGCGGGCTCGCGGTGTACGCCGTCGAGCTGCCCGGTCACGACCTGGCCGCCCAGGGCGAGCCGTTCGCCCCCATCGAGCAGGTGGCGCAGCAGGTCGCCGCCGAGATCGCCGAACGGGGCCTGACCAGGGTCATGATCTGGGGCCACTCGTCGGGCGCCGCGCCGGCCGTGGCGACGGCCAGGAGGCTTGAGGAACTCGGCGTGGACGTCCCGCGGGTGTTCCTCGCCGCACAACTGCTCGGCACCGCCGGCGACCGGCGCGCCGCCCTCGCCGAGCTGACCCGCCGCAGCAACGCCGACATCGCCGCCCGACTCACCGGCGACAGCGGCTACACGGAACTCGCGGAGCTGAACGCCGAGCACGCCGAGCACGTCGGTGCCGCCTACCGGCACGACTGCGAGTCCGCCCACCGCTATTTCGCCGACGCCCTTCAGACCCCGTCGCCGGTGAAGCTGTCCGCGCCGGTCACGGTGGTCGTCGCCGCCGACGACCCGAACACGGCCGGATTCGCCGACCGCCACCGCGACTGGCAGCTCCTGGCCGACCACGTGGATCTGCACGAACTCGCCGACGGCGGCCACTACTTCCTGCGCACCCGTCCGGCCGAAGCCGCCCGGGCCGTCCTGGGCGCCACCGAACCACTGGCCTCCTCGTGAGCCTCCGACGAGCGGCCCTCTCCCCAGCGTCCCAGAGCCTTCAGCGGGGCAACGAAAGGAAAACCGAGATGTCGTCCTCACCCCTGGCACCCCTGCTCGACGTGGAGCTGCGGCCGGACCGGCCCGCGATCCTGCATGCGCAATCCCCCGGCGACGCGGCGAGTTGGGCCGTTCAGCACCGTGACGCCCTGCGCGCACACGTCGCCGAGCACGGCGTGCTGCTCGTCCGCGGCCTGGACCTGCGGGACGCCGATCAGGTCGGTGCCGTCTTCGCGGGCCTGTCCGACGGTCTCATGACGGAGAAGGAGGCATTCGCGCCCCGCCAGAGCTACGGCCCCGGGGTGTACTCCTCGACCACCTGGCCGGCCAACCAGCCGATGTGCATGCACCACGAACTCAGCTACACGCTGGACGTTCCCGGCCTGATGCTGTTCGCGTGCCTGACCGCGCCCAGCCAGGGCGGCGCGACGGCGGTGGCCGACGCGGAACAGGTGCTCCAGGCCCTGCCCTCCGAGCTCAGCGAGCGGTTCGAACGCGAGGGCTGGCTGCTGACCCGCACCTACAACGACGAGATCGGGGCCTCCCTCACCGAGTCGTTCGGCACCGACGACCACGCCGCCATCGAGCGCTACTGCCAAGCCCACGCCATCGACTTCACCTGGCAGCCCGACGGCTCCCTGCACACCCGCCAGCGCCGGAGCGCCGTCGTACGGCACCCGCTCACCGGCCGGCGCTGCTGGTTCAACCAGATCGCGTTCCTCAACGAGTGGACGCTCGCCCCCGAGGTGCGCGAATACCTGGTGGACGTCTACGGCGAGGACGGACTGCCGTTCAACACCCGCTTCGGCGACGGCACACCCATCAGCGAGGACGTCGTCCAGCTGCTCAACGCCACCTACGAGGAGCACACCCGGCGCGAGCCCTGGCAGCCCGGCGACCTGATGCTCGTCGACAACATCCGTACCGCACACAGCAGGGAGGCCTTCACGGGAGAGCGCCAGGTGCTGGTCGCCATGGCCGAGCCCCGGCGCCTGGCCGACCGCGACCCCCAGCCGAAGGCGAGCCTGCGATGACCCACCAGATGTCACCCGCCACCGGGCGGGCCGCCACCGACGCACCCTCGGCGCCGACCTTCGCGGTGATCTCCGGCGCGCAGGTGCAGCAAGCACTCAGCGGACGCGAGAAGACGATCGTGGAGCTGGTCGAGGCCGCCTACCGGCTGCACGGCGCCGGGGACTCGGTCAACCCCCCTTCGTACTTCCTGCGCTTCCCCGACCGCCCGACCTCGCGCATCATCGCGCTGCCGGCCTCCATCGGCGGGTCGTTCCACGTGGACGGTCTGAAATGGATCTCCAGCTTCCCGGCCAACGTGCAGGCGGGCCTGCCCCGGGCCTCCGCGGTCCTCATCCTCAACGACCACGACACGGGCTACCCCTTCGCCTGCCTGGAGAGCTCCATCATCAGCGCGACCAGGACCGCGGCCTCCGCCGCGCTGGCGGCCGACTGGCTCAGCCGCACCCGCACCCGGCCCACCCGTGTCGGCTTCTTCGGTACAGGCCTGATCGCCCGCTACATCCACACCTTCCTGGCCGGCACCGGCTGGACGTTCGACACGATCGGCGCGTACGACGTCTCCGCCGACAGCACCGCCGGCTTCTCCGGCTACCTGCACCAGGCCGGCACCACCGCACGGGTCGAGGTCCACGACAGCGCCGAGGAACTGATCCGTGCCAGCGACCTGGTCGTGTTCGCCACCGTGGCCGGCGAGCCCCATGTCACCGACCCGGCCTGGTTCGCCCACCACCCGCTGGTCCTGCACGTGTCCCTGCGCGACCTCGCTCCGGAGATCCTGCTCGACTCGGCCAACATCGTCGACGACGTCGAGCACTGTCTGAAGGCCGACACCTCACCCCACCTGGCCGAGCAGCTCACCGGCAACCGTGACTTCCTCGACGGCACCCTCGACGACGTCATGACCGGACGGCTGACCGTGCCGGCCGACCGGACGGTGATCTTCTCGCCGTTCGGACTCGGCGTTCTCGACCTCGCCGTGGGCACGTACGTGTACGACGAAGCGGCCCAGGCGGGGGAGCTCCGCGTCATCGACGACTTCTTCCACGACCTGCGCCGGTACGGCTGAAGCCACACCCCCCCAGCCCCGGCAACAGGAGGCCCACCGTGCCCGTCATTTCCACGCCCCATGCCTTCAACGAAAGCCGGCTCTACGTTGATCTGCAGCCGGTTCTCGGACGCCGTCTCTACCTGAAGTGCGAGGGCTTCAACTTCGCCGGCTCCATCAAGCTGAAGGCCGCGACCGAGATGGTGGAGAGCGCCGAGCGCGACGGAAAACTGACGCCGGCCTCGATCCTCGTCGAGTCCTCGTCCGGCAACCTCGGCGTGGCGCTCAGCATGATCGCCGCGAGCAAGGGATACCGGTTCCTGTGCGTGACGGACTCCCGCTGCAACCTGTCGACCAGGCTCCTGATGGAGGCGCTGGGCAGTGAGGTGCACGTCATCGCCGACCTCGACGCCAACGCGGGGTTCCTCGGCAAGCGCATCGACTACGTCCGCAGGCTGTGCGCGGCCGACGGACGGTACGTGTGGCTGAGCCAGTACACCAACCCGGAGAACTGGCGGGCCCACTACCGCACGACGGCACCGGAGATCGCCGCCGAGTTCCCGCACGTCGACGTGCTGTTCATCGGGGCCGGCACCACCGGGACCCTGATGGGCTGCGCACGCTACTTCCGGCAGTGGCACCGGCCGGTGCGGATCGTCGCCGTGGACGTCGTGGGCTCGGTCGCCTTCGGTGGCCCGCCCGGACGCCGGATGATCCCCGGCCTGGGCATGAGCATGCGCCCGCCGCTGCTCGACGAGTCGTACGTCGACGAGGTGATCCGCGTCGAGGAGGCGGACACCATCCGCACCTGCCACCGGCTGGCCCGGCGCGGGTTCCTGTTCGGCGGCTCCACGGGAACCGTGGTCAGCGGTGCGATGGACTGGCTGGACCGGCACGACGCACGCGGCCTCACGGCGGTGGCCATCGCCCCCGACCTCGGCGAGCGCTACCTCGACACCATCTACCAGATCAACTGGCTACAGGACTTGTACGGCGCCGACATCCTCGCCTCCGACGAGGCGACGGCCGCTTCCCGGAGCCGCCGGATCGTATCGCCGCTGACGGACCGCCAGCGGAACCGGTGAGAAATCGTAGACAATCCTACTGTTGACAGTGCTCGCCGCTCGTGTTCATGCTGCAGACACAGCCCCGGCTCCGGCCTGTGAATCTGGAGAAAGAACAATGAGCGAGACGCGTTGCAGCCTTTCCCCGCACCTGCGCCAAGCCACCCCCGTCACCGTCGAGCGCGGTGAAGGCGTCCACGTCCACGGCACCGACGGCCGTCGCTACCTGGACTTCACCGCCGGCATCGGCGTCACCAGCACCGGGCACTGCCACCCGCGCGTCGTCGCCGCCGCGCAGGAGCAGGTCGGCAAGCTCATCCACGGTCAGTACACGACGGTGCTGCACCCACCGCTGCGGCAACTCGTCGAGCGGCTCGGGGACGTGCTGCCAGCCGGTCTGGACAGCCTGTTCTTCGCCAACTCCGGCAGCGAGGCCGTCGAGGCGGCGCTGCGGCTGGCCCGCCAGGCCACCGGGCGCCCGAACATCGTTGTCTTCCAGGGCGGCTTCCACGGCCGTACCGTCGCGGCCGCCTCGATGACCACGTCCGGGACGCGCTTCCGTTCCGGGTTCTCCCCGCTGATGTCGGGCGTCGCCGTCGCCCCGTTCCCCACCGCCTTCCGCTACGGATGGGACCAGGAGACCGCGACGCGCTTCGCGCTGAGCGAGTTGGACTACCTGCTGCAGACCGTCACCGCCCCGCAGGAGACGGCGGCCTTCGTGGTCGAGCCCGTCCTCGGCGAAGGCGGCTACGTCCCGGCCGACCCGGCCTTCCTGCGCGGGCTGCGCGAGCGCGCCGACCGGCACGGCATCGTGCTCGTGATGGACGAGATCCAGACCGGGTTCGGCCGCACCGGCCGTTTCTGGGGCCACGACCACGCCGACGACGTCCGCCCGGACATCATCACCATCGCCAAGGGCCTGGCCAGCGGGTTCCCCCTGTCCGGCATCGCCGCGTCCCAGGACCTGATGAGCAAGGCCCACCCCGGCTCCCAGGGCGGCACCTACGGCGGCAACGCGGTCGCCTGCGCGGCCGCCGTCGCCACGCTCGACGTCATCCGCGACGAGAAACTCGTGGAGAACGCGGACGCCATGGGCCGGCGGCTGCGCGCGGGCCTGGAGGACGTCGCCCGCACCACGCCCGCAATCGCCGACGTGCGCGGCCTGGGCCTGATGCTCGCCAGTGAGTTCGTCACCGCCGACGGTTCCCCCGACCCCGCCACCGCCGCCCGGGTCCAGCAGGCAGCCGTCGCCGAAGGTCTGCTGCTGTTGCTGTGCGGTCCGTGGAACAACGTGGTGCGGATGATCCCGGCCCTGGTCATCGACGAAGCGGCCGTCGACGAGGGACTGCGCGCCTGGCGCGCCGCTGTCGACGCGGGTACGGCCGCCACGTCATGACCCGCACGCACTCCTCCGCGTAACCGGCTTGGAGAATCGACATGACCGAAACCAAGACCGACGTCATCGCCGGCGTCCCACGACAGCTGTTCATCAACGGCCAGTGGACAGCTGCGGCCGACGGCCGTGACTTCGGGGTGGAGAACCCCGCCACGGGCACAGAACTGTGCCGGATCGCCGACGGCGGCGCCGCCGACAGCGCCCGCGCCGTCGAGGCGGCGGTGGCCGCGCAGGCCACCTGGGCGCGCACCCCACCGCGCGTACGCGGCGAGATCCTGCGCCGTGCCCACGAGTTGATGGTGGAGCGCACCGACGACCTGGCCCTGCTGATGACCCTGGAGATGGGCAAGCCGCTCGCCGAGGCGCGCGGTGAGGTGGCCTACGCCGCCGAGTTCTTCCGCTGGTTCTCCGAGGAGGCCGTCCGGATCGACGGCGGCATGACGACCACGCCGGACGGCCGCAACCGGATCATGGTGATGCGTCAGCCGGTCGGCCCCTGCATGCTCATCACCCCGTGGAACTTCCCGCTGGCCATGGGCACCCGCAAGATCGGCCCGGCCGTCGCCGCGGGCTGCACCATGGTCCTCAAGCCCGCCCCGCAGACCCCGCTGTCCAGCCTCGCCCTGGCCGCCCTCCTCCAGGAAGCGGTACTGCCCGACGGCGTCCTCAACGTCGTCACCACCACGCGCGCCGGTGAGGTCGTCGAGCCCGCCCTGCGCGGCGGCAGCATCCGCAAGCTGTCGTTCACCGGCTCCACCGCCGTCGGCCGGCTGCTGCTGTCCCAGTGCTCGGACACGGTGATCCGTACGTCGATGGAGCTGGGCGGCAACGCCCCCTTCATCGTCTTCGAGGACGCCGACCTCGACGCGGCCGTCGACGGCGCGACGACGGCGAAGATGCGCAACATGGGCGAGGCATGCACGGCGGCCAACCGTCTGTACGTCCACCGCTCCGTGGCAGACGAGTTCGCCGAGCGCCTGGCCTCACGCATGGCCGCCCTCACCGTCGGCCCCGGCACCAGCGAGGGCGTGCAGGTCGGTCCGCTCATCGACGCCGCCGCCAAGCAGAAGGTCACCGCCCTCGTCGAGGACGCGGTCGCCAAAGGCGCCAAGGTCGTCGCCGCCGGAACGGCGCCCCAGGACGCCGGGCACTTCTACCCGCCGACCGTGCTGTCCCAGGTCAGCGGCGACAGCGACATGCTGACCACGGAGATCTTCGGTCCCGTCGCGCCCGTGATCGCCTTCGACGACGAGGACGAGGTGATCCGCCTCGCCAACGACACCGACTGGGGGCTCGTCGGCTACGTCTACACCCGGGACGTGGACCGTGCCCTGGACGTCAGCGAGCGCCTGGAAGTGGGTATGGTCGGCCTCAACACCGGTCTGGTGTCCAACCCGGCCGCCCCGTTCGGCGGCGTCAAGCAGTCCGGGCTGGGCCGCGAAGGCGGCCGTGTCGGCATCGAGGAGTTCCTCGAGTACAAGTACATCGCCACACCGGTGCGGGACAGACCGGCGTCGTGAGTACCTTGGGTCCCTCGTACGCCGGGGCGGTGAGGACACCGCAGGCAGCTCATCCGCGAAGGGGATCAGGGACAGTGTCGCAGCAGCCGGGACTCGACGAGCTCACCCCCGTCAAGCCGCGCACCACCCCCGAGATCATCGCCGACCGGCTGCGCGAGCAGATCGTCTCCGGCGCCTTCGCACCGGGCAGCCGGATGGTCGAGCCGCAGCTCGCGACCCGCCTCGGCGTCAGCCGCGGCCCGGTCCGCGAGGCGTTGCAGCGCCTCGTCCAGGAGGGGCTTCTGACCAACATCCCCAACCGGGGCGTGTTCGTCGTCGAACTCGACGCCGCGGACATCACCGACATCTACACCGCACGGCGCGCGATCGAGCGCGAGGCGGCCACCCTGCTGCACCGCGGCAAGTCCCAGACGCACCTGGACCGGCTCGCCGCCGTGGTCGAGGAGATGAGGTCCCTGGCCGGGCGAGGCGACAGCCGCCTCATCGCCGAACAGGACCTGGCCTTCCACAGCGCGCTCGTCGACGCCGCCGAGAGCCCGCGGCTCAGCAAGATGTTCACCACCCTGCTCGCCGAGACCCGGATCTGTCTGGCCGGCCTGATGGACTTCTACCCGGAACAGAGCCTGCTCGTCGCCGAGCACCAGCACCTGCTGGCCCTGATCCAGGGCGACGACGAGCGGGCCCTGCTGGACGCCGTCGACGCGCACCTGGACTCGGCGGTCCGCGACCTGACGCGCACCGACGAGGCCTGAAACCGAGCCACTCGGGCCTTGGTGAGGGCGCGGAAAATCAGACGCGGTTGTGGCGGCGGCTGTGCCAGGATGGCGCATTCGCCCGGACCCGTTCGACACAGGAGCGTTCGATGACGGTACCGTCCCGCCTGGTTCCGCTGCTGGAGCAGTTCGACTTCGCGCGCGAGCGCCTCACCGACCGCATGACAGGGCCGGTCATGGACAGCGGCGACGGGACGGACACCAAGGTCGGCCCCATGACCGACGAGGAATACCTCTGGGAACCGGTACCCGGCTGCTGGTCGGTACGGCGACGCGTGGACGGGCCGGGTCCGCGCGCGACGCTCCTCGCCGGCACCGGCGACTGGGGACGCGACGCCGCCTCCTACCCGCACCCGTGGCCGCCGCCCTTCACCACCATCGCGTGGCGCTTGAGCCACCTCAGCGAGATGCTGACCCTGCGCGCCGACCACACCGCCGGCGGTCACGCGCTGACCCGGGACGACTATCCCGTCCGCGCAGACGCCGCAGGGGCGATCGCGGCCTTCGACGCCGGTGCCGAAGCCTGGCGCAAGGCGCTGCTGAGCGCTGACGACGCCGCACTCGACACCGTGGGGTACTGCACCTACCCGCACGGCAGCGACTCGGAGGAGCCGTTCATCGACATCGTGTGGTGGGTCAACCAGGAACTGCTGCACCACGGGGCCGAGGTCGCCCTGCTCCGCGACCTCTACCGTGCCCAACCGCACTGACTGATCACCGCCTTTTCGACAGGAGTTCGTGCACGGTGTCCCAGAAGCCTCAGGCCGCCTCCGCCCAGGACGGCCGCTCCGGCCTGCGGGCCGACTGTGCGAACTGCTTCGGCCTGTGCTGTGTGGCGCTCCCGTTCACCGCGTCGGCGGACTTCGCGATGGACAAGAATGCCGGCACGCCGTGCCCGAACCTCCAGGAGGACTTCCGCTGCGGCATCCACACTCGCCTGCGGGACAACGGCTTCTCCGGCTGCACCGTCTTCGACTGCTTCGGCGCCGGGCAGAAGGTCTCCCAGCTCACCTTCGCCGGTCGCGACTGGCGCGGCGCCCCTGACACCGCCCGGCAGATGTTCGACGTGTTCGGTGTCATGCGCGGGCTCCACGAACTGCTCTGGTACCTGACGGACGCGCTCGCCCAGCGGGCGGCGCGCTCGATGCGCGACCAGCTGGCCAAGGCGCGGGACGAGATCCGGCGCCTCACCGAGGTCCGTCCCGAAGAGCTTGCCGCACTGGATGTCCCGGCGCTGCGCGGCGAGGTCAACGAACTGCTGCTGCGGGCCGGCGAGTTGGTGCGTGCCCAGGTCCGCGGACGCAGGGCCGACCACCGGGGAGCCGACCTCATGGGCGCGAAGCTGCGCGGGGCCGACCTGCGGGGCGCCAACCTGCGCGGGGCCTACCTCATCGGGGCCGACCTCCAGAACGCCGACCTGCGGTGGGCCGAACTGATCGGGGCGGACTTCCGGGGCGCCGATCTGAGCGGCGCCGACCTCACCGGGAGCGTTTTCCTCACCCAGCCGCAGGTGAACGCGGCCAGGGGCGACGCCGCCACCAAGCTGCCCGCAGGGCTTGAGCGGCCCTCGCACTGGCATCCCGGCTCGTCCTCCCCCAAGAGGAGCAAGGGGAACGCCAAGGGCAAGCGCGGCGCGGTACCCCGCCGGGAGCCCACCAGCCGCAGGTCCCGGGGCGGGGCGTTCTGAGCACGTTCAGTGGGCGTGGATCGAGCCCCACGCGAAGTTCTGCCCGAACCCGGTGCCCGAACCTCCCGTGTACACCTGGTTGGTGGCGTAGTACGTGGCCTTCACATCCGCGTTCGCGTTGATCTCCGTCTTGGTCAGCCCGGAGCCCCAGACGCTCCAGATCACCCAAGGGCTGCGGCTCAGCGCGTTCGAACCTCCCGCCGTGATCGGCACGTTGAACGTCTCCGCGAGCATCCGCGGCTTCGCGTAGTCGACCAGCCCCGTGTAGTACACGTGTGTCAGGTCCGAGGCGGCCGGGTTGTAGTCGTCGACGGCGACGACGTCGACGAGGCCGGCCCCGGGGTAGTAGTCCCACGGCACGTCGTTCCCCTGCGGCTGCCAGGCGTTGGGCGACCAGACGAAGATCAGGTTGTGCAGGCCCTTCGTCTTCACCAGGTAGTCGTACGTGATCCGCCACAGCTTCTTGTAGGAGGCCGGGGTCTTCCCTCCCCACCAGAACCAGCCGCCGTTCATCTCGTGGTACGGCCGCAGCAGCACGGGAACGTCCCACGCGGCGAAGTACGAGAGCGCGGCCGCGAGAAAGCCCAGGTCCGCCAGGAGCGCCCGGTACTCGGGGGTGTCCGACTCCCAGTCGACCACGCGGTCGAACCACGCCTGGTCGGTGGTGAGCGTCGCCACCGGGTAGGACGCGTTGCCGCCCGGGTGCCCGCCCTCGACCTGGGTGAGGACCCGGCTCCAGGACTTCACCGAGGAGCCGGGGTACGGCTGGTGGAAGCTCATGCCCACGATTCCGGCGGCCGCGCCGCCGTTGGCGAGGGTGGCGCTGGTGCCGTCGAGCCGGACCATGGTGCCGCCCGGGTTGTAGGTGCCGTCCGCCGCGCGCGGCAGCCCCTTCCACACGCCGAAGGCGAGGTCGACGGCGTCGTCGGTGTACTGCCACTGCCGCTGCCCGGTCGGCAGCCCCAGCGGCCGGTTGTAGGAGCGGTCCCCGTACGTTCCCCAGCCGGTCGCGCCGTACCCGGGCCCGAGGTCGATCTCGACGAAGCCGGGCAGCTTGCCCGTGATGTCCCGGGCCTTCTTGTAGTAGTAGCCGGAGAACGTCGTGCCGCCCGTGTCCCCGTAGCTCGCGTTGTACAGCTCCTGCTGGGTCTCGATGTGCTGCCCGACGATCGTCATCGGGCGGTTACCGGAGCGCGCGGCGTTCTCCAGTGACACCAGGTGGTCGTACACCGTCCGCGCGTTCGGCGACGCCGCCGGGTCGCGGCCCGTGAGCCTGGGTGCGATGAGCGGCGCGGCGGCCCGCGCCACTCCCGGCACGACCGACGCGGCGGCTGCGGTGCCGAGGGCGGTGACGAACGTACGTCTGCGCAAGACTCAACCTCCATGGGGCGGGCGGATCCAGAAGTTCAGGGGTGTGGCGTGTGGTGGATAGAATCGCAGGTAGTGAAGAGCGGCGCAGTTTCGCCCACGGGCACCGCAGCGGTGCGGAGCCGTCATGACAGCCAATGACATGAGCCTCTACACGGGGCAGCCCTCCGGTCCGGTCGGAAAGCAGATCGCGGGCTACCGGGTTGAGCAGGTGCTCGGCCGTGGTGGCATGGCCGTCGTCTACCGTGCGAAGGACCTGCGCCTGGACCGTACGGTCGCGCTCAAGCTGATCGCCCCGGAGCGTGCCCGCGACGACACCTTCCGACGCCGCTTCACCCACGAGTCGCGCGTGGCCGCGGCGATCGACCACCCGCACATCGTGCCGATCTTCGAAGCCGGTGAGACCGACGGCGTCCTGTACATCGCCATGCGTTACGTCTCCGGTCTCGATCTGAGGGCCCTGCTGGACCGGGACGGTCCGCTCCCCGTCGCGACCGCCCTGCGCATCGCCGCCCAGGTGGCGTCCGCACTCGACGCGGCCCATGAGCACGATCTGGTGCACCGCGACGTCAAGCCCGGCAACATCCTGGTCGCCGCGGGCACCGACAGCGATCACCCCGAACACGTCTACCTCACGGACTTCGGACTGACGAAGAAGTCGCTGTCGCTCAGTGGCTTCACCACGGCGGGCGAGTTCGTCGGCACGCTCGACTACATGGCGCCGGAACAGATCTCCGGTCGGCCCGTGGACGGCCGGTGCGATCTCTACAGCCTCGCCTGTGTCGTCTACGAAACCCTCGCCGGCTGCCCGCCCTTCGAGCGTGATGAGGACGTGGCACTGCTGTGGGCGCACCAGTACGACCAGCCGCCTCCCCTCACCGACAGGCGGCCGGGGCTCGCGCCCGCCGCCGCCGACGTCATGGCGAAGGCCCTGGCGAAGGTCCCCGAGGACCGTTACGACTCCTGTCTGGAGTTCGTGGCGGCGCTGCGCGTCGCCACCGGGCAGCACGCCCCTGCGCCGTCCTCGAAGGACCCCCGGCCTCGCCGAATCTCGGCGAACCTCTGGCCGCCACCGGAGCCCCCGGCCTGGGCCCGGCCGGTCTTCCGCGGCCCGCCCGGCGGGCCGTAGACCGCTGCGCGCGTCGGCGGACGGCTTGATGTGAACCGAGTGGCCAAACCGGGTGGCCAGGCCTCACAGGCCCAGGGAGATGGCCAGGCGGGTCAGTTCCGCCGTGCTGTTGATGCCCAGCTTGGCGCGGATGCGACGGAGGTAGGCGTCGACGGTGTGCTTGGAGAGCCCCATGTGGCGGGCCGTCTGCAGATAAGTGCGTCCTGCGGCGATGTGTCGCAGTGTCTCCTGCTCGCGCGGTGCCAGCGCGGTCGCGGGGGCTTCGGCGTGCGGCGTGGTGATGGTGAGGCTCATGGGTTCTCTCCGGTGGACCGGCCCGGGCGTCTCCGCTCACAGCCTCGGAAGCGGGGAACATGTGCCGGAATGTCGCTTTTGTCCCGTGACTCAAAAGCCTGCCTGCGCGACTTCATGACGGTGTCCGGGGACTGTCACAGGCGTGTCACAGGGCGCGTCAAGCTGCCCGTGTCCTCAGTACCCGGCGAGGGACTGCTCGGCCCAGATGGTCTTGCCGATCGGCGCGTGCCGGGTGCCCCAGCGCTGGGAGAGCTGGGCGACCAGCAGCAGGCCGCGCCCTCCCTCGTCGAAGGTGCGCGCACGCCGCATGTGCGGGGCGGTACTGCTGGAGTCGGAGACTTCGCAGATCAGGGTGCTGTTCTCGTGAATCAGCCGGAGCTGGATGGGCGGTCGGCCGTAGCGGATGGCATTGGTGACCAGTTCGCTGACCATGAGTTCGGTGACGAAGGTGGCCTCCTCGAGCCCCCAGGCCGCCAACTGGTCGGCGGCACGCTGACGGGCCTGGGCGACGACGGAGGGGTCGGGTGGCAGGTCCCAGACGAGGACCCGGTCGGCGTGGAGGGCGCGGGTGCGGGCGATGAGCAGGGCGATGTCGTCCTCGGGACGGTGGGTCAACAGTCCCGTCAGTACCCGGTCGCACACCGTCTCCAGCGTGGAGGCGGGACGGGAGAGGGCCGCGAACATGCCGTCCAGGGCGTCGTCGATGTCGTGCTCGCGGGTCTGCAGCAGACCATCGGTGTAGAGGGCCAGGATGCTGCCCTCGGGAAGCTCGGTCTCCACCGTCTCGAAGGGCAGGCCTCCCAGCCCCAGCGGCGGGCCGACCGGGACATCGAGGAGATACACGGCGCCGTCGGGGGAGACCACGGCGGGCGGGGGGTGGCCGGCCCGGGCCAGGGTGCAGTGGCGGGAGACCGGGTCGTAGACCACGTACAGGCAGGTGGTGCCGATGCCCCCGGCGGCCTCTCCGGCGCCTTCCGTCCCGGACTCGTCGGCGGACAGATGGATGATGAGGTCGTCGAGGTGGGTGAGCAGTTCGTCGGGCGGCAGGTCGACGTCGGCCAGGGTGCGTACCGCGGTGCGCAGTCGGCCCATGGTGGCGGCGGCACGCATGCCGTGGCCGACGACGTCGCCCACGACCAGGGCCACCCGTGCGCCGGACAGCGGGATCACGTCGAACCAGTCGCCGCCCACGCCGGACGCGGTACTGGCCGGCAGGTAGCGGGAGGCGATCTCCAGTGCCGACTGATCGGGGAGCGTCTGCGGCAGCAGGCTGCGCTGCAGAGTCATGGTGTTGGTGCGTTCCCTGGCGTGCCGGCGCGCGTCCTGCATACTCACGGCCGCCCTGGTCGTGAGCCGCTCGGCCAGCCTCAGGTCCTCCGACTCGAAGGGCTCCCGGCGCTGGTGACGGCCGAAGATCGCCATGCCCAGGGTGACACCGCCGGCCCGCAGCGGCACCGCCATCAGCGAGTGGGTCCCGTACTCGCGGATCCGGGCGGCCCCGGGGTCCTGGGCCACCCATCGGGCGATGGCCGAGTCGTTGGTCCCGTACACGGCGCCGCGACCCGCGGTCAGACACTCGGCGGGAGGTGACAGCGGCGGGTAGACGATCATTCCGCCGACCCCGACCGGGGACTCCGGGCTTCCTTCGAGGACCGAGCGCACAGCCGTGCGGCACATGGTGACCGGGCCCGCCACCGGGCCGGGAGGCGGCTCGTCGCCGCGCGGGGGAGGGTCGAGCAGGTCGACGGCGACGAAGTCGGCGAGCCGGGGAACGGTGACGTCGGACAGTTCCTGCGCGGTGCGGGCGCTGTCTGGGGTGGTGCCGATGCGGGAGTCGGCGTCATACCACAGGGACGCCTGCGACCGCGTGGTCTCCAGTCCGGCCCGGTCGTGCGCGGTCAGGCACACGGCTCGCACCTGGCCGTCCGGGTCCCGCAACGGGTCCAGCGAGGTCGCCCAGTCATGTTCCGCGCTCGTACCGGTGGGGCGGATGAAGGCCCCCACATGCCGCGGCTCACCGGTCTCCAGTACCAGGCGCATCCGCCGTTCGGTCTCGTCGCTCACGGGACCCGGGGCGATGTCCGGCAGACGCAGCCCGCGCATCGCGTCCTCCGACAGGGACAGCGCGCGCTCCATGCCGGCATTCGCCCGCATCAGTCGCAGGTCCGTGTCGAAGACCGCCAGGAGGCAGGGGGACTGAGTGAACGCCCATTCCCGCATGGCCTCGCTCCAGGGCGTGCCGGGCCTGCCTGGCACGGGGGCCACCACGAGCCACTTGCCGGCCCCGCCGGTGGACGTCCAGCCGTGCGCGAGAAGGGCGACGTCCAGCCGGTGGCCGTCCCGGTGCCGCAGCGCCACGGTGCCGCTCCACCGCTCCTGCGGGGCGGGGCCCGCCGCGCCGGATCGCTGACGGCATCGGCGAGCAGACGGGCGGCGGGCAGCCCGATGACTTCGGAGGTCACATAGCCGAGCAGCCGACGGGCACCCTCACTCCATCCGATCACGATGCCCTGCTCGTTGATGGTGGCCGAGGCGGTGTCCGCCGAATCGCGGGAGGGGTCCGTCTCCTCCGGCCGCTCACCAGGAGAGATGGGAAATGGTTCCATCGCCGCTCATCTCGCCCTCGCTGTTTCCGCTGTCCCCACGGGGAACCCGCACGCCAAAGGACTCCACTGACAAGCATGATTTAGCGGGGCCAGGAGCACCAACGCAGTGCGAGGACAAGGGCGAGACAGGGCGCTGTCCGTGGCGGCGGCGGTCAGGCGGCGGGGGCCGCGCCCAGGTGCCGCAGCTCACGCGCCAGCGCGGTCACGGCACGGCGGATCTGGTCGGGCGAGTGGTCGCAGGTGATGAAGAAGCGCAGCCGGGCGAGTTCCTCGGGTACGGCCGGATAGAGGATCGGGTTGACGCTGATGCCCTGCTGGAACAGGGCCTGCGCGAGTCGCAGTGTCCGCAGCGAGTCCCCGACGACGCACGGGACGATCGGCGTGTCGTGACTGTCACCCGCGTTGACACCCGCCTCACGCGCGAGGCCTGCGAACAGCGCGGCGTTCGCGGAGAGTCGCACCACCCGCTGCGGCTGCGCACGCAGCATGCGCAGGGCGGTCAGGGACGCGGCGGTGTCGGCCGGGGTCATGCCGGCGCTGTAGACGAAGCCCGGAAGGGTGTAGCGGAGGTACTCGACGACCGAACGGTTCGCGGCGACGTAGCCACCGCAGCTCGCCAGCGCCTTGGACAGCGTGCCCGACCACAGGTCCACGGCTGAGCGGTCGACGCCGAAGTACTCGCCGATGCCGCGCCCCCTCGCCCCGATCACTCCGATGCTGTGCGCCTCGTCGATCATCAGCAGCACGCCGTGCCGGCGCTTGACCTGGACGAGGGCGGGCAGGTCGGCGATGTCGCCGTCCATGCTGTACACGCCCTCGATGACGACGAGGACCCGCCGGTACTGGTGGCGGACCTGAGTGAGCAGGGCGTCGAGGGCAGCCGCGTCGTTGTGCGGGAAGGGCCGCCGGGTCGCGCCGGAGAGCTTGCAGCCCTGCAGGATGCTGTCGTGGGCGAGGGCGTCATGGACGACGAGGTCGCCCGGCCCGACGAGGTGCCCGATCACGGTGACGTTGGTGGCATGCCCATTGGCCAGGGTGATCGCCGCTTCGCATCCGAGCAGATCGGCGACTTCGCTCTCGAGTTCCACGTGGAGCCGACGACTGCCGGACAGCAGTCGGCTGCCGGACACCGATGTGCCGCAGCGCTCGATCGCCTCCTTGGCCGGTGACGAAGTCCCCTGCACGGCGGAGCATCGATGCCTCCGGTTCGGATGGCGGGTCGGTCCTGCTCTTGCGCACGACGGTCGATTGCCACCGTGCCCGGAGGAAGGGGGAGGCCGTAGTCCCGGCTGTTCGTTACTTGACAGCAGCTGGGTGGGGCTTCACCAACGTCAGGCCTTTACGACTCCAGGCCTACAAGTTCAGTGATCACCACCACCACCACCGCCATTACCACCACCGCCATTACCACCATCACCACCGCCGTCGTTGTTGTTGTTCTGGGGTTCGGAGTTGGTGTCGTTGGGTTGGGGGTTGGAGTCTGGCCCGTCGTTTGGGTTGGTGTTATTGGGTTCGTCGTTGGGGTTGGGGTTGGTGTTGTTGGGCGGGTTGTTGTTGGTGTTGTTGTCAGGGTTGGTGTTGTTGGGCTCGTTGTCGGGTGTGGTGTTGCTAGGCGTGTCGTTGTTGGGGTTGGGGTTGGGGTTGGGGTTGGTGTTGGGCTCGTTGCTGTCCGACTCGTTTTCGGGGGTGGTGTTGTTAGGCGTGTCGTTGTTGGGGTTGGGGTTGGTGTTCGGCTCGTTGCTGTCCGACTCGTTGTCGGGGGTGATGTTGTTGGGCGGGTTGTCGTTGGGGTTGGTGTTGGGCTCGTTGCTGTCCGGCTCGTTGACGCCGGGCTTGTCGGCGGGCTTGTTGCTGTCGGGCTCCTCGTCGGTCTTGTTTTCCGGCTTGTTGCTGTCCGGCTTCTCAGCGGGCTTGTCGCTGTCGGGCTTGTTGCTGTCCGGCTTCTCAGCGGGCTTGTCGCTGTCGGGCTTGTCGGCGGGCTTGTCGCTGTCGGGCTTGTCGGCGGGCTTGTCGCTGTCGGGCTTGTTGCTGTCCGGCTTCTCAGCGGGCTTGTCGCTGTCGGGCTTGTTGCTGTCCGGCTTGTCGGCGGGCTTGTTGCTGTCGGGCTTGTCGGCGGGCTTGTTGCTGTCGGGCTTGTTGCTGTCCGGCTTCTCAGCGGGCTTGTCGCTGTCAGGCTTGTAGTCCGGCTTGTCGCTGTCCGGCTTCTTCTCGTCCGGCTTGGTGCCCTCGGGCTTGTCGTGCGGTGGCTCGTTTGCCGGCGGCAGTGGCCAGTGCTTTTCCGGCGGAGTCGTCTTCTTGTCGTGGTCGCCGTGGTCACCCGAGGGGCGGCTCACCCAGTCCTGCTCCTTCTGGTCGTAGATGACGAATTCCTTGATCTTGGTCTCCGAGCGGTTGATCACCACGACGTTCTGCGGCCGGTATCCGGACCAGGCGCTCCCCTTCTGCTCGGGCGCACCAGACGGGGCGACCGCACCGGCGAGCGGGTTGCCACAGGCGCAGCGCACCTTCGGCTGTCCGTGGCCATCGACGAGGACGGCCGTGCCGGACTGGAGCACCGCCTGGTAGCTGGTGGAGGCGCCGTCGCGATAGCCGTGGTTGGTGACGCGGGTGTCGGCACGCAGCAGCACGGGTGTCAGCGACCGCAGATAGCCAGGAACCGCGGACTCCTCAACACCCAGAACCGAGCCGAAGGCCTTCTTCTTCGCCCTGTCGGAGTTCAGATAACGGATCTGCTTCTCCACGTCGCAGCTGGCGGTGTTGCGGCTCCCGCCGTAGAGGCCGGGTTCCGATCCCGTCACGCTGCGCAGGGAGTTGTTCCCGCCGGGAGGTGTGCTGGGTGCGGCGGACGGCAACGACGAGGTCGTGTTCGCGGTCGACGGGGTGTAGGGATGCGGCCCGGTTTCGCTCGTCGGCTGCAGGATGACCTCGCTGGCCTGGGCCGGTCCGCCGCCCGGGCGGATGAAGACGAGAGCGAGGACCACACCGACGACCAGGGCGATGATTCCGGTGATCCGTGCCATGGATCGCCGCCCCCAGGGGCCCTGCCCGCCTCCGCCAGGTCGCCGCTTCGGGCTGCCCGGTCCCTCGGGCCCTCCTGGCCCAGCCGGTCCATGCGGCCCGCTGCCGCTGGGCGGCGGCGGTGGCGGCGGTGGAGGAGGTACTGCCGATTCGCCGGACGGACGACCGGCGAGGGGACCGGACGGAGGCCCGGTGGGGTGTTCTGACTGCGGTTCGGAACTCACGGCTTCCCCTCCCGCCGGGCGTTGGGATCGCATAACTGGAAGCCCTGTTACAGCTTATGTCTCTTTAGGCGAAGTTCACCCCATTGGTCCATTGTCCGTCACGGGCATGGCTCCGCACATTTCGTAGCCCTGAGGTGCCCGCGGGTCGGGTCAGCGGGATTCGTCCGGCCAGTTCACGACCTTCGTCGGCGCCGGGGCGCCGCCGTCGGGCTGAGTCGGCGTCGGGGTCGGAGGCTTGTCGCCGGCTGGTTTCGGTGGCGTCGCCGGGGCCTCGTCGGAGGACGGGGCGGACGAGACCGCGTAGGTGCCGATCCGGGTGCCGTCGCAGTACATCCAGCGTTCCTGCTCGACGTCGTACAGCCACGCCGCCTCCCCGTCGATGACCAAACCGGCCCGCAGTCCGCGTGTCCGCTGCCGGAAGGCATCGCCGTCCGCCTTGCCTGCCGCCATGTCCTCCACGGCCAGCCAGTAGCGGTCGAGCGACTCCCTCAGGTGGGCCAGCAACGGGCGCGGGTCCGCCGTGCGCGCGGGCGGTGCTCCGGCCGTGGGTGGGGTCTGCGGCACGGGGACCAGCAGGCGGCCGTCGACCCAGGCCGACCAGCCGTTGTGGCACATGATGCGTCCCCAGTCGCCGAGCCGTTCGATCAGCTGGACGGGCAGGAGTGGGTCGAGCGGCACGGTCGGCCGGGATGCGTCGGGGGTCTCCCAGGCGGCCAGTCCGTCCTTGGGTGCGACATGGGTCGGAAGGAAGTCGGCGTCGGGGGTGGCCATGTCGTCCGCTTTCGTCACTTCGGCATGATCGCGGGCTCGTGCGCCCGGGTGACCTCGGCCGCGATCATGGAGTCCCGCTCGATCTCGATCGAGCGCGGGTTCGGGCAGGGTTTGCGGACCGCTCTGCCCTATCTGGAATTTTAGCTTTCCGTACTTTTTGTCGCCCGATGGCCTTGGTGGGCCGTCGGGTAGGCACGGCCGCGTTGCCCTCGCCGGCCGCCGGCCGGAGCACGGGCTGCCAGCGCTTCCAGCAGCAGTTCCACGGCCTCCTCGAAAGAGCTGTCCGCCATACCCGGCAGTTCGTGGTGGACTGCGGTCAGTGCCGGGTACGACGCGGGATCCAGGCCCTGGTAGACATCGGCCCACGCACGCTGGTCGGCCTCACGCTGGTGCCGTGGGAGCGCATGGAACGCCGCTTCCGTGGCGGCGTGACTGAGGACGGTGTCGATGAACGCCAGATAGAACCGCGTCGCCCGGGCGGGTTCGAAGCCCGCGGACAGCAGCAGCGCGATGCCCGTCTCCACGGCCCGGATCTCGTTCTCGCGCCGGGTCACCCGGGACGAGGCCATGGCGGCCGCCCGGGGGTGGGCCAGGTATCCGGCGCGCACCCGCAGCGCCATCTCCCGAAGCGAGGCCACCCAGTCGTCCCCGGGAACGAACCCCGCCATCGCGTCACCGATGATCCGGTCGGCGATGGCGAGCACCAGGTCGTCGGTGCCGTCGAAGTAGCGGTACAGGGCGGTCGGATCGCACCCCAGGGCCGCGCCGAGCCGACGCACGCTGAGCGCCTCCGGGCCGTGCTCGCCGATCAGCCGCAGAGCGGTGTCCACGATCAGGTCCTCCGACAGCAGGACCCCGGAACGGGTGGGCCGTCGGCGTTTGCGCTCGTGGGGGACACGGGTCGGCATACCGGGCTTCCTCTCGTTCGGCGTCGGCCGCGTACGGCGTACCGCAGTGAACGGCTGCGGACAGCCTTATGTCAACAGGATTGACTGAACCTGGACCCCGGCGGTTCCATCACAGTCCCGCGCGGCTCTGCTCCCGTCCCCTCACCCGAGGAGCCTCCATGTCGTCCGTACCGCTTCCGCCTGCCTCCGACGGGCAAGGCCCGGTCCTGCGCCGTTCCCTCGGCGTCGTGGACGGTGTCGCCATCGCCGCGTCCAGCACCGCCGCCACCACCAGCATCGCCATCGGCATGGGCACGATCGCCTCCGTCGTGGGCCTCCAGGCCCCGGCGCTCCTGCTGCTGGCGTTCCTGCCGGTGCTCGGCATCGCCACCGCCTACGCCCGCCTCAACCGCTCCGAGCCCAACTGCGGCAACGGCTACGTCTGGGTCGGCAAGTCCCTCGGCCCCTGGCCCGGCTTCCTGACCGGGTGGGTCACCCTGGTCGGCTCGATCATCTTCTGCGCCTACACCAGCGCGGTCATGGGCTCGGTCGTGCTGATCCTCGCCAACAGATCCGGCCTGCACAGCCTCGCCGGCGTCACGCTCGATCCGACGTCCACCGGGGCCAGTACGGCGGTCGGGCTGATCGTCCTCCTTGCGCTCGCCTTCCTGACCGTCACCGGGATGCGGGCCGCCACCCGTTTCCAGTTCGCCCTGCTGGTCTTCGAGTACGCGGTGCTGCTGGTCTTCTGCGGCTGGGCCATGGTCACCGGCGAGCAGTCCTTCTCCCTGTCCTGGTTCAACCCCTTCGCGATCTCCGACGGCACCGCCTTCGCCCAGGGGATGGTCCTCGCGGTGTTCTTCTTCTGGGGCTGGGACGCGGCCTTCAGTGTCACCGAGGAGACCCGGAGCCCGGGCGACTCCGCCCGCGGCGGGTTCATCGCCCTGTTCGCCATGCTCGGCCTGTTCCTCTTCGCCTCGGTCGCCTTCCAACGCGAGATGAGCCTGACCGAGCTGATCCAGAACGGCCCTCAGGCGCTTCCGTACCTCGGCGGGAAACTGGCCGCCGAGCCGTGGGCCACCCTGCCCCTGATCGCCCTGATGTTCTCCGCGGTCGCCTCCGTCCAGGCCACCCTCATCCCCACCGCGCGCGGCCTGCTCGCCATGGGCCGGGACCGCACGATGGGCCCGGTGTGGACCCGGATCCACCCCCGCTACGGCACCCCCGCCGCCGGAACGGTCGTCGTCCTGGCCATCGCCACCGTGATCGCCCTGCTCGCCGTCGCGATCCCCAAGCTGAGCGACATGCTGCTGGCCGCCGTCAACGCCATCGGCCTGATCGTCGCCCTCTACTACGGCCTCACCGCGCTCGCCTGCGTCGTCCGCTTCCGCTCCGCCCTGCGCGCGGGCCCGCGCGAGGCGCTGCTCGCCGTGGGTGTGCCCGCCGCGTCCAGCCTGGTGCTGCTGGGCCTCGGCGGCTACCTCGGATACTCGTACCTCACCATGAGCGACCACTTCGAACTCAGCCCGGACAACGGCTGGTTCATGTTCTCGCTGCCCGCCGCGGTCGTCCTGGCCGGCCTCGGCATGGCGGCCGTCGCCAAGTACGTCCGCCGCTCCCCGTACTTCACCACCGGGCACGGCACCGACGCCGAAGCCCTGACCCTGCCGATGGACCGCACCGCGGTCTGACCTCTGCCCTCACGGAGTTCACCCCCATGTCACACCCCCAGGCCACGGGACCCGCCGACCTCGTCCTGACCGGCGGCCCCGTCCACACCGTCGATCCCGCCCGCAGCCGCGCCACCGCCGTGGCCGTGCGCGGCGGGCGGATCGTCGCCGTCGGCCACGACGAGGTGCACCAGCTGACCGGACCGCACACCGAGGTCGTCGACCTCGCCGGAAAGCTGCTGCTGCCCGGCTTCCAGGACGCCCACGTGCACCCGCTGGGCGCGGGCATCGAACTCGGCCAGTGCCATCTCGCCGACACCGTCGACCCCGCCGAGTATCCGCGCCGGATCAAGGCGTACGCCGACCAGCACCCGGACGTCGAGTGGATCACCGGCGGCGGCTGGTCCCTGGAGGCGTTCCCCGGCGGCACGCCCACGGCCGCCGCCCTCGACGCGATCGTCCCGGACCGGCCGGTCTTCCTGCCCAACCGCGACCACCACGGCGCCTGGGTCAACAGCCGCGCCCTGGAGCGCGCCGGCATCGACGCCCGCACCCCCGACCCCACCGACGGCCGGATCGAGCGCGACGCCGACGGAAACCCCACCGGCATGCTCCAGGAGGGCGCCGTCCACCTCGTGGGCCGGCTGGTGCCGGACCCCACGCCCGAGGAACAGCTCGCCGCGCTGCTGCGCGCCCAGGCCGTGCTGCACTCGCACGGCGTCACCGCCTGGCAGGACGCCATCGTCGGCGCGTACGCCAACATGACGGACCCGGCGCCCGCCTACCACGCGGCCCTCGACCGGGACCTGCTCACCGCCCGTGTCGTCGGCGCCCTGTGGTGGGACCGCGAGCGCGGCGCCGAACAGATCCCCGAACTCGTGGTCCGACGGGAGGAGTTGAGCCGGGACCGGTTCCGCGCCACCACCGTGAAGATCATGCAGGACGGCATCGCGGAGAACCACACCGCCGCCCTGCTGGACCCGTACCTCACCGGCTGCGGCTGCGCCTCGGACAACAGCGGCATCAGCTTCGTCGAGCCGGGAGAGCTGCGGAAGTACGTCACCGAACTCGACGCGCTGGGCTTCCAGGTGCACTTCCACGCCCTCGGCGACCGGGCGGTGCGCGAGGCGCTGGACGCCGTGGGGGCCGCGCGGGAAGCCAACGGGTGGCGCGACACCCGGCACCACCTGGCGCATCTCCAGGTCGTGCACCCGGACGACATCCCCCGCTTCCGTGCGCTGGGCGCGACCGCCAACCTGCAGATGCTGTGGGCCGCCCACGAACCGCAGATGGACGAACTCACCCTGCCCTTCCTCGGCGCGGAACGCGGCACCTGGCAGTACCCGTTCGGCGACCTGCTGCGCGCGGGCACGACGCTGGCCGCCGGCAGCGACTGGCCCGTCAGCAGCCCCGATCCACTCCAGGCCATCCACGTCGCCGTCAACCGCGTCGCCCCCGACGCCCCCGGGCACACCGCGGCCTTCCTGCCCGGGCAGCGGCTGGACCTGGGAACCGCCATCGCCGCGTACACGGCGGGCAGCGCCTACGCGAACCACCTCGACGGCACAACCGGCAGCATCACCGTCGGCAAGTCGGCCGACCTCGTCGTACTCGACCGAGACCCGTTCACGGGCCACCCGGAGGAGATCGCCGCCACCCGGGTCCTGCAGACGTTCGTCGAGGGGCGTCGCGTCCACGCCGCACCGGATGCGTGAACGACGGCTCCGACGGCCGGTCGCCCGCGCAGGTGCCGCAGAAGTCCTCTCCGCATGAGCCTGGGGGGACCTGTCACTCCCCCGAACGGTGGTCCCCGGCACCGCAGGGCCTGCCACCTCGCCCCGCTCTCGCGGAACCTGGAGGGGTCGGCTCCACCGACGAGGCCGCCGCGCGGCCGCTTTCCTCCTCGGCCGCCAGGCCGGCTCCCTCACGGGCGCCGACCTGCTGAAGGACGGCGGCATGACCGCGGCACTGGGTGACCGGCCAGGAGCCGACACGTCCCTGTATACGGAGGATTCATGACAACCGAACCCATGACCGTCCTGGTGGTCGGCGCGACAGGCAGCATTGGACGCCTGGTCGTGGCCGAGTCCATCGCTCGCGGTCACACCACCCGGGCGCTGGTACGCGACGCCGCGAAGGCCGGACGGCTGCTCCCCGCCGAGACCGAGCTCGTCGTCGCCGACGTCACGCGGCCCGAGACGCTGCGCAAGGCCGTGGCCGGCGTCGACGCCATCGTGCTGACCCACGGATCGGAAGTCACCGCCCACTCCTCGCCGGAGAGCGTCGACTACGGCGGAGTCCGCAACATCCTGACGGCGCTGGCCGGACAGACGCCGCGCATCGCGCTCATGACCGCCATCGGCGTGACCGCCCGCGGCAGCGCGTACGACCATCTCCTCGACTGGAAGCGCCGCTCCGAGCGCCTCGTCCGCGCCAGCGGGCTGCCGTACACGATCGTGCGGCCGGGCTGGTTCGACATGAACGGCCCCGACGAGCACCGTCTCGTGTTCCTGCAGGGGGACACACGGCGCACCGGCAACCCCTCCGACGGTGTCATCGCCCGCGAGCAGATCGCCCAGGTGCTGGTGCGGGCCCTCACCGCTCCGGAAGCGGTGCGCCGGACCTTCGAACTGGTCGCGGAACAGGGCCCCGCCCCCGGTGACATGGGCCCGCTGTTCGCCGCGCTGGACCCCGATGCGCCCGGCGCTCTGGACGCGGTCGGGGACGAGGCCAACATGCCGCTGGAGCAGGAGCCGCGCCGAGTCCGCGACGACCTCGACGCCGTCAGGACGCCCGCCGGCTCCTGACCGGCCAGGTGCTGGAAGGACCTCGGCGCGTAGTCGATCGTCGCCTCGAACGTGTGATGGGGGGCGGCGGCTCAATCGGTGAGGCGGGACAGGTGGTGGTCGACGAGTGCCTCGGCCTCCTCCGGAGTGCGGTGGCCGAGCAGCACCGCGTCGCCCAGGCCGGCGACCAGGGCCAGCAGCAGGTCCGCCTCGACCGTCGGGTCCAGGTCGGCGGACAGGTCGCCTGTCGTTCGTCACCGGTGACGCGAGGTTCGTGCTGGTGAAGGAGTCCTTCGGCACCGCGGCTGCCGCGCTGATCTGCTCGTCGGCTGTGCGAGCCGTACGCCACTGGTGCTGGTGGCCGTGCGGGCCGGGTCGAATCAGGCGAAGCGTGCGGAGATCGACCGGCTGTGCACCGAGGTGCCGCAGTTCCGGCAGGCGTTCGTGCGGATGTCGGCGGCGTGGGGAGTCGGCCTGCTGCTGGAGGCGGTGCTGCGGGTGCCGCTGGTGTACGTGCTGTCGACCGACGTGATGACCGGCCTCAGCGTGGTACTCCTGCTCACCGTGATCGGCCTGCTGTCCGCGTGGACCGCGTCGTACGCGAACCGGGTCCAGTCCCGTTACGCGGACGCCAGGGGGACAGCAGACCAGGACCCGGCGCCGGCCCCGACGAACTGACGCGGCGCCGCTGACAGGCCGTGCCGTGGCAGTTCGGAGCTGGTGCGCGGGTCAGGAGCGCCTGCGCGGGGCGGCGTGCTGCGCGTCGGTGACGTGCTCGGCCCACGCGGGCTCAGGGCTGTACGAGCACCTTCAGGGCCTCGCGGTCGGCCATGGCGCGGTAGCCGTCGGGTACGCCGTCCAGGCCGACCGTCCGGTCGAAGACCCGGCCCGGCTCGACCCTGCCCTCCAGGACATCGGGGAGCAGCTCCTCGATGTACGCACGGGCCGGGGCGACGCCACCGGTGAGGGTGATGTTGTTCATGAACTCCGGGAAGCCCATCGGGACCTCCGGGTACTGGGGAGCACCGACCCGGCTGACCACGCCGCCCGGCCGGACCACCCCGAGGGACGTCCGCAGCGCGGGGAGGGTGCCGACGCACTCCAGGACGGCGTGGGCGCCGTGCCCGCCGGTCAGCTCGCGCACCCGCTCGATGCCTTCCTCGTCGCGCTCGGGGACCACGTCCGAGGCGCCGAAGTCCCGGCCGAGGTCGGTCCTGCCCTTGTGCCGCCCCATCAGGATGATCCGCTCGGCGCCGAGCCGCCTCGCCGACAGTACGGCGGACAGGCCCACGGCTCCGTCACCGATCACGACCACCGTCGTACGAGGTCCGACCCCGGCCGTCACCGCGCAGTGGTGGCCCGTGCAGAGCACGTCGGACAGGGTGAGCAGCGAGGGCAGCAGGGCGGAGTCCTCGCCGACCGGCACCTTGACCAGCGTGCCCTCGGCCTGCGGCACGCGCAGGGCCTCGCCCTGGCCGCCGTCGATGCCGTTCATGGCCCACATCCCGCCGTGCAGGCAGGAGGTGTGCAGTCCCTCCCGGCAGAACTCGCAGGTGTTGTCGGACCAGACGAACGGCGCGATCACCACGTCGCCGCGCCGGAGCGTGGACAGGTCCGAGCCCGTCTCCTCGACGACGCCGAGGAACTCGTGCCCCATCCGCTCGCCCTGCTCGGAGGGCTCCATCGACGCGTAGGGCCACAGGTCGCTGCCGCAGATACAGGCCCGCAGGACGCGCACGAGCGCGTCGGTGGGCTGCTGGATCTTCGGGTCCGGGACATCCTCCATACGGACGTCGCCGGCTCCGTACATCAGTGCTGCTCGCATGAGATCCACCCGATCGAGTCGACTACAGGGTCCGGCATCCGAATGACTCACGACCCCCCTGCGAAGCCGTGCGGGCACGCAAGCCCGCACAGACCGAAGTCCCACTTTGCGAGGAATGCATGCAGGGGAGAAAACTCTCCCCTGCAACCGGCTGGAGACGACCATCAGACTGGGCAGGGCCATGTCCTGGCGTGGACCGTGCGTACGCTGTACGCACTGGGAGGTGGTCGCGCGATCCCAGTCCTCGGACAGGTCACGGGCGGCGGGGTGCAGGAAGACGTACGGGCGTCGCCTAGTACTTCTGGTACTTCGCGGGGTTGGCGGGGCGTCGGGTCAGGAGGGAGTCGAGGATCTCACCGGCCCGTACGGCGGTGGTGGACAGCAGGGTGGAGGTCAGGCCGTGGGTGTGTTCGGTGCCGCCCTGGAGGTAGATGTCGGCGGTGACGTTCGGGGCGGTCACCACGCGGTGGTCCCGGCCGACCCTGAGGGTGTCCTCCTCGTCGCGCAGGCAGAGTTTGGCGAGTTCGCCGAGGTTGTCGCCGATGCCCCGGGGCTGGTAGCCGGTGGCGTAGACGAGCAGATCCGAGGCGATGACCTCGCGCTCACCGGTCGGCAGGAACTCCACCGTCACCTGTACGTCGTCCGCGCCGGCCTCGACCTCACGGATGCGGGAGACGTTCATCATCCGCAGCCGCTGCCTGCCCTGGACCTTCTCCTGGTACATCGTCCGGGACAGTGCCTCGATCAACTCCATGTCCACCACCGAGTAGTTGGTGCCGCGGTGGTAGTCGAACAGCGACTGCTTCACCTCGCGGGGCGCGCCGTAGTACAGGTCCACGGCCTCGGGGTCGAAGATCCGGTTGGCGAACGGGCTGTCGTCGGCGGGCGTGTAGCCGTACTTGGCGAACACCGAGCAGATCTCGGCGTCGGGGAAGGTGCGGTGCAGGTAGTCGACGGCCTCGGCGGCGCTCTGCCCGGCGCCGAGCACCACGGCGCGGCGCACGGGCGCGCCCGAGCGCGCGAGTTCGTCGACGCGAGGCAGTAACTCGCTGTTGTGCCAGACGCGTTCGGACCGTTCGGCGCCGGGCGGCAGGTGCGGCTCCAGGCCGGTGGCGACACAGACGCCGCGGGCCCGGCGGACCGTCACCCGCTCCGGGGCGGCCGGATCGCGGCTGGTGACGTCGAAGTACCGGATCTCGCCGTCCTCGGTGACGGGGCGAACGGAGACGACCTCGGCGGAGTACTCGACGAGGGGCGCGACCCGGCCGGCCGCCCACTCGAAGTAGTCGTGGAACTCGATACGCAGGGGGAACAGTGTCTTCTGGTTGAGGAAGTCGACCAGCCGTCCGCGTTCACGCAGGTAGCACAGGAAGCTGAAGTCGCTGGTGGGGTCGCGCATGGTCACCAGGTCCTTGAGGAACGACACCTGCATGGTGGCGTCGTCGATGAGCATGCCGCGATGCCAGCCGAACCGAGGCTGTTTCTCGAGGAACAGGGCCCGGAACCCGCCGTCTTCGCGTGCCGTCGCGCCGTGCTCCTGGAGCGCGATCGCCAGCGCGAGATTGGACGGTCCGAAGCCGATGCCCAGTAGGTCGTGGATGGAGTCCGGTCCGCTCTGCAGTGTCGTCACCGCTTCATCGCCTCCCATGAAGGGGGGACACAGCGTTCCCAAATCCGGAACACAGCCTCCCCCAAGCAGGCACATGCTAGATAAGGTAAGCCTTACCTAGCAATGCCTGAGGAGGCTCATATGCGGGTCGTCATGTTCGGCTATCAGACCTGGGGACACCGGACGTTGCGGGCTCTGCTCGACTCCCGGCACGAGGTGGTCCTGGTCGTCACCCACCCCAAGAGCGACCACGCGTACGAGAGGATCTGGAGCGACTCGGTCGCCGATCTCGCCGAACAGCACGGTGTGCCGGTGCTGTTGCGCAACCGGCCGGGCGACGAGGAACTCCTGCGCGCGCTCAAGGAGGCCGAGCCGGACATCATCGTGGCGAACAACTGGCGCACCTGGCTGCCCCCGGAGATCTTCGACCTGCCGCCGCACGGCACGCTCAACGTCCACGACTCGTTGCTGCCCGCCTACGCCGGTTTCTCGCCGCTGATCTGGGCGCTCATCAACGGCGAGAAGCAGGTCGGGGTCACCGCCCACCGTATGGACGCCGAGCTCGACATGGGCGACATCCTCCTCCAGCGCGCGGTGCCGGTCGGAGCCACGGACACGGCGACGGACCTGTTCCACCGCACGGTCGACCTGATCGGCCCGATCGTGACCGACGCCCTGGACCTCATCGCCTCCGGCAGGGCGGTGTGGACGCCACAGGACCGCTCCCGCTCCAGCTTCTTCCACAAGCGTTCGTCGCAGGACAGCCGGATCGACTGGACATGGCCCGCCGAGGACCTGGAGCGGTTCGTACGGGCCCAGTCCGACCCGTACCCGAACGCCTTCACCCATCACCGCGGCGAACGCATCCGGATCGTCTCGGCCGCCGTCTCCCAGGGGCGCTACGGCGGCACACCCGGGCGGATCTTCATCCGCGAGGGCGACGGGGTGGTCGTCGTCGCCGGCGCCGAGGCGCGGTCCGGGCGCCTGCCCGGTCTGGTGGTCAAGCGGGTGCGGACCGAGGACGGCACGGAGTACGCCGCCACCGACTACTTCCGCACGATGGGCGGCTATCTGACGGCCCGTCCCTGACGGGAGCCGTTGCGGGCGGACCGGTGACCTCGCCGGTCCGCACCGCGTCAGCCGGTCGTGCCCGGGACGGCGACGGCGGCCGAGTCGTCCGTACTGCCCTCGTGGTGACGGCCCATCGGAATCACCATCGGCGTCCCGCTGACGGGGTCCTCGCCGACCACGCACCGCAGCCCGAACACCTCCTGCACCATCGCCGCGGTCACGACCTCGGCCGGCGCGCCCTCGCCCACCACGCGGCCCGCCTTCATGGCGACCACGTGATCGGCGTACCGGCACGCCTGGTTGAGGTCGTGCAGCACCATCACGACCGTGCGCCCCTGATGCCGGTTCAGGTCGGTGATCAGGTCGAGGACGTCGATCTGGTGCGCGAGGTCCAGATACGTCGTCGGCTCGTCCAGCAGCATCACCGGCGTGCCCTGCGCGACCGCCATCGCGATCCAGGCCCGCTGCCGCTGCCCTCCGGAGAGTTCGTCGACGGCCCGGTGCGCGAGGTCGGCCATGGCGGTGGCCCGCAGCGCCTCGTGCACGGCCTGCTCGTCGGCGGCGGACCACTGCCGCCACCACGTCTGGTGCGGTGAACGTCCGCGTCCCACCAGGTCGACGACGGTCAGTCCCTCGGGAGCGACCGGCGTCTGCGGCAGGATGCCGAGCCGCTGGGCGAGGGCGCGGGTGGGGATCGAGTGCACCGAGCGCCCGTCGAGATACACGGCACCGGACTTGGGCGTCAGCAGCCGCGCCAGCGCCCGCAGCAGCGTCGACTTGCCGCACGCGTTCGCGCCGACGATCGCCGTGATCCGGCCGGAGGGGATCACCACGTCGAGGTCCTCGACGACGACCCGGTCGTCGTAGGCCAGGCGCAGGCCCTCGGCGCGCAGGTCGGGGCCGCCGACGGGTCCTTCGTACGCCTCGTGCTTCGATGACACCTTGTCAGCCTCCTGAACCGGCGCGGTTGGCGCGGACGAGCAGCCACAGCAGTACGGGGGCGCCGAGCACGCCCGTGACGATCCCGACCGGAAGCTCCGTGTCCGGGATCAGCTTCCGGGCGATCAGGTCGGACACGAGCACCATCACGGCGCCGGTCAGGCCGGCGGCCAGGGGCGGCGGGACGGCGGTGCCGGCCAGACGCTGGGCGACCTGGGGCGCGGCGAGCGCCACGAACGCGACCGGCCCGGCGGTCGCGGTGCCGAAGGCCACCAGCCCGACGGCGATGAGCAGGACGGCCACCCGCACGGTCTGGACGCGCGTCCCCAGGCCCCGGGCGACGTCGTCGCCGAGTTGCAGGGTGCGCATCTGCCGGCCCAGCAGCAGCGCCGCCGGCACGAGAACGGCCATCGTCAGGGCCAGCGGGCCGATCTGCTGCCAGGTGCGGCCGTTGAGGTTGCCGACCAGCCAGCCGAGCGCGGCCTGCGCCTGGAACAGTTGCCCGTGGGCGATGAGGTAGTCGGTGGCGCTGGTGCAGATCCAGGCGATGCCGACGCCGACGAGGACGATCCGGTAGCCGGTGGTGCCGCGCTTCCACGCCAGGACGTACACCAGCAACGCGGCCGTGAGCGCACCGAGCAGCCCCAGGGCCTGGGTGCCGGCGGCGGTGTCCCAGCCGAGGACGATGCCTGCGACCACCGCCGTCCCGGCGCCCTGGGTGATGCCCATCATGTCGGGGCTGGCGAGCGGGTTGAGCGTCATGGTCTGGAGCAGGGCACCCGAGACGCCGAACGCGATGCCGACGAGCAGCCCCGCCATGGCGCGCGGCAGGCGCAGTTCGTGGACGATCAGCTGCGTTCCGGGATCGCCCGCGCCGACCAGGGCCCGCATCACATCGGTCAGCGGCAGGCCGATGTCCCCGATGGCGGTCTCCACGCAGAACGCGAGGAACGCGGCGGCGGCGAGAACCAGGCACACCGCCACGAGCCGGGGCCGCAGCACGCCGGAGACGGGCGGGACGGCGAGCCGGAAGGGGACGCGGCCGGCGGAGCGGGGGACGGCAGTCCGCTCCGCTCCGTCTCTCCGGCCCGCTCCGGGCGCGAGTTCGGTCGTCATGGGCTCACAGCTCCGCGAGTCGTCGGCGGCGGACCAGGGCGATGAAGAACGGGCCTCCGATGAAGGCGACCAGGATGCCCGCCTGGATCTCGACCGGCCGGGCGATCAGCCGCCCGGCGATGTCCGCCGCCAGCAGCAGGCAGGGCGCGAGCACCGCCGACAGGGGCAGCAGCCAGCGGTGGTCCGGGCCGACACCGGCGTACTGCGCGAGGACACGCGCGATGTGCGGCACGACCAGGCCGACGAAGACGACCGGGCCGATCACGGCGACCGCTCCGCCGGTGAGCAGCGTGACGGCCACCACCCCGCAGACCCGGACCGTTCCCAGCTTCAGGCCCAGCGACTTCGCGACGTCGTCGCCGAGCGCGAGGCTGTTGAGGGCGGGCGCGCAAGCCAGCGCGAGGACCGCGCCGACGACGAGGAACGGCAGGACACGCAGGAGGACTTGGTCGTCCTGGCTGGCGAGCGAGCCCGCGGACCAGAAGCGGTAGCGGTTGAGGGCGTCCGGGTCCGTCAGCGCGACCGCGCTGGTCAGGGAGAACAGCAGGGACGTCACGGCGACGCCGGCCAGCGCCAGTTTCACCGGCGTGGAGCCGGACCGTCCCAGCCCGCCCAGGAGGTAGACCAGCACGCTCGCCGCCAGCGCACCGGCGAAGGCGAACCAGATGTAGCCGTACACCGAGCCGATGCCCACGACGCCCACCGACAGCACGACGGCGAACGCCGCGCCCGCGCTCACGCCCACGATGCCCGGATCCGCCAAGGGGTTGCGGGTGAGGGCCTGCATCAGCGCCCCCGACAGACCCAGGGCGGCTCCGGTGGCGAGGCCGAGGGCGGTGCGGGGCAGACGTACGGACCAGATCACGTTCTCGATACGGGAGTTGGGCGCGTCGCCGAGCAGCGTGTCCCAGACCTCGTCGAGGGGTACGGCGAGCGCGCCGTAGGCCATGGAGAGGGCGCACAGGGCGAGCAGTGCCACGCCGGAGAGCGCGAGCAGTACGACTGCGCGGGGGCCTTTCGCCACCCGGACCGGTGAGGTCCCCACGTCAACTTCCTTTGATGAGGCTTGCCTTAGGCAAGCGTAGAGCGAGACGGGCCGGCGTCCCACCCCTTGGTGAACCATGTGCGCACCCTGTGAATTAGGTAACCCTTACCTTAGTATGTCGCCGACCCCCGGCCCAGAGCCGGGCCCGACCCGCTGGGGAGGCACGCTGCTGTGTGCGGTTCCGAGGAAGTCCTGGCGTACTGGCGGCGGATACTCACACCGCTCCCGCCGGAGACAGCACTGCCCACCGACCGGCCCCGTCCGACGCGGCACCGCCCGGAACGGGAGACCCGCACACTAACCGGTGTCCCCAAAGCCCCCGACCTCGTGCTGCTCGCGGCGTTCGTCGCCCTGCTGCACCGCTACAGCGGCGTCTCGGACCTCACCGTCGGCCACGACGGGCTCCCGGTGCGGGTGTCCGTCGACCACGAGCCCACCTTCCAGGAGCTGGTGCGGCGGGTGACGGAGGCGTGGGAGGAGGCGGAGGCCTACCGGGTGCCCGCCGACCTCATGATCGACGAACTGCGCCCTCGGCCCATGCGCGGCGGCGGGCTGTTCTTCAACACGGCGTTGGCGACGGCGGCCCGGCCCGCCGGGGACCTGCCCGCCCCGGTCGACGTGCTGCTGGAGGTGCGCGAGGGCACCGCGCGGGCGACGTACGACCCCCGCCTGTTCGACGGCACCACCGTCGAGCGGCTGCTCGGCCACTACCGGACCCTCCTCGCAGCCGCGCTGGCCCGCCCCGACACCCCCGTCGCCCGGCTCGCCCTGATGGGCCCGGACGAGTACCGGCAGGTCGTCGTCGACTGGAACGCCACCGAGCACACCGTCCCGCCGCACACCTGGCCCGCCCTGTTCGCCGAACAGGTCCGGCTGCGTCCCGACGCCGTCGCCCTGGTCTTCGAGGACGAGGAACTCACCTACGCCGAGCTGGACGAGCGGGCCAACCGACTCGCGCACGCCCTGATCGCGCGCGGCGCCGGCCCCGAACGCATCGTCGCGCTCGCGCTGCCCCGCTCCACCGAGCTGATCGTCGCCGAGGTCGCCGTCCTCAAGTCCGGCGCCGCCTATCTGCCGATCGACCACGACTACCCCGTGGACCGCATCGCGTACATGCTCGGCGACGCCGCACCCGTCTGCATGGTGACCACCGAGGAGACCGCGCGGGAACTCCCCGAACGGGACGGCACGGCCCTGCTCGCACTCGACTCACCCGGCACGGCGGCGGAGTTGGCGCAGCGACCGGCCCACGACCCCGAGGCACCCGTCTCCGTCCTGAACGCCGCTTACGTCATCTACACCTCGGGCTCGACCGGACGCCCCAAGGGCGTCGTCCTCGCCCACAGCGGTGTGGCGAAGCTCCTCGCGACACAGAGCGAGCGGTTCGGCATCGGACCGCACAGCCGGGTGCTGCAGTTCGCCTCGCCCAGCTTCGACGTCGCCTTCTGGGACCTGTGCCTCGGCCTGCTCTCCGGCGGCCGGCTGGTCGTCGTACCGGCCGAGAGGCGGGTGCCCGGTGCGCCGCTCGCCGACTACGCGAACGCCCACGGCATCACCTTCATGATCCTGCCGCCGGCGCTGCTCGCCGCCCTGCCCGACGACGTACACCTGCCGCCCGCCGCCACGCTGCTGGCGGGCACCGAGCGGGTGTCCCCGGAGCTGGTCGGCCGCTACGCGCGCGGGCGGATGATGTTCAACGCGTACGGGCCGACCGAGGCCACCACCAACTCCACGCTCGGGCTGTGCGATCCGGACATCCCGGCCGGTTCCATCGTGCCGATCGGCGTTCCCGACCCCGGCACGCGCGCGTACGTCCTGGACGCGTTCCTCCGGCCGGTTCCCGCCGGGGTCACCGGCGAGCTGTACCTCGGGGGAGCGGGCCTCGCGCGGGGCTATCTGGGCCGTCCGGACCTGACCGCCGAGCGGTTCGTCGCCGACCCCTTCGGCGCGCCCGGCGAACGGCTCTACCGCACCGGCGACCTGGTCCGCTGGAAGGCCGACGGACGGCTGGAGTTCCTCGGCCGCGCCGACGCCCAGGTCAAGATCCGGGGCTTTCGCATCGAGCCCGGCGAGATCGAGTCCGTGCTGCGCGGCCATCCGGCCGTCGACCAGGTCACGGTCGTCGCCCGCGAGGACCGTCCCGGCGACCGGCGGCTCGCCGCGTACGTCGTGCCCGCCCTGGACCGCCCGGACGACCGGGTGGGGGAGTGGAAGCAGGTCCACGAACTCCTGTACAGCGCCGCCGGCTCGGAGGGATCGCGGGAGAACTTCGCGGGCTGGAACAGCATGTACGACGGACTCCCCATCCCCGTCGAGGAGATGCGCGAGTGGCGGGACGCCACCGTCGAACGCGTCCGGCGGACCGGCCCCCGGCGGCGGGTACTGGAGATCGGCGTCGGCAGCGGACTGATCCTTTCCCGGCTGGCGCCCGACTGCGAGGCCTACTGGGGCACCGACCTGTCGACAGAGGCGATCGCGGCGCTGCGCACCCAACTGGACGGGGAGCTGCGGGCCAGGGTCGAGTTGCGTGCCCAGCCCGCGGACGACATCTCCGCACTGCCCGCCGGGCACTTCGACGTCGTCGTCCTCAACTCCGTCGCCCAGTACTTCCCGAGCGCCGAGTACCTCACCGACGTACTCCACAAGGCCTCCGAACTGCTCGCCCCCGGCGGGCGGATCTTCGTGGGCGATGTCCGCAATCTGCGGCTGCTGCGCACCCTTCGCGCCGCCGTGGAGACACGGCGGGCCACGGCCGAGGACAAGAGCGCGCTGCGTGCGGCCGTCGAGCAGTCGGTGCGCTGGGAGGGCGAACTGCTGCTCGACCCGGACTACTTCGCCTCGCTCGACGGCTTCGACGCCGACATCCGGATCAAGCGGGCCGCCCACCACAACGAGCTGAGCCGGTACCGGTACGACGTCGTCCTGCGCCCCGGGCCGCGCGCGCCCGTCCCTGACGAGCGGGAGGTCTCCTGGGCCGAGGCCGGGGATCTCGCCGGGCTGTTGGCGCAGCGTCCACGACGGCTGCGGATCACCGGTGTGCCCAACGCCCGCCTCGTCGACGACCTGGCCGACCTGTGGCGGCTGGAGGGCAGCAGCGGGGAGACGGCCGCGGGCGCGGACCCGGAGGAGGTGTACGCCCTGGCCGCCCGGCACGGCTACCGGGCCGCGCTGACCTGGAACGGCCGTGCCGACGACGGCGCCTTCGACGCCGTACTGGCCCTCGACGAACCCCTCACTGGCCTGTACCGCACTGCCGGGGCGTACCCCCACGCCAACCGCCCCGCCCCCTTCCGCGACGTGACGGCCCTGATGCGCACCCTGCGCGCGCACGCCGCCGAGTGGCTGCCCGACTACATGGTCCCGTCGGCCTTCGTTCCGCTGCACGCCCTGCCGGTCACCCCCAGCGGCAAGATCGACGCCAAGGCGCTGCCCGTCCCGGACCGCACGGCGATGAGCTCCGGCCGCCCTCCGCGCACCGCCCGCGAGGAACTCCTCTGCGAGCTGTACGCCGGCGTCCTCGGCCTGGGCTCGGTGACGGCCGAGGACGACTTCCTCGCCCTCGGCGGCGACAGCATCACCGCCATCCAGCTGCTGGTCCGGGCACGGGAGGCGGGGCTCAGGCTCACCACCCGTGACGTGTTCCGGCACCGCACGGTCGAGGCCCTCGCGAAAGCGGCCGTCGAACGCACCGCCGAGCACGCCGCCGACCACCCCCTGGTGGAGGTCGACGCGGCCGAACTGGCCGAGATCCAGGGCGCGCGGCCACTCGACGTCGAGGAGCTGCTCCCGCTCACCCCGCTCCAGCAGGGCTTCTTCTTCCACGCGCTGAGCGGCGGACCGGACGGCGACGCCTACGTCGTGCAGCAGGTGCTCGACCTGGCCGGGCCGGTCGAGGGCCCCACCCTGCGCCGCGCCGCGCAACACCTGCTGGACCGGCACGCGCCGCTGCGGGCCGCCTTCCGCCAGGGGCCCGACGGCACGCCGGTCCAGATCATCACCCGGAGCGCGGAGCTGCCGTGGCGGGAAGTCGACCTGTCGGCACAGGACGGCGAGGCCCGTGAGTCGTCGGCCGAGGCGGTGGCGGCCGACGAGCGTGCCACCGGGTTCGACCTGGCCGCGCCGCCCCTGCTGCGCTGCGCGCTGATCCGCCTCGGCGAACACCGCGCCCGACTTGTCCTGACGTTCCATCACATCGTCGCCGACGGCTGGTCGTTGCCGGTCCTGCACCGCGAGCTGATGGCCGCCTACGGCACCGACACGCCTCCGCTCGCCGACGTCACCCCTTACCGCGCCTTCCTGCGCCGCCTCGCGGCGCAGGACCGTGACGCGGCCCGCGACGCCTGGCGCGCCGCGCTCGCCGGGTTCGACGAGCCGACCCGGCTGGTCGACACCCCGGGCACCTCAGCGCCGGTGCGGGCGGCCCACGTCCGCGTGGAACTGCCCGAGTCGACCACCGCGCGCCTCACCCAGCGGGCCCGCGAGCACGGAGTCACCCTCGGGACGGTGGTCCAGGCCGCCTGGGGGCTGCTGCTGGGCAGGCTGACGGGCCGGGGCGACGTGGTGTTCGGCACCACGGTCTCGGGCCGGGACAGCGAGGTCGAGGGCATCGCCTCGATGGTGGGCCTGTTCATCAACACCCTGCCGACCCGCTTCCGCTGGCGCCCGGGCGAGCCGCTCGGGGAGCTGCTGGTCCGCCTCCAGGAGCAGCAGGCGGGGCTGCTCGACCACCAGCACCTCGGCCTCGCGGAGATCCAGCGCATCGCCGGACACGCGGGCGAGGGCGAACTCTTCGACACACTCGTGGTGTTCGAGAACTACCCCGCCGAGACCGACCTGCGGGACGCCTCGGGCAGCATCCGGATCACCGGCGACGCGTTCCACGACGCCGTCCACTATCCCCTCGCCCTCGTCGTCAAGCCCGGCCGACGGCTGGACCTGCGACTCAAGCACCACGCGGAACGGCTGGACGCCGACGCCGTGCGCGCACTCGGTGACCGGCTGGCGCGCATCCTGGAGGCGATCGCCGCCGACCCGACGCGCCCCGCCGCCTCCGTCGAGCTGCTGTCGCCCGACGAGGCCCTGCGGGCCCACCCGGCGGGCGAGGAGCGTTCCGTCCCGGAGACCACCCTGGCCGAGGCGTTCGCGGCACAGGCCGCCCGGACACCCGACGCGACCGCTGTCGTCTTCGACGACGAGCGGCTGACGTACGCCGAACTCGACGCCCGCGCCGAGGCGTTGGCCGACCGGCTGCGCGGTCGCGGCGCGGGGCCCGGGGCGTTCGTCGCGGTCGCGGTCCCCCGTTCGGCGGAGCTGATGGTCGCGCTGGTCGGCGTGCTGAAGTCGGGCGCCGCCTATCTGCCGGTGGACCTGGACTACCCGGCGGGCCGGGTGACCCACATGCTCGCCGACTCCGGCGCCACGACCGTGGTCACGCTGTCCGCGACCGCCGGCCGACTGCCCCGGCAGGTCCCTTCGGTCCTGCTGCTCGATGCCCCGGAGGCGGACGTCGAGCCCGTCGCCCGGCGCACCGCCCGCCCCGACGACCCCGCCTACCTCATCTACACCTCCGGCTCGACCGGCCTGCCCAAGGGCGTGGTCGTCACCCACCGCGCCATCGCCAACCGGCTCGCATGGATGCAGGGCGCGTACGGGCTGCGCGCCGACGACCGGGTGCTGCAGAAGACGCCGTCCAGCTTCGACGTGTCCGTGTGGGAGTTCTTCTGGCCGCTCCTCGAAGGCGCGGCCGTGGTCCTCGCCCGGCCGGACGGCCACCGCGATCCGGCGTATCTCGCCGACCTCGTCCGCCGGCACCGCATCACCACCCTGCACTTCGTGCCGTCGATGCTGGAGGCGTTCCTGCGGTCGGACGAGGTGACCGGGGACCCCGCCTGGGCGGCGTCCCTGCGCCGCGTGCTGAGCAGCGGCGAGGCGCTGCCCGTAAACGCCGCGGGCCGCTGGCACGCGCTCACCGGCGTACCGCTGCACAACCTGTACGGCCCGACCGAGGCGGCCGTCGACGTCACCTACCACGCGTACGACGGCGACGAGGGTACGACCGTGCCCATCGGGCGGCCCGTGTGGAACACCGGCCTGCGGGTGCTGGACTCCTGCCTGCGGCCCGTTCCCGACGGGGTCCCGGGCGAGCTGTACCTCACGGGCGTGCAGCTCGCGCGCGGCTATCACGGCCGCCCCGCGCTGACCGCCGAGCGGTTCACGGCCGACCCCTACGGCCCGCCCGGCAGCCGCATGTACCGCACCGGCGACCTGGTACGGCGCCGCCCGGACGGAGTGATCGAGTACCTGGGCCGCACCGACCGGCAGGTCAAGCTGCGCGGCAACCGCATCGAACTCGGCGAGATCGAGGCGGCGTTGGCGCGCCTGCCCGAGGTGGCACAGGCCGCCGTGACCGTACGGGACGACGCGCTCGTCGCCTACCTGGTGGCACCGGCCGACGTGGACGCCACGGCGCTGCGCGACGCCCTGTCCGCCACCCTGCCCGCCCCCATGGTCCCCGCCGCCTACGTCGTCCTCGACGCCCTGCCACTCACCCCCAGCGGCAAGCTGGACCGGGCCGCGCTGCCCGCACCCCGGGCCGTACGGGCCGCCGCCCGCGCCCCGCGCAGCCCACGTGAACGGCTGCTCACGGAGATCTTCGCCGCCGTACTCAAGCTCAGGGACGTCGGTGTCGACGACGACTTCTTCCTGCTCGGCGGCGACAGCATCAGCTCCATCGCCGTCTCCAGCCGGGCCCGCCGCGCGGGCCTGGCGCTCGACCCGCGCGACGTCTTCGAGCACCGGACCCCGGCGGCCCTCGCGGCGGCCGCGACCACGGCGGACGACACGACCCTGACGGCGTCCGCGTTCGTGCTGACCGACGAGGAGCGCGCCTCGGTCGAGCGGCTGGCGCCGGGCCGCATCGAGGACGTATGGCCACTCGCCCCCCTCCAGGAGGGCCTGTACTTCCACTCCACGTACGACGACAGCTCCCTCGACGTCTACACCGTCCACGAGTCCTTCGACCTCGCCGAACGCGTGGACGCCGAGCGGCTGCGGGCCGCGACCCGCACCCTGCTGGCCCGCAACCCCAGCCTGCGTGCCGGGTTCACCAGCGCAGGGCTGCGCCAGCCCGTGCAGTTCATCGTGCGCGACGCGGAGATCCCGTTGACGGAGGTGGACCTGTCCGGGCTGCCACCGGCCGAACAGGACCGGCGCATGGGCGAGTTGCTGGACGAGGAGCGCGCCCGGCGCTTCGACCTGACCCGCCCGCTGCTGTTCCGGATGCTGCTGGTCCGGCTCGGCGAGACGCGCGGCGACCGGCTCGTCGTCGGCCGCCATCTGATCCTGTGGGACGGCTGGTCCGCCTGGCTGTTCCTGGACCAGCTGTTCGCGCTGTACGACAGCGGCGGCGACCCGGCCGGTCTGGCCCGCCCCGGCTCGTACCGCGACTACCTGACCTGGCTGGAGGGGCAGGACGACACCGACGCGACCCGCGCCTGGCGCGCCGCCCTGGCCGGTTTCGACGAGCCCACGCTGCTGGTGCCCGCCGTCGACGAACGGGGCCTGGAGCCGGTGATCCCGGAGCACCTCGACGCCGTCCTCGCCCCGGAGGCGACCGAACGACTGCGCGACACCGCCCGCCGCCACGGCCTCACCCTCAACACGGTGCTCAACGCCGCCTGGGGCCTGGTCCTCGCCAGTGCGACGGGCCGCACGGACATCGTGTTCGGTACGACGGTGGCGGGCCGGCCGAGCGAGGTGCCGGACGTCGAGAACGTCATCGGCATGTTCCTCAACACCGTGCCCGCCCGCATCGCCTTCGACCCGCGCGAGCCGGTGCTCGACCTGCTGCGCCGCATCCAGGGCGAGCGGCTGGCGCTGATGCCGCACGAGTACCTGGGCCTGGGCGTGGTGCAGGCCGAGACGGGCCACCGGCGGCTGTTCGACACACTGTTCGTGCTGCGCAACGCCGACACCGACGAGCGGCTCGCCGAGCTGCGCGACCGGCACGGGGCGACAGCCGTCGCCAACGTGGACGCCACCCACTACCCGGCCAACCTGGTCGTCACCCCGGGCGAGCGGGTCCGCGTCACCCTCGCCTACCGCCCGGACCTGCTGGACGACACGTACGCGCGCAGCCTGCTGGACCGGTTCGTGCTGCTCGTGGACCGGCTGGTGGCCGACCCGGCCGCGGCCGTCGGCTCGCTCGACCCGCTGCTGCCCGCCGAGGCCGCCGCACTGGCCCGCGAGGAGGCCGCGCAGCGGCAGCCGGTGCCGCACGAGACGGTCGCGGACATGCTGGCCGCCCAGGCCGCCCGCACCCCGGAGGCGACGGCCCTCGTCTTCGGCGCGCAGACCGTGACGTACGCCGAACTCGACACCCGCTGCGACCAAATGGCCCGGCTGCTGACCGCCCGCGGCGCCGGACCCGAGAAGGTCGTCGCGCTGGGCCTGCCGCGGTCGATCGACATGGTGGTGGCGCTGTTCGCGGTGCTGCGCACGGGGGCCGCGTACCTGCCGCTGGAACTGGACCACCCGGCCGAGCGGCTGTCGCTGACGCTGGCCGACGCCCGCCCGCTGCTCCTGCTGACGACGGAGGCGGTGTCGCGGACACTGACAGGTGACGTCCCTCGGGTCCTGCTCGACGACCCGGCCACGCTCAGGGGCCTGGCCGGCGACCCCGTCGCCCGAGTCTTCAGCCTGGACCACCCGGCCTACGTCATCTACACCTCCGGCTCCACCGGCCGCCCCAAGGGCGTGGTCACGCCGTACGTCGGCCTGACGAACATGCAGCTCAACCACCAGCGGGAGATCTTCGCCCCGGCGATCGCCTCCGCCGGCGGGCGCCGGCTGCGCATCGCGCACACCGTCTCCTTCGCCTTCGACATGTCCTGGGAGGAGCTGCTCTGGCTCGTCGAGGGACATGAGGTGCACATCTGCGACGAGGAGTTGCGCCGGGACGCCACCGCGCTGGTCGCGTACTGCGAGGAGCACCGCGTCGACGTGGTCAACGTGACCCCGACGTACGCCCACCTCCTCATCGAGGAAGGCCTGTTGGAGGGCCACCGGCCGCCGCTGGTGCTGCTCGGCGGCGAGGCGGTCACCGAGGCGGTGTGGAACACGCTGCGGGACACCGAGGGGACGTACGGCTACAACCTGTACGGGCCCACCGAGTACACGATCAACACCCTCGGCGGCGGCACCCACGACAGCGCCACCCCCACCGTGGGCCGCCCCATCCGCGCCACCCGCGCCCGCATCCTGGACACGTGGCTGCGTCCGGTGCCGGACGGTGTGGCGGGCGAGCTGTACATCGCGGGCGTGGGTCTGGCCCGCGGCTACCTCGACCGGCCCGGCCTGACCGCCGAAAGGTTCGTGGCCGACCCGTACGGGCGGCCGGGCGAGCGCATGTACCGCACCGGCGACCTGGTGCGCCGCCGCCCGGACGGCAACCTGGACTTCCTCGGCCGTACCGACGACCAGGTCAAGATCCGCGGCCACCGCGTGGAGCTGGGCGAGATCGAGACGGTGCTCGCACAGCACCCCGAGGTGTCCCAGTCGGCGGTGATCGCCCGCGACGACACGCACGCACCCGGCACCAAGCGGCTGGTGGGATACGTCGTCCCCACGGACCCCGATCCCGAGGCTCTCCGGGAGGCCGAGCGGGAGCAGATCGGCGAGTGGCGGGAGATCTACTCGGCCGAGTACACCGAGATCGGCACCGCCGTCCGCACCGAGGACTTCGCGGGCTGGGACAGCTCCTACGACGGCGAGCCCATCCCCCTGGAGCACATGCGGGAGTGGCGCGAGGCCACCGTGGAGCGCGTCCGCGAGCTGCGGCCGCGACGGATCCTGGAGATCGGCGTCGGGTCCGGACTGCTGCTGGCGCGGCTCGCCCCGGACGCCGAGTCCTACTGGGCGACGGACTTCGCCGCACCGGTGATCCGCAAGCTCGGTGAGGACCTGAAGGCCGATCCGGAGCTGGCGCGGAAGGTGGAACTGCGCTGTCAGGCGGCCGAGGTGACGGACGGTCTGCCGACCGGATTCTTCGACACGGTCGTCATCAACTCCGTCGTGCAGTACTTCCCGAGCCTGGACCATCTCCACAAGGTGATCCGGGGCGCGCTGCGGCTGCTCGCGCCGGGCGGTGCCCTGTTCCTCGGGGACGTGCGCGATCTGCGGCAGGCACGGGTGTTCCAGACCGGCGTCCAGCTGGCCCGCGCGGGCGCGGACGCCGACCCGGAGACCCTGCGCCGGGCCGTGGACCGGGGGCTCGCCCTGGAGAAGGAACTCCTCGTCGACCCCGACTGGTTCAGCACCCTCGGCGTCGGCGTCGAACTGCGCACCAAGGCCGGGCGGCACCACAACGAGCTGACGCGGTACCGGTACGACGTGGTGTTGTACGACGGGGAAGGCGCCGTGCGGGTCGACGACGCGCCCGTGCTCGACTGGTCCGGCCCGGGGGACCTCGTCGCCCGCCTGGACGGGCGGGACGCACTCCGGGTCCGCCGCATACCCGACGCGCGTACTGCGGACGATCTCGCGGCGATGCGGGCGATGGACGGCGGACGGCCACCCGGCCCCGCCCCGGCGGGCGAGGAACACGAGCACATACGGCGGCTGGGGGAGTCCCACGGCTACCAGGTCCTGACCACCTGGTCGGACGAACCGGGCTACTTCGACGCCGTGTTCGTACGCGGCACGGAACCCCGGCGCACCTCGGGCCTGCACCGCCCCCGCCCGGACCGGGGCACCACCGCGTACGCCAACACGCCCACCGCCACCCGCGGCAACGGCGAACTCGTACGACGGCTGCGTGCGGACCTGGGACAGCGGCTGCCCGGCTACATGGTCCCGGCCGCCTTCGTGGTCCTGCCACGGCTGCCGATGAACGACAACGGCAAGCTCGACGTGCGCGCGCTGCCGGACGCCGAACCCGAGGTGGCCCTGTCGGAGGGGCGCGGGCCGCGCACGCCCGTCGAGGAGGTGCTGTGCCGACTCTTCGCCGAGGTGCTCGGGCTGCCGCGCACCGGCGCGGAGGACAACTTCTTCGACCTGGGCGGCCATTCGCTGCTGGCCACCCGGCTGGTCAGCCGCGCCCGCACCGAGCTGGGCGCGGAACTCGCGATCCGGGACCTGTTCGAGGCCCCGACGCCCGAGGCGCTGGCGCTGCGCGCGGAGGCCGGACGACCCGCCCGGCCCGTGCCGGCGCCGGTGCCCGCGGCCGAGCGGCCCGCGCGGATCCCGCTGTCGGCGGCCCAGCGGCGGCTTTGGCTGGTGGAGCGGATCACCGGGGGCGGAGCCGCGTACAACTTCCCGCTGGTCTGCCGGCTGCGTGGCGCGCTCGACCTCGACGCCCTGCGCACCGCGCTCCGTGATGTGACCGACCGTCACGAGGCCCTGCGCACCAGGATTCGGGACGAGGGCGGTGAGCCCTACCAGTGGATCGCGGCGCCGGGCGAGGCCGAGCCGCAGTTCCTGGTCTCCGACTGCACCGGGGAGGAGCTGCCCGCGCGGATCGAGGCCGCCCAACGGCGCCCGTTCGAGCTGCGCACCGAACTCCCGGTGCGCGCCGAGGTGCTGCGGCTGGGCGCCGAGGACCACGTCGTGGCGCTGCTGCTGCACCACATCACCACCGACGAGTGGTCCGACCGGCCCTTCCTGACCGACCTCGGCACCGCCTACCGGGCCCGTCGCACGGGGCGCGCCCCGGACTGGGAACCACTGCCGGTCCAGTACGCCGACTACACCCTGTGGCAGGACACGCTGCTCGACCAGGTCGGCGCGGCCCAGCTCGCCCACTGGACCGACGCCCTGCGCGACCTGCCGGAGGAACTGACCCTGCCCCTCGACCGGCCCCGGCCGGCCGAGCCCACCGGGCGGGGCGGCAAGGTCCGCCTGGAGCTGAGTGCCGACACCGTCCACGCCCTGCGCGAGCTGTCCCGGGCCACCGGGACCAGCATGTTCATGCTGTTCCAGGCCGCCACCGCCGCGCTGCTGCACCGGCTCGGCGCCGGGGAGGACATACCGCTGGGCGCGCCCGTCGCCGGCCGCACCGACGACGCCCTGAACGACCTGGTCGGCTTCTTCGTCAACACCCTCGTCCTGCGCACCGACCTGGCCGGCAACCCCACGTTCCGCGAGCTGCTCGCCCGGGTCCGCGCAGCGGCCCTGGCGGCGTTCGAACACCAGGACCTGCCCTTCGACCAGGTCGTCGAGGCCGTCAACCCGCCACGCGTGGCGGGCCGCAACCCGCTGTTCCAGGTCATGCTCGGCTACCACCACCGGCCCGACGGCGACCCCGACGTGCTGGGCCTGCCGACCGAGTGGTTCGACATGGACACCGGCACGGCCAAGTTCGACCTCCACTTCACCTTCGTCGACGAGACCGGCCCGGGCCGTCTGCTGCTGCTCGTCGAGTACGCGCGGGATCTCTACGACGAGACCACCGCCGAGCGGCTGGCCCGCCGACTGACGACGCTGCTGGAACAGGCGGCCGCCGACCCGGACCGCCCCGTGCGCGACCTGGACGTCCTGGAGGCGGACGAACGCCATCTGGTCGTCGAGCGGTGGAACGACACCGCGCACGACGTCGAGCCGACGACCCTGCCGGAGCTGTTCCGCGCGCAGGCGGCCCGCACACCGGACGCCCTCGCTCTGGTCTTCGGCGAACAGCGCCTGACCTACGCCGAGTTGGACGCGCGCGTCGAGCACACGGCCCGCGTGCTGGCGGGGACGGGCGTCGGCCCCGAGCGCACGGTCGCGGTGGCGCTGCCCCGTTCGGTGGAGCTGGTGGTGGCCCTGCTGGCGGTCCACCGCGCGGGCGGGGCATACCTGCCCCTGGACGCCGACCAGCCCGCCGAGCGGCGGGCGCTGATGCTCGACGAAGCCCGGCCGGTGTGCGTCATCGAGGACACGCTGCCCGAGGGGCCGTACGGCGAGCCGCCCACCTCGTACGACCCGTCGAGCCCGGCCTACGTGATCTACACCTCCGGCTCGACGGGTCGCCCGAAGGGCGTGGTCGTGCCGCATCAGGGCATCGCCAACCGGCTGCTGTGGATGCAGGACGCCCACGGGCTCACGGCCGAGGACCGGGTGCTGCAGAAGACCCCGGCCGGGTTCGACGTGTCCGTGTGGGAGTTCTTCTGGCCGCTCATCACCGGGGCGGCGCTGGTCCTCGCCCGGCCCGACGGCCACCGGGACCCCGTCTACCTGGCCCGGCTGATCCGCGAACAGCGCGTCACCACGGCGCACTTCGTGCCCTCGATGCTCCAGGTCTTCCTGGAGGAGCCCGCCGCCGCCCGGTGTACCGGCCTGCGCCGGGTGATGTGCAGCGGCGAGGCGCTCCCGCTGCCCCTGTCACACCGCTTCCACCAGGTGCTCCCGGGCGTCGCGTTGCACAACCTGTACGGGCCGACCGAGGCGTCGGTCGACGTCACCGCGATCGAGGTGCTCCCCGGCGCCGAGCGCGTGGTCATCGGCCGCCCCGTGTGGAACACCCGCGCCTACGTCCTGGACGCCGCGCTGCGGCCGGTCCCGCCCGGCGTCGCCGGGGAGCTGTACCTGGCGGGCGTCCAGCTCGCCCGCGGCTACCTGGACCGGCCCGCACTGACCGCCGAACGGTTCGTCGCCGACCCTTACGGTGGTCCCGGCGCCCGCATGTACCGCACCGGCGACCTGGCCCGTTGGCGGCCCGACGGCACGCTCGACTTCCTCGGCCGCACCGACCACCAGGTCAAGATCCGTGGTGTGCGCATCGAGCCCGGCGAGATCGAGGCCGTACTCGCCCGGCACGCCTGCGTCGCCCACACCGTCGTCGTCCCGCACGACCAGCGGCTCGTGGCGTACGTCGTCCCGGCCGAGGGACGGCACCCCGACCCGGCGGCGCTGCGCCGCCACACCGCCGCCGCCCTGCCCGAGCACATGGTCCCCGCGGCCTTCGTCCCCCTCGACGCGCTGCCGCTGACACCCAACGGCAAACTCGACCGCAGGGCCCTGCCCGCTCCCGACTTCGCGGCGGGAACCGGCACCGGCGGCCGCCCGCGCGACGCCCGCGAGGAGATCCTGTGCGGCCTGTTCGCGGACGTCCTGGGCGTGGATCGGGTCGGCGTCGACGACGACTTCTTCACCCTGGGCGGCCACTCGCTGCTGGCCATGCGCCTGGTCGCCGCGATCCGGTCGGCGCTGGGCACCGAGGTGTCCCTGCGCACGGTGTTCGACGCGCCGAGCGTGGCCCGGCTCGCGGAACGGCTCACGGACGCGCAGACCGTTTCCCGCCCCGCGCTGACGGTCCGGCCGCGCCCCGAACGGCTGCCGCTGTCCTCCGCCCAGCAGCGCCTGTGGGTGCTGTACCAGGTGGAGGGCCCCTCCGCGACGTACAACATCCCCTCGGCCTGGCGGCTGACCGGCGCGCTGGACGTCGAGGCGCTGCGGGCCGCCGTGCACGACCTGGTCGTGCGGCACGAGACCCTGCGCACGGTGTTCCCGGACGAGGCGGGCCGCGCCTTCCAGCGGGTGCTGGGCCCCGACGAGGTCCGCATTCCCGTCACGGTCGAGGACGCCGACGAGGAGCACCTCGCCGACCGGCTCGCCGAGGCCGGGGCGTACGGCTTCCGGCTGGACCGCGAACCTCCGCTGCGGGTCCATGTGTTCCGCACCGGCGAGGAGCAGTGGACCCTGCTGTTCCTGCTGCACCACATCGCCGGTGACGAGTGGTCCCAGGATCCGCTGAATCGCGACCTGGCTCACGCCTACGCCTCCCGCACCGCCGGGCGGGCCCCGGACTGGGAGCCGCTGCCCGTCCAGTACGCCGACTACACGCTGTGGCAGCGGGACCTCCTCGGCGACGAGAAGGACCCCGACAGCCTGGTGGCCCGGCAGATCACCTACTGGCGACAGGCGTTGGCGGACCTTCCGGAGGAGCCGGCGCTGCCCTTCGACCGGCCACGCCCGCTGGAGGCGACCTACCGGGGCGGCTCCGCCGACCTGTCCCTCGACGCCGAACTGGCCGACGACCTGCACCGGTTGGCGCGGGAGAGCGGCGTCAGCGTGTTCATGGTGCTCCAGGCCGCCGTGGCCACCCTGCTCACCCGGCTGGGCGCGGGCCACGACATCCCGATCGGCAGCCCCATCTCCGGCCGGACCGACGCGGCCCTGGAGGACCTGGTCGGGTTCTTCCTCAACAACCTGGTACTGCGCACCGACACGTCCGGGAATCCGTCCTTCCGGGACCTGCTGGCCCGGGTTCGGGACACCGACCTCGCCGCCTTCGACCACCAGGACGTGCCGTTCGAGCGGTTGGTGGAGGTGCTCAACCCGGCACGGTCGCTGGCCCGGCATCCGCTGTTCCAGGTGATGGTGGTGTATCTGGCCGCCGGCGGGGATACACCGGGACTGCCCGGCCTGCGCGCCGAACGGGACGACGTGGCCTCGACGAGCGCGAAGTTCGACCTCTCCTTCGACTTCGTGGAGCGCGCCGACGGCAGCGGCATCGACGGCGTCCTGGAGTACAGCGCCGACCTGTTCGACCACGCGACCGCCCAGTCCTTCGCGGAGCGCCTGCGCCGCGTCCTGCGGGCCGTGACCGCCGACCCGGACGTCACCGTCGGGCGCGTGGACATCCTCGGCGAGGACGAGCGGGACCGCCTGGTCGGCGGCTGGCACAGCCGGCCGCTGCTCGCGGCGCCGACGACCGTCCCGGCGCTGTTCGAGTACCGGGTACGGCAGTGCCCGGAGCTGCCCGCCGTGGCCTCCGAGGGCATCGAACTCACCTTCGCCGAGCTCAACGCCGAGGCCAACCGCCTGGCCCGGCTGCTGGTCGAACGCGGGGCGGGCCCGGAGCGGTTCGTGGCGCTGGCGCTGCCCCGCACGGCGCGGTTCCTGGTGGCCGTCCTCGCGGTGCACAAGGCGGGGGCCGCCTATCTGCCGCTCGACCCCGACGCGCCGGCCGAGCGCACGGCCGACGTCCTCGACGACGCCCGTCCGGTCCTGACGCTCACCACCCGCGACCTCGCCGGAGCCCTGCCCTCGCACACCGAGCCGCTGGTGCTGGACGAGCCGTCGGTGAAGGAGCGGATCGCCGCCCACGATCCGGCCGACCTCACCGACACCGAGCGGACCGCTCCGCTGTCGCCCGGCCACCCGGCGTACGTCATCTACACCTCCGGCTCCACCGGCCGCCCCAAGGGCGTCGTGGTCACCCACCAGACCCTCGGCAACCTGTTCCAGAGCCACCGCGAGACCCTCTACTCCTCGGGGTTCCGCATCACCGGGCGGCGGCACCTGCGGGCCGGGCACGCCTGGTCCTTCTTCTTCGACGCCTCCTGGCAGCCGCAGCTGTGGCTGCTGGACGGGCACTGCGTGCACATCGTGTCGGAGGAGGTCCGGCGCGATCCCGAACTGCTCGCCGCCGCAGTGGTCGAGCACCGGTTCGACTTCCTGGAGGTCACCCCCTCGTTCCTCGCGCAGATGGCCGACAGCGGCCTGCTGGACGGCGACGACTGCCCGCTCGCGGTCGTGGGCGTCGGCGGTGAGGCGGTGCCGGTCGCGCTGTGGCGGCGGCTGGCGGCCCTCAACGGCACCGAGGCGTTCAACCTCTACGGTCCGACCGAGTCCACCGTGGACGCCCTCGTGGCGTACGTCGGCGACAGCGAACGCCCACTGGTGGGCCGGCCGGTGACCGGCACCCGCGCCTACGTGCTGGACGACCTGCTGCAGCCGGTGCCGCCCGGCGTCACCGGCGAGCTGTATCTCGCGGGCGGCGGCCTCGCCCGAGGCTATCTGGGCGCTCCCGCCCTGACGGCCGAGCGATTCGTGGCCGACCCGTTCGGCGCGCCCGGCACACGGCTGTACCGCACCGGCGACCTGGCCCGCTGGACCGCCGACGGCCGTATCGACTACCTCGGCCGCGCCGACGACCAGGTCAAGATCCGCGGATTCCGCATCGAACCGGCAGAGATCGAGTCCGCCCTCACCGGCCATCCCGCCGTCGCCCAGGCACTGGTGACGGTACGTCAGGACGGACCGCGCAGGCAGCTGGTGGCCTACGTGACCCGGGTCCCGGGCTCCGCACCGGACCCGGCGGAGCTGCGCGCCCACGTCGCCGCCCGGCTCCCGGACCATATGGTCCCGGCCGCCGTCGTCCCGCTGGAGCGATTCCCGCAGCTGTCGAACGGCAAGCTGGACCGGGCCGCGCTGCCCGCGCCCGACTTCTCCGCCCTGACCTCCGGCCGCGCCCCCAGCACCCCCGTGGAGGAACTGCTCTGCGCGGTCTTCGCCGAAGTCCTGGGCCTGGAACAGGTCGGCGTCGACGACGACTTCTTCACCCTCGGCGGCGACAGCATCGTCGCGATGCAGTTCGTCGGCCGGGCCCGCGCGGCCGGCGTCCGGATCACTCCCCGACTGGTCTTCCGGCACCGCACCGTCGCCGCGCTGGCCGCCGTGGCGGAGTCCGCCGACGCCGGCGCGCCGCGCCCCGAGGACGACGGTACGGGGACCGTGCCGCTCACCCCGGTCATGCACTGGCTGCGCGAACTGGGCGGCCCCATCGCCACGTACCACCAGTCGGCGCTCGTCCGCACCCCCGCCGATCTGGACCTGCCCGGCCTGACCGCCGTGCTCCAGGCGCTGGCCGACCGGCACGACCTGCTGCGGGCGACCCTGGTACGGCCGTCGCGTGACGACACCCGGGACTGGTCCCTGCACGTCCCGCCGCCCGGCGCCGTCGACTGGATCGACCGGGTGGACGTGGCCGGCCTCGACGCCGAGCGGCTGAGCGCGGCTGTACGGGAGCACGCGCACGCGGCCCGCGCTCGGCTGGACCCGGACGCGGGCGCCATGGTCAGGGCCGTGTGGTTCGACGCCGGCGACGCGCCCGGACGGCTGCTGCTCATGGCCCACCACCTGGTGGTGGACGGTGTGTCCTGGCGGGTGCTGCTGCCGGACCTGGCGGCGGCCTGGCGGGACGTCCTGGCCGGACGCCCGGCGCGGCTCGCCCCGGTGGAGACCTCGTTCGCCCGCTGGTCCCGGCTGCTCACCGAACTCGCCCAGGACCCGGCGCGGGAGGCCGAGCTGCCCGTGTGGACGGCCGTCCTGGACGGCGGCACGGAACCCTTCCCGCTCGCCCGCGAGCTGGACCCGGACCGTGACACCACCGCGACCCGGCGGGAGCTGAACCTGCGGATGCCCGCCGAGCACACCGGGCCGCTGCTGTCGGCGGTGCCCGCCGCGTTCGGCGCCGGGGTCAACGACGTGCTGCTCGCCGGTCTCGCCCTGGCCTTCGCCGACTGGCGGCGGCGCGCCGGCGGCACCGACACCTCCGTCCTGGTCGACCTGGAGGGCCACGGCCGTGAGGAGGAGCTGGCCGGCGACGGCGTCGACCTCTCCCGCACGGTGGGCTGGTTCACCAGCGTCTTCCCGGTCCGCCTCGATCCGGGCCCGGTCGACCTCGCCGAGGCCTTCGCGGGCGGCCCCGCCGCCGAGGAGGCCGTACGACGGGTCCGCGAGCACCTGGCCGCGCTCCCCGCGAACGGCGTCGGCTACGGCATGCTGCGCCACCTCAACCCCCGCACGCGCGAGGTGCTGGCCGGACACGAGGAAGCCAGTGTCGAGTTCAACTACCTGGGCCGGTTCGGCATCCCGGAGGAGACCGACTGGTCGTACGCGCCCGAGGAGGAGGTGGCCGACATCGGTCCGGAGGCCGCGATGCGGCAGGGCCACGCGCTGGAGATCAACGTCGTGACCGAGGACCGGGCGGACGGGCCGGTGCTGGCCGCCCACTGGTCGTATCTGGAGGGACTGCTGCCGCGCGAGACGGTCCAGGACCTGGCCCGGACATGGTTCCGGGCCCTGAAAGGGCTCATCGCGTGGGCGGAGGGCAACCCGCACAAGAGAGGACAGGCATGAGCAGCAATCCGTTCGAGGACCCCGAGGGCGTCTACCTGGTGCTCGTCAACGACGAGAACCAGCACAGCCTGTGGCCGGACTTCGTGGACGTACCGGCCGGCTGGCGGGTGGTGCACGGACCCGGGCCCAGGCAGTCCTGCCTGGAGTACGTCGAGACCCACTGGACCGACATGCGGCCGCGGAGCCTGGCCGAGGCCATGGACGGCTGAACGTGACGATGGGGGCGGCCCCGAGGGGCCGCCCCCATCACCGTGCCGGTTCAGGACGCGGGCTGCTCCACCTTCGTGTCGGTCTTGCCGTCGACGGCCGCCGCCAGCTGCGGGACCAGCCGCTCGATCACGTACCGCAGGCTGAGGACGGTGCCCATGGACAGCGCGTTGCCGTAGTCGCTGGTCTCGTTGACGTAGACCTCGCGCCCCTCCTTCACCACCTTCAGGTCCTTGTACGAGGCGTCCTTGTGCAGCTTGTCGGCGTCCTTGGTCACGTCCGCGACCTGCCACACGAGGGCGTCCTGGTCCAGCAGATCGGTGCGCTCCTTGCTGATGTTCGCGCCGAACTGGTCCCCGATCACCTTGTCCAGGTCCGCGGGCAGGGAGAACCCGAGGTCGGTGAGGAGATGCGACCGCGGGTCCTGGCTGCCGAAGACGAACATGCCCTCGTACGGAGTGGCCATCACGGCCGTCCGGCCCTTGAACTCGGGGTGTTCCCCGACGGCCGCCGCGATCTGCTCCTCGGTCTCCTCGACCGCCGCGGCGGCCTCCTCCGGCTTGCCGAGCGCCTTGCCGATCGTCTCGGTCTGCTCCTGCCACGGCACGCCGTAGTCGTTGTACTGCTTCGGCTGGGCGACCACGGGGGCGAACTTGGACAGCGACTCGTACTGTTCCTTCGTGAGCCCGCCGTAGACCGCGAGGATCAGGTCCGGCTTGAGCGAGGCGATCTTCTCCACCTGGGGGCCGGTGCCCGTGTCCTTGAGGACGGTCGGTGCCTCGGCACCGCCGAGCCTGTCCTCCGCCCAGGGGCCGACCGCGCCCTGGTAGCCGCCCAGCCATTCGGTGGTGCCGACCGGGGCTTCGCCGAGCGCGAGTACCGAGTCCTGGTCGGTGAGGCCGACGGTGACGATCCGCTTCGGCTCGGACTCGATGGTCGTACTGCCGTACTTGTGCGCGAGGGTGACCGGGAAGGCGGACTCGCCGGAGGCGCCGGCCCCCGCACCCGCGTCGGTGGCGTCGGATCCGGAGTCGTCACCGCCGCAGGCCGTGGCCGTGGCGAGGAGCAGGAGGGCTGAGGTGAACGTGGCGGCGAGCCGTGGTGCTCTGCGCGTGCGGAACATCGGTGGTCCTTCGTTCTTCGGGTTCCTGTGGAGCCGGACAGTGGGCTGGGTCTCGGGGGTTGGGGCTCACGGGCCGGTGTCGCGGGTGTCCGACCACGCCTGCCAGATCTCGGCGTAGCGTCCCTTCGCGGCGCGGAGCTCGTCGTGCGTGCCGGTCTCGACGACGCGTCCCGCGTCCATGACGACGACGCGGTCGGCGGCCGCCGCCTGGCTGAGGCGGTGGGCGACGATCAGCGCGGTGCGGCCGTCCACCGCCTGGGCCACGGCCTTCTCCAGGGCGCGCGCGCCGGCGCTGCCCGCCTCGGCGGTGGCCTCGTCGAGGATCACCAGGGGAGGATCGGCCAGGATCAGCCGGGCGAGCGCGAGAGCCTGTGTCTGTGCGCCGCTGAGCCGGTGGCCGCCGTCCCCGACGACGGTGGCGAGACCGTCGGGCAGCGCCTCGGCCCAGGCGAGGGCGCCGGTGCGGTCGAGCGCGGCGCGCAGTTCGCCGTCGGTGGCGTCGGGTTTGGCGAGGCGGAGGTCGTCGGCGAGAGGGCCCGCGAAGACGTGGGTCTCCTGGGTGATCAGGGCCACCGTGCGGGAGGCGGCCGCGCCGAGTTCGGTCGGTGGTACGCCGCCGACCCGGACGGTGCCGGTGGTGGGCGGCTGGATGCCCGCGACGAGCCGGGCCAGCGTGGTCTTGCCGGCGCCGCTGGCACCGACGAGGGCCACGCGCTCGCCGTGCCGGACCGTCAGGTCGATGTCGTGCAGGACGGGATGGCCGGGCCGGTACGCGTGACCCAGGCCCCGCACGGTGACGTCGACACCGCCCGACGGGACGGAACGGGTCCGTTCAGGGGGCGGTGGTGCGTCGGTGACTCCGACGAGCCGCGACAGACTCGCCGTGGCCGACTGGGCGTCGTCGAGGAGGACGAGCGCGGCGTTGACCGGGGTGAACAGACTGTGGAAGTACAGGGCGGCGGCGGTCGCCGTGCCGATCGACGCCGAGCCCTCGCGGACCAGCCAGTAGCCGGTGAACAGCACGGCGGCGAGTCCGATGTACTCGGCGATGTGCAGCCGGCTGTAGAAGCCCAGCACCAGCCGCACCCCGCGCATCGTCAGCGCCACCACGGACCAGGACCGCTCGGTGACCCGCTCGGTGTGCTCCCGCTCCAGCCGGAACGCCCGCACGGTGGAGCTGCCGGCGATCGTGTCGAGCAGTTGCTGCTGCTGGGCGCTCGCGGCCCTGCGCTGCTCGGCGTAGAGGGGGACGGCGCGGGCGACGTACCAGCGGGCGGTGGCCGCCTGAACGGGCACCGCCAGCAGGGCGGCCAGCAGGAAACGCCAGTCGAGCAGCGCCAGCGCGCCCAGCGTGAGGACGATGGTCAGCAGCGAACGGGCCAGTTCCGGCAAGGCGTTGCGGATGGCCTCGGCGATGAGGGAGACGTCCGCGGTGACCCGCGCGGTCAGATCACCGGCGCCGGCCTTCTCGACCCGCTCCAGCGGCAGCCCGAGCGCCCGCTCGACGAACCGCTCGCGCAGCCGGGCGAGGGTCGTCTCGCCCAGCCGGGAGACCAGCGACAGACCGAACCCGGCGGTGACGCCCTGCGCCACGGCGACGGCCAGGAGCAGCGCCGCGGTGGTGGTGAGGGCGTCGACGGAGCCGCGGTCGGCGGCCAGGTCGACGATCCGGCCCAGCAACGGCTGCACGAGCAGGCCGACGGCGGTGGAAGCGACCATCACGGCGAAGGCGGTCAGGGCCAACGGCCGCTGGGGACGCAGCAGTTCGGCGACGGCGGCGCGGGTGCGGGCGGGGGTGGCGACGGGGAGGAGAGGGGAGTCGGGGCGGGCGCCGGGCCGGGAGTCCGTCGCGTTCGGGCAGTCGGGGCGGGCGCCGGGCCGGGAGTCCGTCGCGTTCGGGCAGTCGGGGCGGGCGCCGGGCCGCGAGCCCGTCGCGTTCGGGGAGTCGCTCATGTGAGGACCGCCGTACGGTAGGCCGCGCGGTCGTGTACGAGCTGTTCGTGGGCGCCGGTCGCGGTGACCCTGCCGCCCTCGATCAGGACGACCCGGTCGGTCATGGCGAGCAGCGCGGGGCTGTTGGTCACCAGGACGGTGGTGCGGCCGCCGCGCACGTCCCTGATCCCGGCGGCGATGCCCGCCTCCGTGACGGCGTCGACGGCCGTGGTGGGCTCGTGCAGCACGAGCACCGGCGCGTCGGCGGCCAGCGCCCGGGCCAGGACCACCCGCTGCCGTTGGCCTCCGGAGAGCGAGTGGCCGCGCGCGGTGACGGCCGTGTCGGGCCCGTCGGGCAGGGCGCGTACGACCTCGTCCGTGCCCGACGCGGCGATCGCGGCGGTGACGGGAGCGGCGGCGTGGGTCCCGACCGCGGCGGTGACGTTGTCCAGGAGCGTGCCCTCGAAGAGGTCGGCGTCGTGCTCGGCGACGAGTATCGCGGCCCGCACCTCCGCGAGGCTCAGCGCGGGCAGTTCGATGCCGTCCAGCTCCACGGCGCCGCTCACCGGGTCGGCGTGCCGGCCCAGGCAGCACAGCAGGGCGGTCGCGTCGGCGGGGTCGGTGGTGACCACCCCCACCGTCTCGCCCGGGGCGATGTCGAGGTCGACCTCGCGCAGAGAGCCGTACGACAGCCCGCTCAGCCGCAGCCCGCCCTCGACCCGCCGCAGGACGGCGCCGTCGGACGGCCCTCCCGGTGACACGGCCCGGCCGGCGCCGAGCACTTCGGCGATCCGGGCGGCGGACGCACGACCCTGCGCCAACTCCGCGTAGACCCAGGAGAACTCGGAGAGCGGACCGATGAGGAACAGCGCGAGCGCGACGGACGAGACGAGCTCGCCGAGGCCGATGTCGCCGCGTGCGGTGAGCCGCCCGCCGACGAGAGCCACCAGCGCGAGGAACGCGCCGGTGAGGATGGTGACGACGCCCCTCTGCCAGGCCTCGGCACGGGCCGCGCGCAGGGTGGCGGTCAGCGACTCCTGACTGGTACGGCGGTAGCGGGCGACGGCCGCCGGCTCGGCGCCGATGCCTTTGAGCACCCGCAGCCCGGCCACGAGGTCCGCCGCGACGCCCGAGGCCCGCGCCGCGCGTTCCTGCTCGGTCGCGCTGCGCCGTTCCAGGGGTTTGCTCAGCAGGTGCACCAGCCACAGCAGCAGCGGGGTGCCCAGCAGGACGAGCAGACCGAGGGTGAGGGAGATGCGCAGCAGGACGACCGCGCCGACCGCCAGGCCGGTGGCGGCCGCGATGCCGACGACGAGGGCCATCGTGACGGCGCCGACCCGTTTGGCGTCCTCGGTGGCGGTGTTGGCCAGTTCCCCGGGCAACCGGCCGTCCTCCGCGCCGCCTTCGGGGGCGAGGACGCGTCCGATCAGCCGGGTCCTGAGCCGGTGCGCGGCGGTCACGGAGGCGCGTTCGCCGGCTCGGGCGCTGAAGCGGAAACTGAAGGACAGGCCGACGTAGACGACGGCCAGGACGCCGAGCCACAGCAGCAGCCCGCCGGCGTCGCCGTCCACGACGCCTCGTTCGACGGCCAGTCCGATGAGCACCGGCACCAGCGCCTCGCCCGTCTGGTGGCCCATGCCCAGGACCGCCCCGAGCGCGACGTCGCGGCGCTGCCCGCCGACCGCACGCCACAGGACGCTCCGCCCCGGCAGGTCCGCTTCTCTCACGCATCCCTCCGGATGGGGTCACAGCGCCCATACACCGCGCACACAAACTTAGGTAAGGCTAATCAGAACTGCCCCTCGCGGCTACCCCCTTGAAGACTCGAAGGGGCGTCGTCGATGCGGACCAGTCGGTACCCGTGTTCGTACGTCGAACTGCCGCGCCGGTCGGCCCGCTTGGGGCGGGCGCGGCGCGCCGCGAGGACCAGCGCGTCCACCTTCGGGCGTTCCTTGCGCAGCCTGTTGAGGGCCGCCCGGGGCATGCCTGCGAGCGCCGCCGCGGACGCGTGCTGGGCGCCCGTGCGAATCGCCTGGAGCAGTACGAGCAGTGCGGCGGAGGCCGGCGGGCGGGGTGCGTCGTCGCCGTCGCCGTCGGACCCGTGCGACCGGGCCAGTGCCCGCGCGCCCGACATCGCGGCGGCGAACGAGGGGTTGTGCTCCTGCCAGTTCAGCAGCAGTCGTTCCGACACCCCGGCGGCCGCGGCGCAGCCGGCCGGGCCGAAGCCGAGGGCTGCCGTACGCACGGCCTCGGCCATCCGGGCCAGTGTCTCCTCGCGCAGGCTCGGACCGCGCCCCAGTGCGGCGAGCAACTCGCCGTCGAGGCCTTGTTGCGCGTCGATCCGCGCCAGCACACCATCGGCCCAGGCCGCCAACTCGCGGTCGGGGTCGGCCGTTTCCCTCACCGGAAGCCCCCTTAGGTTAGCCTTACCTAAACACATGAGCGGGCTGTGTGCCAGTCAGTTCGCCCGGGAGAGACGGAAGGAGCCTCCTTGCTCTCGTCGAGGATCACCAACGCCCGCATCATCACCATGGATCCGGCCCGACCGACCGCCCGGGAACTCGGCATCTGGCGCGGCCGGATCGTCGGCCTGGACGAGGACGTAACGGGCCTGCCGGCGCGGCGCACCGAGGACCTGGACGGGGCCGTGGTGCTGCCGGGCTTCATCGACAGCCATGTCCACCTGGCCTGGACCGGGCTGAAGGCGGCGGTCCCCAGCGTCGCGCCGAGCACCCGGGCCGACGACGTACTCCGGGTCGTCGCCGACGCGGTCCACCGGGCACCCGCCGACGCCTGGCTGGACTTCGGCGGCTACGACCAGCGCACCCTGGACCGCCCGTTGACGGCCGCGGACCTCGACGCCGTCAGCGCCGGCCGCAAGGTGTACCTCGGCCATCTCTCCGGCCACGCCTGCCTGGTGAACACGGCGATCCTGCGAGGACTGCCCGCGGAGGCGGTCCGCGCCGACGGCTTCCTCGTCGAGGGCGCCATGGGGGCCGCCCTGCGAACCCGGCCGCCGCACTCCCTCGACGAGCTGGCCCGAGCGATCGAACACGCGGCCCGCGTCTGCCGCTCCGAAGGGGTGACGGCCTGCGCCGAAGCGGGAGTCGGCGGCCGGCTGATCGGCCGCAGCCCCATCGAGGCGGCGGCCTACCAGCTCGCCCACGACACCGGCCGGCTGCCGCTACGGGTCCAGCTCATGGTCGCCGCCGACGCCCTCGACCACGTACGCACCGCCCCGCAGGACACCACGAGCCGCGCGCTCGCCCTCGGGCTGCGCACCGGATTCGGCGCCGGCGCCCTCTCCCTGGGCGCCCTGAAGATCTTCACCGACGGCGGGATGATGGCCCGTACGGCGGCGCTGACCAGCCCCTACCTGGGAACCGACACCTGCGGACAACTCCAGGCCGACCCGGAGGAGTTGGAGAACACCATCGTGGAGGGGCACCGCGCGGGCTGGCAGCTCGCCATCCATGCCATCGGCGACCGGGCCGTCGACGTCGCCCTGGACGCCCTGGAACGGGCGCAGAGAATGCGCCCCCGCCCGGAGGCACGTCACCGCATCGAGCACGCCGGCCTGGTCCGCCCCGAGCAACTGCCCCGACTGGCCGCGCTCGGGGTCACCGTCGTCGTCCAGCCGAGCTTCCTGCACTACTACGGGGACGACTACGCCACCGTCATGGGCGAGGACAGGGCGGGCTGGCTCTACCGCGGCCGGGGCTTCCTCGACCACGGCGTGCGCTTGGCGGGCAGCTCGGACCGACCGGTCGCCGACGGCGCGCCACTGCGGGCCGTCCAGTTCATGGTCGAACGGGCCTCGGAGTCGGGCCGGGCCATCGGCCCCGACGAGTCGATCACCGTGGACGAGGCCCTGCGCGCCTACACCGTCGACGCCGCCCACGCCTGCCACTGGGAGTCCGACGCGGGCAGCCTCACACCGGGCAAGCGGGCGGACCTTGTCGTACTCGGTGACGACCCGTACCGGGTGGATCCCTCGCGGCTCGCGGACATCGAGGTGGTGAGGACGTTCCTGGAGGGCGAGGACGGGCCGTGATCGCAGGCCACCGGGCCGCGACACCACGGCGGGCCGCCCTCCGCGCCGACGTTCCGCCGACGCATTAGCCTGCGGTCATGGGACTCGGCCTGCTGTTCGCGCTGTGCGCCGCCGTCTTCATGGGAACGGCGACCGTGTTCCAGGCACTCGGCGCGCGAAGGGTGACCTCCGGAGGCGCCGGGGCGGCGGTGCGGGCCACCTGGCAGTGGCCGTTCGTCGTGGGAGTCGCCCTCGACACACTGGGATTCGGCGCCGAACTGCTCTCCTTGCGCTCTGTCCCGCTCTTCCTGGTCGAGGCGGCGGTCGCCGGGGCACTGGCGGTCACCGCGATCGTCTCGGCGCTCGTGCTGCACATCCGGCTGCGCAGGGGCGAGTGGATCGCCGTCGCATCGGTGTGCGGTGGGCTCGCGCTGATGGCGATCGCGGCGGGCCGGGAGACCGGCGGGGACGGCGACCAGAGGATGCGGGTCGCGGTGCTGGTGGGCTCGGTGGGGCTCGCCCTGGTGAGCTGGGCACTGAGTCTGCGCCTGGGGAACGTCCCCCACCGCGCGGCCGTGCTGGGCGGCCTGGCGGGGATCAGCTTCGGCGTGACGGCCGTCGGGGCCCGGCTGCTGCCGGGGCTGTCCCTGCCCGGCCTGCTCGTCGACCCTGGTGTCTACGCCGTGATCGTCTCCGGAATCACCGGCTATCTGCTCCTGATCGAGGCCCTGCAGTCCGGCTCGGTCACCTCCGCCACGGCGGCGATGGTCACCGGGGAGACGGTCTGGCCCGCGCTGTTCGGCGTCCTCTGGCTGGGCGACACCACCCGCCACGGCTTCGCGCCACTGGCGGTCGCCGGATTCGCGGCCTCCATCATCGGCGCCCTCACGCTGGCCCGCTTCGGCGACGCGGAACACCAGGAGCCGTAGCGGAACAGCAGGCGCCGTGGCGGAACACCAGACGCCGTAGCAGAGCAACAGGCGCCGCGGGCGCCGCCGCCGGTGAGGGTGAGCGGACCGTCGACGGGTGCGCCCAGGACAAAGGGCACGGCGTCGGGGGCCCGGAAGGGGAAGCGCTCGCCGCTCGTGCCGACCAGCGGGTAGGCGACGGCGGTGGAGCCGGTCGCGGCGGCCCGCTCGGTCAGCGCGTCGAGGTCGGCGCCGGGGAAACGTCGGGAGAGGGCTCCGGCCCCGCTGCTGGACGCGCCGCCGGGCAGCCAGGTGCCGCCGGGACCGCGATGGCAGTAGACCACTCCGCCGGGATCGCGGACGAGGCGGTCGGCGGCGCCCTTGAGGACCAGGGTGGTGCCGAGGACGGAGTTCCAGGCCCCGGGGGTGCGGGCCCCGGCGCCGATCTGCGCGGCGCTGCCGCCGGTCATGCCGGCCACGACCGGAGTGCCGTCGGGCCAACCTCGGCGCGAGAGCCGGCACTTTCCTCGGCCCGGCCGTGGTCGGCCTCTTCCTCGGGCCGCTCGGCGTCGAGGGTGTGATGTGGGTCTTCGCCCTGCTGTACCTCGCCAGTGCGGGGATGACGCTCTTCCTCACCCTGCCGCGCAACACCGTGGACTGATCGGCGGCGTGGCAACAGGATGCTCATTTCTGCTCGCAACAGCCTCTCTTCGAGCAGCTATTGACACCCCGTCGTCCGGTCGACAGAGTCGTTCGGCGACAAGAGCAGTCGGCCACCCACAAGGGAGCGTTCAGCGCATGCATGAAATCCCTGCCGTCTCACGCCGTACTCTCATGGGCGGAGCCCTGGCCTCCGGTGCCGTCGCCGCAGGTCTGGGCGCCGCCACCGCTCACGCGGCCCCGACCGCCGACACTTCTCCGGCCCGGCGTCGCGGCCAGAAGTCAATGATCAACGTCCCCTTCGAGGAGTACCGGACGGTCCGCGTCGCCCTCATCGGCCTCGGCAACCGGGGCCACGGCATGGCCTCGGGCTGGGCCGCCGTCCCCGGCTGCACCGTGACGGCCGTGTGCGACATCCGCGCCGAGCGCGCCAGACGAACCGCCGACAAACTGGTCGCCGAAGGCCGGCCCCGGCCCGCCGAGTACGGCGGCTCCGCCGACGCCTACGAACGCATGCTGCGCCGCGACGACATCGACCTCGTCTACGTCGCCACCCCCTGGGAGTTCCACTACGAGCAGGGCCGCGCCGCCCTGCTGTCCGGCCGCCACGCCATCGTCGAACTGCCCATCGCCACCGAACTGCGCGAGCTGTGGGACCTCGTCGACACCAGCGAGCGGATGCGCAGACACCTGTTCCTGTCCGAGAACTGCTCCTACGGCCGCAACGAACTGGCGATGCTCAAAATGGCCCACGACGGCCTCTTCGGCGACGTCACCAACGGCCACGGCGGCTATCTGCACGACCTGCGCGCGCTGCTGTTCTCCGACACGTACTACACCGACTCCTGGCGGCGGTTGTGGCACACCCGCAGTACCGCCTCGTTCTACCCCATGCACGGACTCGCCCCGATCGCCGCGGCCATGGACATCAACCGCGGCGACCGCATGACGACGCTGCGGGCCACCGCCACCGAGCCCAGGGGCCTGGCCGACTACCGCGAGCGGTTCGTCCCGCGCTCCCACCCGAGCTGGAAGGAGACCTACATCAACGGTGACTTGATCACCTGCCTGATCGACACCGCCCGGGGCCGGGTCATCCGCGCCGAGCACGAGGTCAGCTCACCCCGCCCCTACAGTCGTATCAACTCACTCGCCGGCAGCCGCGGCATCTTCGAGGACTACGCCGGAGTGACCTCCGCGAGCGGCGGCCGGGTGTACCTGGAGCCCGATCACAGCGACCACACCTGGCGGTCGTTCGACACCCACCTCAAGGAGTTCGACCACTGGCTCTGGCAGAAGATCGGTGACGACGCGGAGAACAACGGCGGGCACGGCGGAATGGACTACGTCCTGCAGTGGCGCACCGTCCAGCAGATGCGCGCCGGGCTCGCCCCCGACATGGACGTCTACGACGCCGCCGTCTGGTGCTCCCCGATCCCGCTGAGCGTCAAGTCCCTCGCGGCGGGCGGCCGTCCGGTCGCCGTCCCCGACTTCACCCGCGGCTCCTGGGTCAACCACCGCGCGGGCCTCGACTCACGGCCCAGCGAGATGCCGCCGGCCACCTGACCACACCCCGGCACCCCGCAGGGACGTCACGGCTCGTCGTCGGTCTCCCTGCGGGCCTGCGCCGCCCGCCGCAGCCGGTAGTGGCGCGCCGGAGCCTGTCCTGCGACCACGTCGCCGACCATCGTGCGTACGACGTCCTGCAGCCGGTGCAGTGCGTGGTGCCGCGTGTGTCCCGCGCCCGGGTCCTCCCGCAGCTCCTTCAGCAGCGCCCAGCACAGCAGCAGCATGACGACCACGAACGGCAGCGCCACCAGGATCGTCGCCGTCTGCAGCGAGTTCAGCCCGCCCACCACCAGCAGCACCGCCGCCACCGCCGCCATCAGCACACCCCACAGCACGACGAGCCACGACGGCGGGTGCAGCGCGCCGCGACTGGTCAGGGAGCCCATCACCAGCGACGCCGAGTCGGCGCTCGTGACGAAGTAGGTCATGACCAGGACCATCGCCGCGAACGACGTGACCGTGCCGATCGGCAGGGCGTCCAGCATCGCGAACAGCGCCGCCTCGGCGCCGTCCGCCACCTCGCCCCCGAGGTCCGCCTGACCGGTCGACTCCAGCCGCAGCGCCGTACCGCCCATCACGCAGAACCAGACGACGGTCGCACCGCTCGGCACCAGCAGCACTCCGATGAGGAACTCGCGGATGCTCCGGCCGTGCGAGATACGGGCGATGAACGTCCCCACGAACGGTGCCCACGACAGCCACCACGCCCAGTAGAAGATCGTCCAGGTGCCCAGCCACGACTGGTCGGAGAAGGCGCCGGTGCGCGTGGCCATCGGCAGCAGGTCGTTGAGATAGCCGCCGACGGACGCCGGGATCGTGTCCAGGATGTGGACGGTGGGGCCGAACAGGAAGACGAACAGCATCAGAGCGGCGGCGAGCACGATGTTCAGCGTCGACAGCCACTTGATGCCCCGGTGCAGACCGGAGAAGGCCGAGACGACGAACGCCGCCGACAGGACCGCGATGATGACCAGTTCCGTGTTCCGGGTGGCGCCGATTCCCGCCGTGAGGTCGAGCCCCTCGGCCACCTGGAGCGCGCCCAGGCCCAGACTCGTCGCCGTACCGAACACGGTCGCGAAGACGGCGAGCAGATCGATCACCTTGCCGGGCCAGGACACCGCCCGCCGCGCCCCGATGAGCGGCACGAACGCGGCGCTGAGCCGATTGCCGCGGCCCTTGCGGAAACCGGCGTACGCCAGCGCCAGCCCGGCGATCCCGTAGATGGCCCATGGGGTGAGCGTCCAGTGGAAGAACGAGTACTCCAGGGCCGTACGCGCCGCCGCGGCGGACTCGGCGGGCACTCCGCTCGCCGGGGGCGGCGCCAGATAGTGCGTGAGCGGCTCCCCGACGCCGTAGAACATCAGGCCGATGCCCATGCCCGCGCTGAACATCATCGCGATCCAGGCGAGGTTCCCGAACTCCGGCTCGGAGTCGTCCTCGCCCAGCCTGATCAGGCCGAACCGGCTGAACGCGATCACCAGGCACAGGACCAGGAACACGTCCGCGGCGACCACGAACAGCCAGCCGAAGTTGTCCAGGACCCAGGCCAGACTGGCTGAGGAGACGCTGTCGAAGGACTCGTCACCGAGCCAGGCCCACAGCACCACGGCGGCGACCGCGGCCATCCCGATCCCGACGAGGGCGCGGTCGGGCGCACCGTTGACCGGAGCGCCGGACGGAGGATCCGGCTGAGGCTGATCGATCGATTCCGTGCTCATGACGCCCAACTATGGTGCGGTATCACCCCATAACGAGGGGTGGCGCGCCGCCCGGCGGTACCGATGGGGGCGGCGCGTTCCGCATGGCGCCCGCCGGTGGTGTGCAGCACTTCACCGTGGCCGGCCGCGCTGCGGGCGTATGAGATGACGAGTCCGTCTGTCATGATGTCCCGCGAAAAGGCGACGGCGGAACGAGGAAGCCGGTGTGAATCCGGCGCGGTCCCGCCACTGTGATCGGCGAGCGGATCCCGAACAGACCACTGCCCGGACGAGGGTGGGAAGGCCGGGACGAGCACTGACCCGAGAGCCAGGAGACTCACGCGGTCGCCTCCTCGACGTGACCGGGGCGGATTTCCCCGGGGAGGAGGGCTTGTTCTGATGTCTGCCGAGACATCACGGGGCGGTTCGGTGCCGTGCCGGGTCGTCGTGTGCCGTGACTGCTGCTGCGGCAGCCCGAAGGTGACCGGCGTCGACCACGGTGAGCAGACCACGCGTCTGGCCGAGAGCGCCCCGGTCCGGATCACCGACTGTCTCGACGTGTGCGACCAGGCGAACGTGATCGTCGTACAGCCCTCGTCGCAGGGGCGCGCCGCCGGGGGCCGGCCTGTGTGGTTCGGCCTGGTCAACGATTCCGCCGCGACCGACGACATCGCCGCCTGGGTCCGGGCGGGCGGCCCGGGTCTCGCCGCGCTGCCGGAGATCCTGAGTCTCTACGTCTTCACCCCGCCACGGCGTGCCCGGTCCGGGGCGCTCGTGCCGCCGGGCTGACCACCTTCCCGACGCCACTGAACGAGCCGTATCCGGCCACTTCCGGACCACCGTCCGGATGGTTCCACGTTCCACCCCGCGGTGAGAGGACCACCACATGATGGGCAAGCGCCCGCTCTCCCTGCTGTCGGCGATCGCCGCGGCTGCCCTGCTGATATCCGGCTGTGGCGGCACCGCCACCGAGAACGACGCCGCCCAGTCGGACACCGCCGCCGAGGGCTTCCCGGTCACCGTGTCCAACTGCGGTGTGCGGACCACCTATCAGCGACCCCCGCAGCGCGCGGTGTCGCTGAACCAGCACGCGACCGAGGTCATGCTGGCCCTCGGGCTGGAGAACTCGATGGTGGGCACGGCCTACCTCGACGACAAGATCCTCCCGGAGTACCAGGACGCGTACGACGGGATCAAGGTCGTCGCCAAGGAGTACCCGTCCTTCGAGACGCTGCTGGCCGCCGAACCCGACTTCGCCTACGGCGGGTTCGCCAGCACCTTCGACGAGAAGGAGGGCCGCAGCCGCGACGCCCTGTCCAAGGCCGGGATCAACTCCTATCTGAACATCGAGGAATGCCCGTCCGGCCCCGTGACGATGACCACGATGGACCAGGAGATCCGGAACGTGGCCAAGATCTTCGGTGTACCGGACCGGGCCGAGCGGGAGTTGAAGGAACTCCACGCCACCCTGGACACGGTCGAGGAAAAGCTCGCCGGAGTCACTCCGGTCAAGCTCTTCGTCTACGACAGCGGCGACAAGACCGCCTTCACCGCGGGCGGCGCGGGCATCGGCAACGAGATGATCAAGCAGGCCGGCGGGGTGAACCTCTTCGCGGACCTGGACAAGGTGTTCGGTGACGTGTCGTTCGAGCAGGTGGCCGAGCGCGCGCCCGAGGTCGTCGTCATCTACGACTACGGCGACCAGCCGGTCGCGGACAAGAAGAAGTTCCTGCTGAACAACCCGGCGCTCAAGGACGTACCCGCCATCAAGAACAAGCGGTTCGCGGTGCTGCCGCTGTCGTCCACGGTGCTGGGCGTGCGGGTGCCCGCCGGCGTGGAGTCCCTGGCCCGGCAGCTCCACCCGGACCGCTTCAAGTGAGCGGCGCTATCGACGCCAAGGGCGTGACCGACGAGCAGGACGTGTCAGACGCGAGCGGGCCCGGGGAAACCCTCGGGCGCCGCCCCGGTGTCCCGTACGCACTCGTGCTCCTGCTGCTGACCGCTCTGGTGCTCGCCGCGGCGACCTTCGGGTTCGCCGTCGGATCCGTCGGCGTCCCGCCCGACCAGGTCTGGGGCATCCTGCTGCACCGGGTGCATCCGGCTCTGGCCGACCCGACCTGGACCGCCGTCCGCGAGACGATCGTCATCGACGTACGGCTGCCCCGGGTACTGCTGGCCGGCGTCGTGGGCGCCGGCCTTGCGGTGTGCGGGATGGCCCTGCAGGCACTCGTACGCAACCCCCTCGCGGACCCGATGCTGCTCGGGGTGTCGTCCGGCGCCTCGGTCGGCGCGGTGCTGGTCGTCGTCTTCAACCTCACCCTGTTCGGTGTGTTCTCGCTGCCGGTGGCGGCGTTCCTCGGTGCCCTCGCCGCGCTCGTCGCCGTCTACTTCCTGGCCCGGTCCGGCGGGCGAATGACCACCGTGCGGCTGGTACTGGCGGGCGTGGCGACGGCCGAGGTGCTGTCGGCGCTCGCCAGCTTCCTCGTCGTCACCTCCAACGACCCGCACAAGACGCAGTCGGCGCTGCGCTGGATGCTCGGCGGACTGGCCGGCACCACCTGGACGGTGGTGTGGATCCCCGTCGCCGCCGTCCTGCTCGGCACGGCCGTCCTGCTCGGCGTCTGCCGGTCCCTCAACCTGCTGCTCGCGGGGGAGGAGGCCGCCGCCGCGCTCGGCCTGGACGTGCACCGCTTCCGTGCCGCGCTGTTCACCCTGGTCGCCGTCATGATCGGCACGATCGTCGCCGTCAGCGGCCAGATCGGCTTCGTCGGCCTGATCATGCCCCACGTCGTACGGCTGCTCGTCGGCGCCGACCACCGCCGTGCGCTGCCCGCCGCCGCGCTGCTCGGCGCGGCCTTCCTCATCGCCGCCGATCTGGCGGCGCGCACCGTCATGAGCCCGGAGGAGATCCCCGTGGGCATCCTCACCGCCCTGGTCGGCGGCCCCTTCTTCCTGTGGCTGATGCGACGGAGGACAGCATGACGCAGACAGTCACGGCGAAGGGCGCGGCCCCGGTCACGGCGGCGCCCGGCACGCTGGTCGCGGAGGACGTCTCGGTCGTCGTCGACGGCCGGGCACTGGTGGACCGGGCCTCGCTGCACGTGGCTCCCGGCGAGGTGGTGGGGCTCGTGGGCCCCAACGGCGCGGGGAAGTCCACCCTGTTGCGCACGGTCTACCGAGCGCTGCGCCCCACCTCGGGACGGGTGCTGCTGGACGGCGAGGACATCCGGCGGATGTCCGGCAAGAGCCTGGCGCGCCGGCTGGCGGCCGTCCTGCAGGAGTCGGCGGCGGAGTTCGAGCTGTCGGTGTACGACGTGGTGGCCATGGGCCGCACCCCGCACAAGCGGGCCTTCGAGGGCGACGACGCCGACGACCGCGCCGTCATCACTGCGGCGCTAGGCGAACTCGACGCCGCCGATCTCGCACACGCCCCCTTCAGCCGGCTGTCGGGCGGCGAGAAACAGCGGGTGCTCATCGCCCGCGCGCTCGCCCAGCGCGCGGGGACCATGGTGCTGGACGAGCCGACCAACCACCTCGACCTGCGACACCAGCTCGACACCCTGCGCCTCGTCCGCCGGCTCGGCGTGACGGCGCTCGTCGCCCTGCACGACCTCAACCTGGCCGCCGCCTTCTGCGACCGCATCTGCGTGATGAACGCCGGCCGCGTGGTGACCGTCGGGCCCCCCGCGAAGGTCCTCACACCCGAACTGCTGGCCGACGTCTACCGCGTCGACGCGGAGGTGACCGAGCACCCCCGCACCGGCGCACCGCACATCACACTGCTTCCCGGCGCCGATGCCTTCGGAAAGGGGAGATGAGTCCATGGCAGCGTCATAATCCGCCGCGCGTTCACTGAAATGCGGGGAGGCTTCCTCGCCATGCCCGGAGCCTGAATTCGGTACGCCCGAATTCCGGTCCGTACGACCCGAGTTCGGTCCGTGACCAGAAATATGGGAGTCGTTGTGAATGCACTGCGGCAGGCGCCCGCCCCCGCCGTCGCCCAAGCCCTCAAGGACATCACCGCCCTCGGTTCCTTCTTCTCGATCGAGCTGGGCGGCCCGGACGAAGGATGGCACCCGGTCGAGGACGCGTACGCGCGTGGAGTCGCCGACCTGATCGCGGCGACGGCCGACCGCTACGACACCCGCGAACTGCGCATCGGCGCCTCCATCGTGCAGCTCGGCCACGCCGCGCGCCTGTGGTCACCGGTGCTGGCCTGCACCGTCGTCCACGGCATCGTCCCCGACCTGGACCGGCTGCACCGCGCCGACGACGGCCCCGCACTGCGCCTGCCCGCTGCCCCCACCGGTTGGTACGCTCCCGAGACCCCCCGCCTCCCGGACGTGCTGTACGAGGTCGTGGTGGCCCGCCACCTGGACGCGCTGGCCGCCGGACTGCGCGTCAAGGTGGCGCCCCGGCTGCTGGCCGGGAACGCCGCCTCGGCGCTGGTCGAAGCGGCCCGCGCTGTCCTGGCGGCCAGACCGGACCTGCGTGAACCCCTCACCGACCTCGTCGACGGCCTGCTGAACACCCGACGGCTGGCCGGCACCGGAAATGTCGTCGGCCCCGATCTGAGTTTCCGCAGGCGTAGTTGCTGCCTCTATTACCGGGTGCCCTCGGGAGCGAAGTGCGGGGACTGTTCGCTGGCCTGATGAGTTTTCGCAATTCCTGGCCGGAAAGCAGCATTGAGGAATCCGCGGCACGCGCTAATCTGGTGCTGAAACTAGCTCGCAACTGCACAGGATGTGCAAGTGAGTTGGCGGGTCCTGTGCTTCGATCCGAATCCGATCTGAGGAGGACGCACATGGCGCATCACGGCTGGGCCGAACCCGAGGAGCCCCAGAAGGGTCTGAAGTCCCACACCCCGGCGATCGACGCCCCGTTCGAGTGGCGTGAGGACGTCGAGGACGAGCAGACCGAAAGCTGACCACCGCGGCGGGGGGTGACGTCGTCACCTCCCGCCGCGCCGCGTCGTACCGCCCCAGCGGAGAGGAACGCGAAACGCCGTGGTGCCAGGCCTCATCGAACGGGTCACCCGCGACCGTCCCCGTGTCGAAACCGTGCCGAGCTGCGTCTCCTACAGCGCCCATCTGTCGGCCCGCCCGGAGTTCGCTCCCTGGGTGGTCGACACCGTCACCGGAGGCGCCGCCCTCGGCGACCACGACAAGGCACGCGAGGCGGCCATGGGCGAAGCCGTCGAACGCTACTGCGGCAACGCCGTTCCGCCCACCCTGCCCATCGCCTCCTACGGACAACTGGCCCGAGCGGGCAGGCCCGCGATCGACCCCCGCGAGTTCGCCCTCTACGCGCCGTCCCAGTACGCCCGTCGCGGCTTCCCCTTCGTCGCGATGACGCGCGACCTGGAGATCGCCTGGATCTCGGGCACGGACCTCACAGACGGCGCGGAGGTCCTCGTCCCCGCGTCACTGGCATACGTCAACTACTTCCGTGGCCCGCACTCCACCGAGCCGCCCACCAACTACCCCCTCCTCGCGGGCACAGCGGCCGGTACCGACCCGGAGCAGGCCCGACGCGCCGCTCTGGAAGAGGTGTTGGAGCGGGACGCCGTCACCGTGTGGTGGCTGAGCGGTGCGCAGGCCGCCGCGCTCGCTCCGGAGCCGGGCGGGCCCGTCGCAGCGGCGGTAGGCGAGGCCAGGAGCGCCGGCCTCGAGGTGACCTTCCTCCGCATCCCCTCGACGTTCGACATCACGGTCGTCGGTGCGTTCATCGAGGATCCGGGGCGGCAACTGGTCGCCTTCGGCAGCGCCTGCCGCTCCACCGCCGAGGACGCGGCGGCCAAGGCACTCACCGAGGCCGTCGGCATGCACGAGACCGGCCTGGAACTGCTCGACGGCGACGGCGACTTCTGGACCGGCGTCCGCACGGGCCGCCACGGCCACCGCCCGTACCGGCCGTACCGCGGTGACCGGGCCTACCGGGACGACTTCCGGCCCGATCTGCGCGACATCAACGACGTCCGGCTGCACGTCCAGCTCTGGCTCGACCCGCGCATGCACGACTCGCGGCTCGACCGGTTGCGGGCTCCCGGCATCCCGGGCCCCGTGCCGCCCGACGACACCACCGGCACCGGGGCGGTCTCGGGCCTGCGGGTCATCACCGTCGATCTGACGACACCGCAGGCGCGAGCCGCGGGCCTGCACGTCGCCCGGGTCCTCGTGCCCGGTCTCAGCTGCAACGCACCGGCAGCCTTCCCCTTTCTCGGCGGGCGCCGCCTGTACGAGGAACCGGCCGCCCGGGGCTGGGTCCCCGGGCCGCTCGGGGAGAGCGACCTGATGCTCGACCCCCTGCCGTTCTCCTGACGTTCCGCAGCACCGACGACCCCCTCACGACACAAGGAAGGAGCCGCCGCATGCGCCTCGGGCTGGCCCTCGGCTATGGCGGAGAACCCATCGAGCAGGTGCTGCCGATCGTCGAACGCGCCGAGCAGATCGGTGTCGACTCGGTGTGGAGCGTCGAGGAGTACGGCCCCGACGCGGTGAGCGTCCTCGGCTACCTGGCCGCCAGGACCCGGCGGATCGAACTCGGCACCGCCATCATGCAGATCCCCGCGCGCACCCCGGCCGCCACCGCCATGACCGCGATGACCCTCGACATGCTGACGGGCGGCCGCTTCCGGCTCGGACTCGGCCTGTCCGTCCCGTGGATCGTCGAGGGCTGGCACGGCCGGCCGTACGACCGACCGCTGCGGCGGACCCGCGAGTACGTCGACATCGTGCGCAAGGCCATCGCCCGCACCGAACGTGTCACGTACGACGGCGAGATCTACCAACTCCCTTACCGGGGGCCGGGATCCAGCGGCCAGGCGCGGCCGGTGAGGTCGGAGATGACACCGCTTCGCCCCGACATCCCCCTCTACCTGGGCGCGATCGGACCCCGCAGCGTGGCACTGACCGGCGAGATCGCCGACGGCTGGCTGTCGGGACTGTACGCCCCCGAGCACGAGGCGGCCCTGACCCGTCCCCTGGACGAAGGCCTCGCCCGGGCGGGCCGGTCACCGGACGACATGAGGATCTGCCCGATCCTGTACGTGGCCCGCGCCGACACGGTCGAGGAGGGCCGTGACGAACTGCGGCCCCTGTTCGCCCACCTGATCGGCGCGGTCGGTCCCGGAGTGCGCAACACCTACTTCGACGTGGCCTGCCAGATGGGCTACGAGGGACCCGCCCGCGACATACGGACGTTGCTCGCCGACGGCCGCAGGAGCGAGGCCGTCGCGGCGGTGCCCGACACACTGCTCGACCAAGCCGCCCTCGTCGGGCCCCTTCCGGCGATCATCGACCGCATCCTCGCCTGGAAGGACTCGCGCGTGGACACCCTGATCCTGCTCGACCGCGACATCGAACTCCTGGAAGCCGCCCAGGCCGCGCTGTGACCGACCCTTCCACCACCGACCCATCGGTGAGCGACCCCGCCGGTGCGGACCGGGACCGGCCGGCCCTCCGGGCCGTCTGGAGGCTGGCGTACCCGCTGCTGATCGCCGGGCTCACACAGATCGTCCTGAACATCGTGGACACGGTCATGCTCGCCCGGCTGTCCACCGACGCCCTGAGCGCGTTCGCGCTGGCCGCGCCGGTGTACCTGGTGGCGCTCATCGTCGTACGCGGCTGGGCGACCGCAGTCCAGGTGCAGGTCGCGCAACGCCACGGTGCGGGACGCCCCGAGGAGGTCACCCGGGTGGTCCGGGTCGGCCTGATCACCGCACTCGCCGCCGGCGTCGCCGTCGGGGCGCTCCTGTACGCCGTGGCCACACCGGTGCTGACCGTGCTCGGCGCGCCGCAGGACCTGATCGGGTCCGGCACCGCCTACCTGCGCGTGCTCGCCTGGGCCGTGCCCGTCGCCGCCGTCTCCTTCACCTTGCAGGGCGCCTGCGCCGGGATCGGCGCCACCCGGGTCTCCATGTACACCGCGCTGCTGGTCAACGCGGTGAACCTGCCGCTCGGCCTGCTGCTGATCTTCCGGGCCGGGCTCGGCGTCACCGGCGCCGCCGTCGCCACGCTGGTGGCCACCGCCGCAGGCACCGGCTATCTGCTGCTGTACTGCCGGACGCGGCTGCTCCGGGCGACCGGTGAACCCGCCGGGAGCACGAAGGACATCACCCGCGGCCTGTGGCGGATCGGCTGGCCGGAGATGAGCACCCTGGGCATCGGCTATGTCAACGAGGCCCTGCTCGCCGGTTTCGCCGCGCGGATGGGCACGCACGAGCTGGCGGCGTACCGCATCGTGGACAACCTGCTCCTCGTGGTCTTCACCGTCCTGGCCTCCGGAGCATCCGCGGTGATGGTCCTGGCCGGGCAGGAACTCGGCCGGGGCGACCACGACCGTGCCGATGCCTGGCACCGCGCCGGCACGAGGCTGCTGCTGCTCATGCTCGCCCTGCCGTCGGCGGCTGCCCTCGCCCTCGGTCGACCGCTGATCGGCCTGGTCACCGAGGACCCGGCAGTCGCCGAACTCGCTTGGCACGCCACGCCCCTGGCACTGCTGAGCATGGCGCCGATGGTGCTCGCGATGACCCGTGGCGCGCTGCTGCGGGCCGCGGGGGACACCCGGTCCGTCATGACCGCCTCCGTCACCTCCGACTACACGCTCCTCATCCCGCTCGGCTGGCTCCTAGGCGTCCATCTGGGCCTCGGCCTGCCCGGCCTCTACCTGGCCTGGACGGCGTTCGCCGCGCTGTACGCCCTGCTGCTCCACCTGCGCTACCGGCGCCGTTTCCGAAGCGCGGACGGCGCGGCTGCCGGGCGGTAGGGCGAAGGGGAGCCCCGGGAGAGGGAGTTGGCGGCGCTGGACTCTGGCGGCCCACCGGCCTCCTGAGCTACCGTCGGTAACGGCTACCGTCGGTAACCCCAGTTCGCGCAGCAGCACCCCCCACCTCTGCGGCCCCTCCTCACCCCTTGGAAGGCAGCCCATGGAGCACTCGTCCGTCCCTGCCGCGATCACCCGCCGCCATGCCCTCACCGTGGCAGGAGGCGTGCTCGCCGGTGCCGCCCTCGCCCAGGCTCCCCTCCCGGCGTACGCCGCCTCGGCCGCGTCGTCGGACGCGGACGCCATCGTCGTCGGACACGGTCTCGCCGGACTCGTCGCCACGGCCGAACTGGCCGCCGCGGGACGCAAGGTACTGCTGCTCGACCAGGAACCCGAGGCCAGTCTGGGCGGCCAGGCGTTCTGGTCCTTCGGCGGCCTGTTCTTCGTCGACTCCCACGAGCAGCGGCTCATGGGCATCAAGGACTCCCGCGAACTCGCCTGGCAGGACTGGCTGGGTACGGCCGGATTCGACCGCGGGACCGACGACCCGTCGGGCCAGGACTACTGGGCGTACAAGTGGGCGGAGGCGTACGTGGACTTCGCCGCCGGGGAGAAGCGGTCCTGGCTGGCGGGGCTCGGCGTGCAGTGGTTCCCGATCGTCGGCTGGGCCGAGCGGGGCGGCGGCCTGGCGGACGGGCACGGCAACTCGGTGCCGCGCTTCCACGTCACCTGGGGCACGGGCCCGGCCGTGGTGGAGCCGTTCGAGAAGAAGGTGCGGGCGGCCGTCGAGGACGGGCTGGTGACCTTCGAATTCCGTCACCGAGTGGACGAGTTGGTGGTCACGGGCGGCACCGTCACCGGTGTGCGGGGCGCGGTCCTGGAGCCGAGCGACGCCGCCCGCGGCAAGCCGAGTTCCCGCACCGTGATCGGCGACTTCGAACTCCGCGCACCCGTCGTGATCGTCACCTCCGGAGGCATCGGCGCCAACCACGACCTCGTCCGCCGGAACTGGCCCGCCCGCCTCGGCACCCCGCCGAAGTCCATGGTCACCGGAGTACCCGCGCACGTGGACGGCCGGATGCTCGCCATCACTGAGCAGGCGGGCGGACGGATCGTCAATCCCGACCGCATGTGGCACTACACCGAGGGCCTCAGGAACTACGACCCGATCTGGCCCGGCCACGGCATCCGCATCCTGCCCGGCCCGTCCTCCATGTGGTTCGACGCCACCGGCAAGCGCTTCTCCAGCCCCGACATCCCGGGATACGACACACTCCACACCCTGAAGTCGATCACCGACACCGGATACGACTACTCCTGGTTCGTCACCACGCAGAAGATCATCGCGAAGGAGTTCGCCCTCTCCGGTTCCGAACAGAACCCCGACCTGACCGAGAAGAACGTCTGGAAGCTGTTGTCGCGGATCTGGCAGACCCCGGAGCCGATCGAGCGGTTCAAGGAGAGGGGCGAGGACTTCGTCGTCGCCGAGACGCTGCCGGAACTGGTGGCGGGCATGAACAGGCTGACGGGAAAGAACCTGATCGACCTTGCCGATCTCACCCGGCAGATCGAGGCCCGCGACCGCGAGATCGCCAACCCGTACACCAAGGACGTCCAGGTCATGGGCATCCGCAACGCGCTCGCCTACCCGGGCGACACCCTCAGCCGCACCGCCTCCGCGCACCGCGTCCTGGACTCCGCCGCCGGACCGCTGATCGCCGTACGGCTGAACATCCTCACCCGCAAGACCCTCGGCGGCCTCCAGACCGACCTGTCCGGCCGCGTCCTGAACGCGTCCGGCACCCCGGTCCCCGGTCTGTACGCGGCCGGCGAGGTCGCGGGCTTCGGCGGAGGCGGCGTCCACGGATACCGCTCACTGGAGGGCACCTTCCTCGGCGGCTGCCTGTTCTCCGGCCGCGCGGCGGGACGGGCGGCGGCCGAGGCGACCGCGACCTGAACCGGCTCGGTCGGCCCCCGGAGAGGGACCGGGACACTCGCGGCGCCCCGGCCCCTCCTTCGGATTCGTCCGGGTCAGGACACGGACAACTCCCCGCGGACCGTGCGGGCCGCGGCGACCAGGTTCTCCAGGGACGCCCGGGTCTCGGGCCAACCGCGGGTCTTCAGCCCGCAGTCGGGGTTGACCCACAGCCGCTCCGCGGGGATCGCCCGCAACCCCGTGCGCAGCAGTTCGGCCGCCTCCTCGGCGCTCGGGACGCGCGGGGAGTGGATGTCGTACACGCCGGGCCCGGCCTCGCGCGGGTAGCCGTGCGCGGCCAGCTCCCGGGCCACCTGCATGTGGGAGCGGGCGGCCTCCAGGCTGATGACGTCGGCGTCGAGGTCGTCGATGGCCCGGACGATGTCGCCGAACTCGGCGTAGCACATGTGGGTGTGGATCTGGGTGTCCGGGCGCACGCCACCGGTGGTGACCCGGAACGCCTCCGTCGCCCACGCCAGATACGCGGGGCGGTCGGCGGCGCGCAGCGGCAGGGTTTCGCGCAGGGCGGGCTCGTCGACCTGGATCACCGAAGTGCCCGCCGCCTCAAGGTCGTTCACCTCGTCGCGCAGGGCGAGGGCGACCTGGCGGGCGGTGTCGCCGAGGGGCTGGTCGTCGCGCACGAAGGACCAGGCGAGCATGGTGACCGGCCCGGTGAGCATGCCCTTGACCGGGCGGGAGGTGAGGGACTGGGCGTACGTCGTCCACCGCACGGTCATCGGCTCGGGTCGGGAGATGTCGCCGGCCAGGATCGGCGGACGGACGTACCGGGTGCCGTACGACTGGACCCAGCCGTGCTGGGTGGCGAGGTAGCCGGTGAGCTGCTCGGCGAAGTACTGGACCATGTCGTTGCGCTCGGGCTCGCCGTGCACGAGGACGTCGAGGCCGGTCTTCTCCTGGAAGGAGATCACGTCCTGGATCTCGGCCCTGATGCGCTCCTCGTAGCCGGCGTCGTCGATCCGCCCCGCCCTCAGGTCGGCGCGGGCGGCGCGCAGTTCGCCGGTCTGCGGGAACGAGCCGATGGTCGTGGTCGGCAGCAGGGGCAGGCCGAGGTGGGAGCGCTGGGCGGCGGTCCGCTCGGCGTACGGCTGGGAACGGCGGGCGTCGGCCTCCGTGACGGCGGCGGCGCGGGCCCGGACGGCCGGGTCGTGGGTGATGGGCGAGCTCGCGCGGGAGGCCAGGTCGGCGCGGTTCGCGGCCAGTTCGGCGGCGATGGTGTCGGTGCCCTGGGCCAGGCCGCGCGCGAGGGTGACGATCTCGGCGGTCTTCTGCCGGGCGAAGGCGAGCCAGCGCAGGATCTGCGGCTCGATGTCCCGTTCCAGGCCGGTGTCGAGGGGCACGTGGAGGAGGGAGCAGGAGGCGGCCACGTCCACCCGGTCGGCCAGGCCCAGCAGGGTGCCGAGGGTGGTGAGCGACGCCGACAGGTCGTTGACCCAGATGTTGCGGCCGTTGACGACACCGGCGACCAGGCGCTTGCCGGGCAGCCCACCGACGGCGGCGAGGGCGTCCAGATTGGCGGCGGCCGACTCGGTGAAGTCCAGCGCGAGGCCCTCGACGGGCGACTTGGCCAGCACGGGCAGGGCGTCACCGAGCCGGTCGAAGTACGAGGCGACCAGCAGCTTGGGCCGGTCGGGCAGCGCGCCGAGGTCGCGGTAGGCGCGGGCGGCGGCGTTCAGTTCGGCGGGCGTACGGTCCTGGACGAGGGCGGGCTCGTCGAGCTGCACCCACTCGGCGCCGGCCGCACGCAGGTCGGCGAGCACCTCGGCGTACACGGGCAGCAGCCGGTCCAGCAGCGTGAGCGGTTCGAAGTCCGCGGGCACGCCCGGTGCGGGCTTGGCGAGCAGCAGGTAGGTGACGGGGCCGACGAGGACCGGCCGGGCCGTCAGGCCCAGGGCGAGGGCCTCCTTCAGCTCCGCGACCTGCTTGGTGGAGTCGGCGGCGAAGACGGTGTCCGGGCCCAACTCCGGCACGAGGTAGTGGTAGTTGGTGTCGAACCACTTGGTCATCTCCAGCGGCGCCACGTCCTGGGTGCCACGGGCCATGGCGAAATAGCCGTCGAGCGCGTCGGCGGCGACGGCTTCCCGGTGCCGTTCGGGGATCGCGCCGACCATGACGGTGGTGTCGAGCACGTGGTCGTAGTACGAGAAGTCACCGGTCGGCACCTCGTGGACACCGGCCTCGGCGAGTCGGCGCCAGTTGCCGGCGCGGAGCTCGGCGGCGGTGGTGCGGAGGGCGTCGGCGGTGACGCGGCCCTTCCAGTAGCCCTCGATCGCCTTCTTCAGTTCCCGGTTCTGTCCCTGGCGGGGGTAGCCGTACACGGTGGCCCGTGCTGCCGCGGCTGCGGACTTGCTGGTCACGGAGATCTCCTTCGCGAGATGAATCCCTGAGATCCCGGAGACGGGGACGAGAGCGCGAAGGGGTGACGAACCGGACGGAAACCACGTCGCGCGGCAGCAGGTGCTGCGCGGTCGTCCGCCTGGTATGTACGCCGACCCGCCCTCGAGGTCACCGGGATGTCCACGCACGAGGGGTCGCGCGCGGGCAGTTGGCAGGTCTTCGGACTCGCGGGCACGCCTCGTGTCGTACGAGGCACCTACTGGCCGTCGCTTCCCAGGCCCATTTCCTCGGGGCCCAGTGCGTAAGACGGCGGTCGTTCCCGCTCACCGCTGCGGGGCAGTCCCGGATTCCCACCGGGTTCCCTCTTACGACGCTCCCGCCTGGCTGACGGGGCGAACCAGCTGCGTGGGTCAGCCTACGCGGCGGCGCGGGGGAGGGGAGGGCGCGTCCGGCATTCGGATGGTGAGGTGGGACACGCGAGGACGCGCCGGGAACCAGCCGCCCCTTCCTTCCGACTGCTGTGGAGGAGTGAGGAGGTGGCATGGACGGACTGGACGTCGTGATGCGCGATGTCGCCTGCCGGCACGGCCGTGTGGAGGCCGTGCGGGACGTCGACCTCGACGTCGCGGCCGGCCGGCGGGTGGCGTTGACCGGTACCAACGGCTCGGGCAAGACCACGCTGCTGCGGGCGGTGCTCGGCCTGCACCGCCAGTGCGGCGGCCGGATCCTGGTCGGAGGCCGGGACACCCGCAGCGCGGCCGAGTGGGCGTGGCGGCGCCGGGTGTGCGCGTGGATTCCGCAGAAACCGGCGGTCGGCCGGTTTCCGCTGCTGGCCGGGGAGTTGCTGGCGAGTGGTGGCGCGCGGGCCGAGGCGGTGGAGGCGGCGGCGAAGCTCGGCGTGGGACACCTGGTGGACCGGCCGTTGCACACGCTGTCCGGGGGCCAGTTGCAGCGGATGTACCTGGCACGGGCGGTCGGCTGTGTGGCCGCCGGCGCCGGGGTGCTGCTGGCCGACGAGCCCACCGCGGCGCTCGACTTCGCCGGGCAGGAGGAGGCCGCCGACGTGCTGCTGTCCCTGCCGGTGACCGTCGTGGTCGTCACGCACGACAGGGCGCTGGCCGACCGTTGCGACCGGGTGCTGGAGATGGCCGCGGGCTGTCTGCGGGAGGTGCGGTGAACGCCCTGGCCGCGGCCGACGTCGGCCAGTTGCTGCAGCTCGTCCCGGTCCAGCGCGCGGGGGTCGCCCTGCTGCTGGCGGCCGTGGGCCTGCCCGTGATCGGTGTCGTGATCGTCGGGCTCGACATCATGCCGGTGCGGTTCGCGATGATGCACGTGGCGCTGCTCGGTATCGCGGTCGGTCTGCTGACCGGCCTCGACCCGATGCTGTGCGCGCTGCTCGCCTGCGCTCTCGCCGGGGCCGGTGTCGCGCCGCTGGCCCGCACCCCGGACGGGCTGTCCGGGGCGATGGGCCTGTTGATGAGCCTGGCGATCGCGGCCGCACTGCTCGTGCTCGCGGTCTCCGGGGTCAACGCGGCGGGCGCGTTCGCGCTGCTGTGGGGGTCGATCCTGTCGGTGGGCACCGCCGACCTGTGGGTGATCGGCGCCCTGGCCGTCGTCGTCCCGGCCCTGTTCTGGTGGCGGCGCCGCGATCTCGCCCTGCTGCTGTACGACCGTGAACTGGCCCTGTCCTCCGGCGTACGGGTCGAGCGGCTCACCCTGGTGCTGCTCGTGCTGGTCGCGGTGGCCGTCGCCGGAGCCATCAAGCTCACCGGCGCGCTGCTCGTCGACGCCCTCACCCTGTTGCCCGCGCTCGCCGCCCGCCGCCTGGGCACGTCCCTGAAATCCATCACCGCCTGGGCGGTCGGCATCGGAATCGCCGTGAACCTCACCGGGTTCCTCGTCGCGCTCCGCTTCGACTGGCCGCCCGGGCCCGTCCTCGTCCTCACCGCCGGCGTGGTCGTCCTCGCCGTCCATCTCATCCCCGAACGGAGAATCAGCTCATGGCGCGCACCCGCGTCCGTATCACTCCCGTCCTCGCACTGACCCTCACCGCGGGGCTCGCCCTGACCACCACCGGCTGCGGCGGCGAATCGGCGTCCTCCTCGTCGTCCGGAGCCAAGAACTCCTCGGACAGGCCGGTCGTCGTGGCCACCACCACCTGGGAAGGCGCCCTCGCCAAGGCCGCGGGCGCACAGGACGTCAAGGTGATCGTCCCGCAGTCGGTGCAGCACGCCCCCGACTACGACCCCAAGCCCTCCGACCTCGCGGCGGTGGCCGACGCCGACTACGTGCTCTACGCGCCCTTCGAGCCGTACGCCGCGAAGATCAAGGAGGCGGCCGGGTCCGACGCCGAGCTGGTCGAGGTGAACCTCGACAACGACGCGGACAAGGCGAAGGCCGAGGTGACCCGACTGGCCGAGATGTTCGGCACCCAGGACGCCGCCACCAAGTGGACCTCGTCCTTCGACTCCGAGTACGGCACCCTGCAAAAGGACCTGAAGGACCGGTGGCCGGACGGAAAGCGGCCCACCGTCGTCGCCCAGGTCTTCTCGACGTGGGCGGCGAAGATGGCGGGCGCGGACCTCGCCGGTACCTACGGGCCGGAGGCCGTGACGGCGAAGCAGCTGTCCGACCTGTCGAAGAAGAAACCCCAACTCGTACTCAACAACGCGCACATGACGACCGGCACGGTCCTGCCCGACTCGGGCGCCGAGCAGGTGGACATCGTCAACTACCCGGGCGAGGACCTGGATCTGCTCGCGGTCTACCGGGACGCGGCGCAGATGATGGAGACGGCGATGGCCGCGTCGTAGAGACGGTCGCGCGCGACGAGGGCCGCCCCATCCGGGCGGCCCTCAGGGCGTTGGCGGCTCAGCCGGCCGGGGCCAGCGGCTGCTCGGGGGTCGTCTGTGTGCCGAATCGTTCCCGCAGCCCGGCCCGGTCGGGCTTGCCCGCCGGGGTGAGCGGCAACTCGGCGACGACAAGCAGCCGTTCGGGGTGCTTGCGCCGCTCCAGACCACGCTTGTCGAGGTGGGCGCACAGCTCGTCGAGCGTGGGCGCCCGGCCCTCGCGCGGCACCACACAGGCCGCGAGCCGCTCGCCCATCAGCGGATCGGGGACCCCGACGCACACCACGTCCCGCACCAGCGGATGGGTCGCGAGCTCGATCTCCACCTCCGCCGGGCTGATGTTGGCCCCGCCGCGGATCACCACGTCCTTGAGCCGGCCCACGACCCGCAGGGTGCCGTCCTCCTGGAGCAGGCCGAGGTCGCCGGTGCGCACCCAGCCGTCGGCGGTGCGGTAGCGGGTGTCGAGGTCGGGGGCGGCGACGTAGCACAGCGGGGTCATCGGCCCGCGCGCCACGATCTCGCCGACCGTGCCAGGAGGCAGCTCCTGAAGTTCGCGCGTACCGGGCGCGGCGATACGGATGTCGGCGACGCGTGGGTCCGGGTGGCCCGCGAGGATCCCCGGGCCGTCACCGCCCGCGTTCTCGGGGGCCAGTCCCGTATGGCAGTTGACGCCGTCGGCCGAGCCGTACAGGTTGACGACCGGGCAGCCGAAGACGCGCCGTGCCTCCGCTGCCGTGGCCTCGTCCAGGGGCGAGCCGCCGACCACGAGGGCGGTGGGCGGGGCGAACTCCGTGTGGCCGCCCTCGGCGGCGCGGTCCAGCATCATCCGGATCATGGTCGGCACGCCGAGGACATGGGTGGGCCGGTGCGCGGCGAGAGCCTCCAGCGCCGCCTCGGGGGTGAAGTGGTCGAGGAGGACGAGGGTGCCGCCGTGCCGGGCGAGCGCCACGGCGGTGCCGTTGCTGCCGAACGCGGAGGCCAGCGGCACCAGGAACAGACACCGCGGCGGCTGCCCGTCGGCCATGAGGGAGGCGAGGAAGTTGCCGCGCCCGCCGGCCAGCGCGTTGTGCGAGTACGCCACCATCTTCGGCTCGGACTCCGAGCCGGAGGAGACGAGGATGCGGGCGGCGGAGTCGGGGTGGGGACGGGCCGGGACGAAGGCCTTGGGGTCGGTGCGCAGCAGCTCGGACAGCGCGACCGCGCCCTCGGGCGGGCTGCCGGGCCCGGCCGCGATCACGGTGCGCAGGGCGGGCAGTTCACCGGTCAGGGCCAGCAGGTCGGCCGCATGGTGGTTGCCGCGGTGCTCGGCGGCCGCGACGACCGCGACCGCCTCCGATCTGGCGAGCAGCGAGACCGCCTCCCGTCCGCCGCGGCCCACCGGGAACGGCAGCGCGACGGCACCCAGGGCGGCCAGTGCCAGGTCCGCGATCACGGCGTTACGGCCGCCCGGCAGTTGTATGCCGACCACGTCACCGGCGCGTATGCCCAGGTTCGACAGTCCCGCGGCGAGACATCGCACCTTGCGGTCCAGCGCGGTGTAACAGAGCTTGCCCTTGGCGTCGATGACCGCCGTACGGTGCGGGTCGGCGATCTGGTGGGCGCGGTAGAGGCTGTAGAGGTCCAGGTCGGGGCAGGTGCCGTCGACGGCCCAGGAGCGGCGCAGGTCGGCGGGGAGCAGGTCGTGCAGGGTGACGGTCATACGAAGCTCCAGGGGGCGGGGACGGCGGGCGCGCCGTGCGCGTCGCGGCCGATCGAGCGGGTGGAGAGCAGGTCGGCGAGATCGGCGACGACCGGAACGGCCGCGAGTCCGCGGCCGCGCAGCTGTTCCAGTGCCTGCCCGGTGGACAGTGCGCGCAGATCGTGCGGGATCGCGGCGTGGTCCGGCAGGGCGATCCAGCCGTCGGCCGTCCGCAGCGGACGGCGGAAGCCCGCCGGTTGCCGTGGGTCGAGCCCCTGCGCGGCCCGGGCGCGGGCGGGCGCGGTGAGGACGTCGGCGGCTCCCAGCAGGGACGAGTCCACCCGCACACCGCATCCCGTGCGTTCCCGCAGCAGCAGGCCCGCCAGCACCGCCTCGGCGCCGAGCAGCCCGCCCAGCACGTCGAGCAGCGTCATCAGCGAGGGCGCCGGCGGCTCGTCGGCGGGCCGGGCGGCCTCACCGACCCCGGTACGGGCCTGCACCATGAAGTCGGTGCCCATGGGCGCGCCGGGCAGCCGGCCGGCCCAGCCGCTGGTGTACGCGTAGACCAGCGCCGGGTTGGTGGCGGCCAGGTCCTCGTGGTCCAGGCCGAGCTGGGCGGCCTTGCCCGGTGCCCAGTTGTGCAGGAAGACGTCGGCCTCGGCCGCCATCTCGCGCAGCCGCTCACGGTCCGCCGCGGACTTTATGTCCACCTCGGCTGCCTTCTTGCCCCGGTTGAGCGCCAGCCAGCGTGCCGAGATCCCCGAACAGGCGGGCGGCATGCCCCGCAGCGGATCACCGCCCGGCGGCTCGATCCGGACGACCTCCGCGCCCAGCAGGCCGAGGAGATGGGCGGTGAGCGGTGCCTGGATGCGGCGGCCCGCCTCCAGGACGGTCAGTCCGGCGAGCGGGGCGTCCACCGATGCCGTCGCTCCGGCGTACGACGCCTCGTGCGGGGCGAGCTTCCAGGGCGGCGCGCCGTCGTACTCGGCGGCCCGCCGCGCCAGCGACGACAGCGGGCACACGTCCACGCCGGAGCCGTCGGCGGCCTCCCGGACCCGCTCCCAGGGACTCGCCCGCACGATCACGTGCAGTACGGGCGGGAAGGGCGCGCAGGCGGTGGCGTACCGGAACTGGAAGGGCCGCCAACCCCGTCGTATCGCCTCCTCGGGCGCGCCGAGCGCGCGCCAGAACGCGGCCCACCCGCCGGGGTCGAGCGTCTCCAGTTCGAAGTGCGTCCCGTCCGCCGTGGTGAAGGGCGGTCCACCCGGCGCCAGTTCGGCGGCCTCGCCCTCCTCGGCCCCGGCTGCGGCCAGGTACTGCGAGACGGCCAGCAACCCGGCCCGATCCGCGCTCACCTCCGCGCCGGGGACGCGTCCGCCACGGGCCTGTGCGAGCAGCCCGGCCAGCAGTGCCTGCACGGTGAGTACTCCGGTGGCGGTGGCCGCGTAGTCGACGGCGAGGCCCCGCGGACCGCCGTCGCGACGGCCGTGCACCGCCATGACGCCGGTGGCCGCCTGCACGGTCGACTCGTCGACGACGCCGTCGCCCCACGTCGTACGGGCGGTGACCGCCCCTGCCCCGGACTGCCGCCCGGACAGGGTGAACCGCCCACCAGGTCGGCCGTCGCCCGTGGCGCCCAGCAGCCGCAGATGCTCCGCAACGAGACCGTCCGCCGGACCGGGCGGACCCGAGGTCTCCATGCGCAGCCCCTCCAGCGGACGGGCTGTGCGCAGGGTGATGGGTGTGGCTGGAGTTGCCATGCCTTTCCTTCCTGACGCTCGGGAACCCGGGGGCGGTCGCCCCCGACCTGTTCCACGACAAGAGCAGTCGGACCGGCGACGGCCGGAGTTCCCACGGGAGCGGAGGAAAGTGGTGCGAGTGACGCAGGGTGAGCCGCAATGCCCGCAGGACATCGCGGAGTTGCGGCAGCGGGTGGCGGAATTCGTCCGTGGGCGGGTCATGCCCCACGAGCCGGTGCTGGACGCGGGCGGGCCGGAAGCGGGCGCCGTGCTGGCCCGGCTCCGGAAGGAGGCGAAGGACGCCGGACTGTGGGCATTGCCGCATCCCGTCGAACTCGGCGGGCAGGGGCTGCCGTTGCGGTCGTACGCGCACATCGCCGAAGCCGAGGGCGCCAGCGACCACGGCCCGGCGGCACTCGGCTCGGCGTCGCTGCTGGACGCCCTGATGCTGTGGCGGCACGGCAGTGCGCGCGTCCGCGAGACGTACGTCCCCGCTCTGGTCGCCGGCGATCTGCGGGCCTGCTACGCGATGACCGAACCCGACGTCCCCGGAACCGACCCCTTCCGCACCGCGACCCGCGCCGAACCCGCCGACGGCGGGGCGTGGCGCATCAGTGGCCGCAAGTGGTTCACCAGCGGGGGCGCGGACGCCGACCTCGTCACGGTACTGGCCCGGACGGACGGCTCGGCGCCGCACCGGGAAGGGCTGTCACTGCTGCTGGTGCCCACCGGCTCGGCCGGCTTCCGCGTGGTGCGCGACCTGCCCGTGCTCGGCGCGGCAGGTCAGGCCGAGATCGCACTCGACGAGGTGACGGTCGACGCCGACCACCTGATCGGCGAACGCGGCACCGCCCTCACCGTCGCGGGCGAACGCCTCCAACTCGGCCGTACCCTGCGCTGTCTGCGCTGGCTCGGACAGGCTCAGCGGGCCTTCGAGCTGATGCGTGAGCGCGCCCTGGCCCGCACCGGCTCACGCGGTCCGCTCGGCGACCTCCAACTGGTCCAGCGGCACATCTTCGAGTCCCTGCTGGCCCTGCGCACCACCCGGCCGCTCGTCCACGAGGCCGTCGCCCGGGTGGACGCCGGGCTCGACGCCCACGTCGAGGTCGGCCTGGCCAAGGTGGCCGCGGCCCGCACGCTGCAGCAGGTGGCCGACGCGGCGATCCAGGTCCACGGCGCGGCGGGCCTCGGCCCGGACACCCCGCTGCCCGCCCTCTTCCGCACCGGCCGCGCGGCACGCATCCTGGACGGCCCGGACGAACTGCACATCACGTCGGTGGCACGCCGAGTGCTGCGTTCCTAGGCGGGCTCGACAAGGCCGGTGAGCAGGGCGAGCGCGTACGCGAGGAAGAAGTCGCCCCAGATCAGCTCGTGTCGGACGGCCGTTGCGGAGGTGAGGTCGTAGCAGCCGTCCAACAGGCGGCCGTCGTCGGTCAGATGGGAGCGCACCAGCTCTTCGAGGACGGCGACGGCCCGGTCACGGCGACCGAGGACGAGCAGGGCGGACGCGGTGATCGCGGCGGCCGAGGTGTCGCGAGGGCCGTCGGCTTGCGCCGCGTCGGCGAGCGGGACGAGGTCGTCGGACATCAACTCGCCCGCAGCCCCGGCGGGTTCGCTCAGAAGGTGCGCGGCCTCGGCCGTCGCCAGCAGCAGCCAGGCCGGGCCCCGGCTCCAGCCCGGGGGCGGATCCTCCCGGGCGGTCCAGCCCGGGCCCGGCTCGTACTGCCACGACCAGCACCGTGGCCGCTGCCCGAGGCAGAGGTCGAGGTGGCGCCGCAGATGGGATACGGCCGCCTCCTTGTCCACCGTGGCGAGCAGCGGCACCAGCCCCGGCACACCGTCCACCCGGGCGAGCAGCCGGGGCCCGCCGAACGCCGAACCCCAGGGCACCAGCCCCAGTTCCGGGTCGAAGGAGTCCAGACAGGCCCGGGCCGCGCGCTCCCGCAGGCCGGGTTCACCGTCGGCCAGGGCGGTGCCGTACCAGAAGATGAGCCCCCGCGTGGCGGTGTCCGCCTCGGCCCAGCCCGCGAGCCGGGCCGTGCCGACCCGCGCGGCCTCCCGGTCCGCCGGATCACCGGTGTACCGGGCGCGCAGCCACAACAGCCCCGCCCAGAAGCCGCCGGTCCACGAGCCGCGCCCGGTCGTCGTCCACCTCCCGTCGGCCGGGTCCGCGAACAGCGGGAAGCGGTCGCCGACCTCGGCGCGGGTGACGGCGACTCTGCCGAGTACCGAAGCGAGGGCACGATCTGCCCACGAGGGGATCGACGCCGTCATGTCCGCACGGCCGTACGACGTTCCCGCAGCGCCCACACCACGGCGACGACTCCCGCTGCCGCGAACTCGCCCGCCACGAGCCCCCACCCGACCCCGTACCGGCCGGTTTCCGCCAGCAGACCGAACAACGGTGGCCCGATCGCGAACCCGGCGAAGAACCCGGCCGACACCAGCGCCGAGTCCTGGCCCGCCCGACCGGGCGCGGCACGCTGCATCACCAGACCATCGACACCGCGTTGGCGGCCACCGCGAACACCCCGACGGCCACCGCTGCGGCCCAGGCGAGCGGCGGGGCGTACGAGGAGACGGCGAGGAGCAGCGCCGCCCCCACCGCCCCCGGCGGCCAGCAGGCCCGGCAGCCACACCGAC